>CAZWNO010000031.1:0-28373 GCA_964635845.1 uncultured Chromatiales bacterium
TGCCGAGCGAATTGTGGGCAGCCACCGTCGCCGCGTGGGAACCATCGACGCGGGCGAGTTCCTCCACGGCGATGATGTACGAGAGGTAGTCCATGCCATGTCCCCCGTATTCCGGCGGAGCCACAATGCCGAACAGTCCGATCTCTCCCATTTTTCTGGTCAGCTCGTAGGAGAACTGTTCTTTCTCATCGTACTCGCGCGCGACCGGCTTGATTTCCTGCTCGGCAAATTCACGAATGGTACTGCGGATCAACCGATGTTCTTCGTTCTCGAACATGACGCTCTCCTGTGCATGGCGTGGCTGGGGAGTGGGATATCCGGTGTACTGATGCTCACGTCACCGTGGATGCATACCGGGCAGGTGCGATTTTTTTCTACCAGTGGATGGCGGAAGGAATATACGGGAAAATGAAGGCGGAATCCATCTCACGCGGGCGGATTTCCCGTATCGAAGATCACCTCGCCCAGGAGGCCTGTATGAGAGCGTTCATCGCGCACGGACGACGCAGCCTCCTCCTCCCGGCCGATGCGGTCGAAGATGTACACCACGGTGCCGTCCTCCGTGAGATCGCTCCGTCCGCCGTAAATGGGAAGCAGTTCCTCGACGATGCGGCGGACATCCGCCTCCGTCATCGCGCGGCTGCCGTCGCGATTCACATCCGCAAGCAGCTCCGCGAGCGGGATCGCCCCGCCTTTCCGCGCGAAAATGTGACGGAGCACGCGACGGTGCTCGTTGCGCTGTTTCCGCGCGGTCTCGAGGCGGCGTGTGGACGGCATCCGCAGCAGCGGCACCGCGAAGAACAATGCGGAAAACAGGAATGGAATGATTCCGAGAACGATCAGGAGCAATCCGCCGTCGATGCCGAACTCATACAGCAGGTATTCGAGCTGCGAACGCGTCCCGGACGAGAACAGGATCACCATCGAGAAAATGAGGTTGAACGCGTTCACCGCGATGATCGCCGCGTTCCTGCCCGCGCTGTTGCCCGTTATCTCATAGGGCGCTTCGTATTCATCCCAGAACAGCTCCACCTTCCCGCTCTCGATCTGCGCGCCGCCGGTTGCGAGCATGCGCTGGAAGTCGCCGATCAATACACCGTCGTCCGTGATCGTCGCCTCCCCGCGGAATCGCGTCAGATAATCCGCCATGCGTTCCGAAGCCTGGTCGTAGGTCCATCCGGCAAGCGCGACCAGATCCGTCATCGTCAGTACGGCGCGGTTCTCGCGCAGCCATGCGGCGACTTCCTTCTCGTTCGCGAAGGGATCAAAATTCGGACGCGGAGGACCGAATACGAAATCGTACACGGACTGCACCAGGCGTTTCCGCGGTTCCGCCTCTTCACTGCGCCGCTTCCGCTGACGATAGGCCTTGTGGTTGTAACCCGCGCCGTCCATCGTCCGTACGATCACCATGTTCCTCGAGGAGATCCACAGGAGATCCGCGAACAGGTCGCCGATCCAGTCGAGCTTGATGCCCTTCTTGCTGTCGCGGCCCGAGAACATCAGGGCCAGGAGAAGCAGAACGAACACGACGAAGTACAGGACGAGCATCACGGTGATCCAGACCTTGAAGCCCACGGTAAACGCTTTCCACAGCCATGCGCGGACGGTCTGCAGTTTTTCGCGGAAGGTTTTCTCCCCTCTCCGCCGAAGGCTGGCGCCGAAATCGTACAGCACCTCGCCGTTCTCCGTCACGCGCAGCCGACAGACATAGCGGTTCATCAGAACCTCGAGGGCGTCCTGCATGTGTGCGGCAGGCAGTCCCGTCGCGGCCGCCGCGTCGGAGACGGTCAGTTGTTCCTTCGCCTGACGGAGTCTGCCTTCCAGGAGACGGACCGTTTCTTCAGGTGTCGCCGTGTTCTCCATTATATTCCTTCGTTTTCATACAATGTAGCAATTCGATGTGTTTTTGTAAGTGTCAACGGGCATGCACATATTCGCGTCAGGAAATCCATGGCATCGTTGAATCGAAAACGGCTCTCCGTCCTTCTGCTCGTGATGACCGCGCTGATCGTACTGCCGGCGCTGCTCTACACTGCGTACGAATTGTCACGCCTGAGCGATACCGAGAAGGAGATCTCCGCCGTATACGAGCGCCAGCTCGACGCGGTGCTGTTCTCCGTCAACCAGTACGCCTGGGACATCTCGAACGGCTGGATGAACACTCTGCAGAATTCCGTTAACGCTCCTGCCGGTACATTCTCCGGGACCGGGGAAGCGGAACGCGGCCGTTCATCGGGTGCGATGGCAGAGACGCGATCGGAACCGCTCCCCGATGTGCTGATCAGACAGCCCGCCGTGCGGTTCGCGGCGGTGCTGGATACGCTTTTCACGATTCACCGCGTGCTGGAAAGACCCGACTCCGCGCGCGACGGAGAGAAACAGCTGACGCGGTTCCTCGCACAGCTCCACGACAGTCTCGCCGCCCGCAAACCTGCGCTCACGCGGCTGCGGCAGCTCCAGCAGAGCGGATACCGCAAGATCGAGTCCGTGCTGCTGACGTCCCCCGGCACACCGGCCATCCTCTGCCTCGTGACGGCGGCCATCGATGCCGCCGGACGGCACGCGTACGCCGTTCTTTGCATCGATTCGGAGAATTTCATCCGCAATATACTTTCAATGAAGTTCCAGGAGATCGCGGGCACGGAGTTCATCCTCGCATGCAGCGAAACCGCCAGCGGTCGCATCATCACCAGCACTTCTCCAGACGACACCCGCGCTTCGCTGCACCAGCGCAGCAGCCTCTGGCTGTTTCCCGATTATTCGATCGGGATACGGCTGCGCGGACAGACGGTCGAAACGCTTGTGCGGGAACGCTTCGTGAGGAATACCCTACTCTTCGGCGCGGTCGACCTGCTGCTGCTCGTCGGTGTGTGGTTCGTCTACCGCAATCTCAAGCGGGAACTGCGGCTCGCCGAGATGAAAACGGATTTCGTCTCGAATGTCTCGCATGAGCTGAGGACGCCCCTGGCGCTGATCCGCATGTACGCCGAATCGCTGGAGATGCGGCGCATACGCGATCCGGAACAGCAGCATGCGTATCATGGCATCATCGTGCAGGAGAGCGAGCGGCTGTCGCGTCTGATCAACAACATCCTCGCGTTCTCGCGCATCGAATCCGGGAACAAGCAGTACCACAAGTCGCCGCAGGATTTGAACGCCATAGTGACCGAAGTGATGCGCATTTACCGGTCCCATCTCGAGGCGAAGGACTTCAGCGTCACCGTCGCCATGGCCGACCGGCTTCCCCTGATCGACATTGACGGGGAAGCCGCCGCCGAATCGCTCATCAATCTGCTCGACAATGCGATGAAATACAGCAGTGACACGAAAGAGGTGACGGTGCGAACCGGGTCGGATGCCGGATCGGCATGGATCGAGGTACAGGACCGTGGCATCGGAATTCCCGCCTCCCTCCACCGGAAGGTGTTCGAAAAATTCTACCGCGTATCCGAAGGACTGGTGCATACGGCGAAAGGGAGCGGACTGGGGCTCGCGCTGGTGGACCACATCATGCGCGCGCACGGCGGGCGCGTCGACCTCCACAGCATTCCCGGCGAGGGCAGCAGCTTCCGGCTTGTCTTTCCTGTTCACGAACACAGCGAGAGGAAATAGGATGGCACATATCCTGATCATCGAAGATGAGGCGAACATGCGCCGCGGACTCGTCGACAATCTGCGGTTCGAGGGTTACACGACGGCGGAGGCGGCGGATGGCGCGGAAGGACTCGCGCTGATACTCTCCACGCCCTGCGATCTGATCCTCCTGGACGTCATGATGCCGAAAATGAACGGCTTCGATGTGTGCCGGCGGGTGCGCGAGGCCGGCATCACCGCACCGATCGTCATGCTCACCGCGAAAGGAGAGGAATTCGATCGCGTGCTCGGACTCGAACTCGGGGCGGACGATTACATCACGAAGCCCTTCAGCCTGCGTGAACTTCTCGCGCGCGTCAAGGCGATACTGCGACGTACGGAACGCGATCCGTCCGGTGCCGGCTCCCGGATCCTCATCGGGAAACTTCTTGTCGATTTCGACTCATACTCCGCGTCGGACAGCGGGAAGGAAGTCAGTCTCACGCACAAGGAATTCGAAGTCCTCCACCATCTCTTCAAGCATCGCGGAAAAACCGTGAGCCGTGATCAGCTGTTGACGGATGTCTGGGGCTACGACGAGTCAATCTCCACGCGCACTATCGACAATTTCATCCTGAAACTCAGACAGCGGATCGAGTACGATCCCGCACGTCCGCGCATCATCCTCACGGTCCACGGGATAGGCTACAAGCTGCTTTCACCGGGGGCATCTGAAGCTGCCTGAAACCGTGGGAAGAGCACGCCCAGCGCGAAGTTCCGCCGGATTGGATCGCTGCCGGCATGGCGCTGCAGGCGGCGGGATCACGGACCCGATCGCTCGTGCGCTGACATTCGGTGACAAAATTTTACCGTCACACGACACGCGAGCGCGCGCGAAATACCAAATTGCATCGACATGCCGCGAACGAACATTCACATATTCACTGCGATCGTCCTCCTCCCGCTGCTGCTCCCCGGGCCGCTCCTCGCGCAGGCGGAACTGGAACACGTGCTCAACCTGCGAGGCCGCTGGAAATTCGCGATCGGCGACGATCCGGCCTGGGCGAAACCGGACTTCGACGATGAACAGTGGGATGAAATACAAGTGCCGGCTTTCTGGGAGGACCAGGGTTATCCGGGTTATGACGGATGGGCTTGGTATCGCACGCGTTTCGTCCTCGCCTCGAAATTGCGCAACGATGCCCTGTATCTGAATCTCGGCAACATCGACGATATCGACGAAGTGTATGTCAATGGGCGATTCGTCGGATTCAGCGGCAAGCCGCCGCCGGATTACGAGAGCGCATACGACGTTCCGCGCCTGTACTATCTGCCGAACGAGTACCTGCGATTCGGCGATGAAAATACCATCGCTGTGCGCGTGTATGACGCAGAAATGGGGGGAGGCATCCTCCGAGGCGAGATCGGTCTGTATCGCGACAAGGCGTATCTCGTTCCCGACCAGTCCCTCCGCGGTACGTGGAAATTCGCCATCGGCGACGATCCGAGACGCTCCTCGCTCGCATATGACGATCTGGGCTGGAAAGACGTGCTCGTTCCTGCGTACTGGGAGACGCAAGGAATGAAAGGGTATGACGGATTTGGCTGGTATCGCCGCGAGTTCGTCCTCGATCCGCGACTGCGGGGTGCATCCCTCCTGCTCCTGCTGGGCAAGATCGACGACGTGGACGAGGTCTGGTTCAATGGCAGACGTATCGGCAAGACCGGACACATGCCGGGTGAAGGTGGAAGAATATTCGGCAGCGAGAACTACCTTACCCTGCGAGCCTATGCCATCCCCTCGCAACTGATCAACAGTGACGGACGCAACGTCATCGCCGTCCGGGTTTATGACACTTTCTATCATGGCGGAATCTACCAGGGACCGGTTGGACTCGTCCGCGCCGACCGCTACCGGAAGTGGGAACGCCCGCAAAGGATGGCCGAAAAAAGTGGATTGCAGAAATTTCTGGATGCCATCCTCGGACGTTGACCAACCGCGTATCCCGAGATGCCCACGAACAATCCATCGCACCGCCCCACCGGGCGAACCGGCGATGATAACGGACGGACAGTGATTCCGACAGCACGCGCCGGTCATGCCTGTCCATCGTCCCGATCACGGTGGTTCGCCCCTACGGCCGCCCCTCCCCGACGCGCTGAATCACGATCCCCCCGACAATCAGCAGCAGTCCCGCCACGGTAGACAGAGCGATCTCCTCCCCCACCACGAAGTGGATGACGATCAGGGAGAGAAATGGAGAGAGAAACACCAGGTTGCTCACGAGCGCCGTGCTGCTGGAAAGCCTCAGCGCACGGAGCCAGAGCACGAAGGTGAGTCCCATCTCGAATACGCCGACATAGGCCGCGCCGAAAAGTCCCCCCATTGTCAGCGGTTCCCTCGTCGGGATCGTGAAGTAGTACACGCCAACGTACACGCTTCCGAAGAGGAAATTCACCATGAGCCTGAGCACCTGATCGGTGTCCCCGCGGATGTTGAACACCCAGTAGAGCGCCCAGAGCAGCGAACTGCCCACGGCCAGCATCACTCCCTCGACGCTGCCGAAATGGAGCGCGAGGATGTCGCCCCGCGTCGCGATGACGATCACACCCACGAAGCTCGTCGCCATCGCAAGGCCGGTGTACCACCGCACGCGCTGACGGAGCACGACGGCGGACAGAATCACGAGCACGATCGGCCAGGTGTAATTGAGCGGCTGCGCTTCCTGCGCCGGCAGGAGATCGTAGGCGCGAAACAGGACGAGATAGTACAGGAAGGGATTGAGAAGCCCGAGCAGCGCGCCGTGACGCCATTCCCTCAGCGGCCATTGCCGCACCGCCCGAAGCTTCCCCTGCACGGCGGCGACAGCGAGCAGCACGAGCAGCGAGGACCAGGTGGATACGAGAAGAAGTTCCGCTACTCCGGTTTCCGCCAAGGTGAGCTTGAACGCCGAGGCGACGGTCGACCAGGCGAGGATCGCTCCGCAAGCGTAGAGATATGCGCGCGTCTGTGTCCGCATCCGTCAGCTCTCTTCCGCGGAATCGGATTTCAGCTGATGCCTGATAATCCGGCCTTCCTGTATGTAGACGACATCCTCGGCGATGTTCGTCGCCAGATCCGCGATGCGCTCGAGGTAGCGCGAAATGCTCAGGTAATTGATCAGCTTTTCCGTCTGCGATGCATCGGCCAGAATGCGATCCTGCACGACGCTGTACATGCGCTTGTTCAGCCTGTCCACTTCCTGGTCGCGCTCGCAGACACTGCGCGCGAGCGCGGTATCGAGATCGACGAACGCATCGATGCTCCGCGTCACCATGTCGAGGGAGTGCTCGGCCAGCGTGAGCAGCTCCTGCGGAAACTGCACCTTGTCATGCTGGCCGATATGCAGGACGCGACGCGCCACATTCGTGGCGAGATCGCCGATGCGTTCGAGATCGCTGTTCATCTTCAGTACCGCGACGATGAAGCGCGTGTCATCTTGGCTTTCGCGGGGGCTGTCGAGCAGGACGACGCAGTCCTCCTCGATGGATATCTCGAGTTCGTTGATCTCCGCGTCGACCTTGATGACCTCGACAGCGGCCAGCCGGTCTCGCGACCGGAAGGCGATCACTGATCGCCGCGCGCTCTCTTCCACGAGTGCGCAGAGGCGCAGGATTTTCCGCTTGAGCTGCTCGATATTTGCTGCGCGTCTACCCGTCATGTGCCTGTGATCCGTTTCATCGACTGTCCTGCTGTTGCTGTGACCTGACGATGTCGGTAGAGGACGATGGCGTCGCGCCGGGGAGGATCAGTGTGAATTCGCTTCCGCGGCCCGGCGTACTGCTGACGTCGATCTGGCCGTGATGCGCCTGCGCGATGTGCTTGACGATCGCCAGTCCGAGACCCGTCCCTCCCAGTTTCCTGCTGCGCGCCTTGTCGATGCGGTAGAACCGCTCGAAAAGCCGGGGCAGGAATTCCGCTTCGATTCCGTAGCCCTCGTCGCGGACCGAGATCCGCAGCTGCCCGGTCCCGGTCCTGACCGCGGTCACGTCAATACGCTTCCCTTCGTCGCTGTACTTGATCGCGTTGCTGATCAGGTTGACCACGGCCTGCTCCAGCAGCGGCGGATTGACGATGGCACGCAGCGAGGGATCGCACTCGAGCTGTATCCGCATGCCTTTCACCTCCGCGTCGACGCTGCAGCTCTGCACGGCCGAATGAAGCACGTCACATACCGATGCCGGCTCGAACGCTATGCGCTCCTGATCGCTGCCCTGCTCGATGCGGGAGAGGCTGAGCAGGTCCTCGATGATTGCATTGAGACGATCCGCCTGGCGCGAGACGACCTCGAGAAACCGGACCGCATCCTCCTTGTCGTTGATCGCTCCGTCGAGCAGGGTTTCGACATATCCCTTGATGCTCGTGATGGGCGTCTTGAGCTCGTGGGAAACATTCGCGACGAATTCCCGCCTGACGTTTTCGAGACTGCGCAGCTCGGTATAGTCGTTCATGACGACGAGCACTCCGAGAGGCCTCCGCTGCCCGTCGCGCAGGATGCTTCCATGGACCTGGAGGAAGCGTTCCACCTCGTCGACGAGCGTGATGAACCCCTCCGTTGCGTCTCCGCTGGCCATGGTCTGCTCGACGAAACGCTGAAGGCCGACGTTGCGCACGACTTCCTGGATGCTCTTCCCCCGAGTCTTCTCGAAATTGATGCGCAGAAGTGTCGCCGCCGAGCGGTTGATGTTGATCAGTCTCTCTTCCATATCGAAGGCGATCACGCCCTCGACCATGCTCGAAAGCACCGCGTCCTGCTCGCTGTGCTGCTGTGTGATCTGGGAAATGCGCTGCTGCAGCTGCTCCGCCATGTTGTTCATGACCTCCGCGAGATCGCTCAATTCCTCGGAGCGCGGCACGGGCATGCGGAATTCGAGATCGCCGGCAGCGAAGCGGCGGGCGCCCTGCTTGACCACCTCGATGGGACGCGTGATGCGACGCGAGACGAAATAACTGACCAGCCCTGCAAGTACCGCGATCACGAACCCGCCGAGGAGAATCTGCAGCTGCAGTACGCGGACACTCGTCTCCACGGTGCGCAGGGGAACCGAGGCGCGCAGAATCCCGCGAATGCGTCCACCGTCCCGTACCTGCACCGCCGCATACATGAAATTCATGTCCAGCGTTTTGCTGAAGCGCGTGTAGGTACTGGGTGCGCCTGCCATCGCCCCGCGGATTTCCGGACGATTGCCGTGATTCTCCATCGTGCGCGGATCGTGTCGTGAGTCCGCGATCACGCGGCCGCCCACTCCGATGACCGTGATACGCGTAGCCGTGCGCTCCCCCAGATCCAGGCAGATCTTCTGCACCGCGCCCTCCCCTTCCAGGCGCCAGGTCCTCGTTATCTCATCCCTCATGAGTTCGGCGCGCAGCAGCAGATCCGCGGATACCTGCTCGAGCAGCCTGTTCTCGAACGACCTGGTGGTGAGATACGTGAATGCGCCGAGGGCCACGACAATGAGGACGAGGTTCAGGAGATAGAGCTGCCAGAACAGTTTTCTTTTCCTCATGCCTCACTCCACGAAACGATAACCGACGCCGCGCACGGTCTCGATGTAGCGTCCCGCGTCCCCGAGTTTTTTCCGGAGGCCGACGATCTGGACATCCACGGATCGATCGGTCACCGGATACCCGTCGCCCCGCACCGCTTCGACGATCTGCGAGCGTGTGAACACCCAGCCCGGCCGATTCGCCAGAAAATGCAGCACCCGGAATTCCGTCCGCGTGAGCACGACCACTGCATCGTTGAGCAGCACCTCATGCCGGCCGGGATTTATGACGAATTCATGTATTCGCACCGGCCCGTTTTCGTCGATGCTCCCGCCTTCGTTGTGCCGGCGAAGCACCGCCTTGATGCGCGCCAGCAGCACGCGGCGGCTGAAGGGCTTCGTGATGTAATCGTCCGCCCCCAGTTCGAGTCCGGTGACGATGTCGGCTTCCTCGCTCCGCGCCGTGAGCATGATGATGGGAATGTGCCGCGTCGCGGAATCTCCCTTGAGCGACTTGCACACTTCGAGGCCGTCGATGCCGGGGAGCATCAGGTCGAGCAGGATCAGGTCCGGCGGCTGCGACTTCGCCTGACGCAGCGCCGTCTCGCCGGACTCCGCTCTCCGCACCGCGTATCCTTCCTTGCCCAGGTTGTATGCAACGAGTTCGAGAATCTCTTCCTCGTCCTCAACCAGCAGTACATCCGCTCTCGCCATTGACGCTCACATCCTGTTTCCGCATTCGTGCCATAAATATCGCGGTTTCATTGTTAGGATTCGATGAGCGGGAGACGAAAATTCCGTTACCACGGCCTCCCGCGGGTATTTTTTTCCCGGCGAAGCCGTCGAATCCGCGACCATTCGTCGATCGGCATCGCGGAAATCCCTGACGCGGGTAGGATAAAAGACAATGGGGTATTATCTTTGGGTCTGATGCCCGGGATACTCATCCGCCGGCCAGACAGGAGATGCCCGGGGTACTCATCCGCCGGCCAACAGGAATAGCTATTTCACACCTAAAGGAGCACCCATGAAACGGATGCTGCTGCTCGGCGACGAAGCGATCGCGCAAGGCGCGCTCGACGCCGGGCTCTCCGGGGTCTACGCATACCCCGGCACGCCGTCAACGGAGATTACCGAATACCTCCAGCGTTCGAAGCAAGCCCGCGATCGGGGAGTGCACTCGGACTGGAGCACGAACGAAAAAACCGCCATGGAGTCGGCGCTCGGCATGTCCTATGCCGGAAAGCGCGCGATGGCCTGCATGAAGCACGTCGGTCTGAATGTCGCCGCCGACGGTTTCGTCAACGCCGGAATCACGGGCGCGAATGGCGGACTGCTCGTCGTCTCCGCCGATGACCCGTCGATGCATTCGTCGCAGAACGAACAGGATTCCCGCTTCTACGGGAAATTCGCCCTCGTACCGATGCTCGAACCAGCGAATCAGCAGGAGTGCTACCTCGCAGCGCAGTACGGGCTCGAACTCTCGGAGAAGTACGGTACGCCCGTCCTGCTGCGCATCACCACGCGCCTCGCGCATTCACGCGCGGGCGTCGAACTCTCGGAACCGCGGCCGGAGAACGAACTCCGATTGCCCGCCGAACGTCGTCAGTTCGTCCTGCTCCCCGCCATTGCGCGGAAAAACTACCAGTCGCTGCTCGGCAAGCAGGCCGCCTTCGAGGAAGAGTCGGAGACGTCGCCGCTGAACCGCTACGAGGACGCGGACGACAAGTCACTGGGCATCATCGCCTGCGGCATCGGATACAACTATCTGATGGAGACCTACCCCGAAGGCTGCCCGCACCCCGTCCTCAAGATCGGACAGTACCCCGTGCCTCGGAACATGGTCAAGCGCATCCTCGACAGCTGCGAGCGCGTGCTGGTGCTCGAGGAAGGCGCCCCGATGCTCGAGGAACAAATCCGCGGTCTCCTCGACACCCCGTTCAACGTCTCCGGCCGTCTCGACGGCACCATCCCCCGCGCGGGCGAGCTCAATCCGAACATCGTTGCGAAAGCGCTGGGTAAGGACATTGCCACGGGCGCGGACAGGCCCGCGATCGTCCAGCCGCGTCCGCCCGAACTCTGCAAGGGCTGTCCGCATATCGACAGCTACAACGCGCTCAACGAAGCGCTGAAGGAACTCGAGCCGGGACGCGTCTTCAGCGACATCGGCTGCTACACGCTCGGCGCGCTCGCACCCTTCCATTCCATCAACAGCTGCGTGGACATGGGCGCGTCGATCACCATGGCCAAGGGCGCGGCGGACGCGGGACTCTTCCCCGCCGTGGCGGTCATCGGCGATTCGACCTTCACGCATTCCGGGATGACAGGACTTCTGGATGCCATTATCGAGAACACACCAATCACCATCATGATCGTCGACAACGAGACCACGGGCATGACCGGCGGGCAGAGATCGGCCGCCCGCGGCAGGCTCGAGGACATCTGCAAGGGTCTCGGGGTGCCCGAGGAGCATATCATCGTGGTGGAACCGCTGAAAAAGAATCACGAGACCAACGTTGCCGCCATCACAAAGGAACTGTACTACCGCGGAGTGTCGGTGATCATCGAACGTCGTGAATGCATTCAGACGGCCAAGGTGGTGATCAAGCTCCCGAAGGAGGCAGAGGCATGAAACGCGATATCATTCTCGCCGGCGTCGGAGGACAGGGCATTCTCACCATCGCCACCATCATCGGCCATGCCGCGGTAGAACTCGGCCTGCACGTGAAGCAGGCCGAGGTGCACGGCATGTCGCAGCGCGGAGGCGACGTGCAGTCGCACCTGCGCATCAGTGACAAGCCGATCCACTCCGACCTCATCCCCGAAGGCCGCACGGACCTGATCATCTCGGTCGAGCCGATGGAGGCCTTGCGCTACACCTCGTTCCTCTCTCCGCTGGGATGGATCGTCACCAACAAGAAGCCCTTCGTGAATATCTCGAACTACCCGGATTTCGAGGAGGTCTGGCGCACGATCGAAGCCATGCCGCGAGGCATGCTCATCGACGGGGAAAAAATCGCGCGCGAAGTCGCGACCGCCCGCTCGATGAATATCGTCATTCTCGGCGCGGCATCGCTGTTCATACCCTTCACGATCGGAGACTTCGAGCACGCGATCGACAAGATTTTCGCCCGCAAGGGCGAGCTTGTCGTCTCGCAGAACATCGCCGCGCTGCGCGCGGGACGTGAATTCGCCGAAGCGCGCAATCTCGTCGCGCAATAGCTCCTAGCTCGGTCCAGCAATGAAAAACCCCGCCGCGGCGGGGTTTTTCATTGTACCGGATACCGTGACTATTATTCGACGATCTTGCCCGCGCGCAGTTCACGGCCGAGACGTTCGAGACGGTAGATATCGTTGATCGCTTCGATCATGGCCGCGGAGTGCACCGAGACCGTGCGGTTGCCAAGCTCGGGCGCGAATATGAATTCACCCGGGAGGCTCTCGATGTTGCCGTCGAAGGCGAGACCGACGATTTCCTTGTTGCGGTTGATGAGCGGACTTCCCGAATTGCCGCCGATGATGTCGTTGGTGGAAACGAAATTCAGCGGGGTGTTCATGTCGAAGTCCGGCGAAGGCTTCAGCCAGCGTTCCGGCAGCGCCCACTGCTCATCGTCCGGGAAGGAGTAATGACGGTCGTACATGCCGTAGAACGTGGTGAATGCCGGCGCCTTCGTGCCGTTGTATTCGTTGCCCTGCACGACGCCGTCGCTGATGCGCAGCGTGAACGTGGCGTCCGGTGGAATCGACGTGCCGTAGATCTCGAAGAGTGCGCGGCCGAGGAGCGTGTTGTTCACCTGATCGCGTGCGCGAACCGCACTGGCTACCTGCGACGCGGCCTCGCGGCGCGGGTACGCCATGCGGGCGATGACGATCAGCGGATCGTCGGACGAGTTCACCGATTCTGGAAGTCCGGCGGCGAACTGCTCGAACTTCACCGAGTCCGCAAGCACGGTCTCGGATAGCAGGCGGCGCGCAGCATCTTCGCAGTTCTGGCCCTTGAGCGCCGTCTGCACGATCGGGTCGTTCGGACCGAGCTGACGCAGCATCATGAGGAGCTTTTTCGCAAACGTCAGACGCTCCATGTCCATGTCGGCGGGTTTGAACTTTTTGAGCGACCGCAGCGTGAGGTTGAGCGCATTGCCTTTGTACGCATTCGCGCGCTCCTCCTCGGGCTTTGCCAGTTCATGCGACAGCCGCACGAGGCTCATCGCCTGATTGATGTACTCCGGAACGCCGAGAACGTCGAAGCGCAGCGCAAGGAGTTCCGGTGCCACTTCGCGCACCTTCTGCCTCGACTCGGCGATCTCGTCCCAGACGTGGCCGTACTTCGCCGCGAGTGCCGGCTTCGCCATGACCTGGGCGCGGAACTTGCGGTCGAAGTCCTTTCGGCGTTGCATCAGCACGTCGTTCTCGAGACCGGCGCGCTGTCCCTTGTACACCTTCTGCGAATTGGCCATGCTGAAGAGCTGATTCGTCATCTCTTCCTTCTGCTCCGGATGCAGCTTCATGTACTGCTTGAACACGTCGACGTAGTCGTCGAGCAGATTCGAGACCCAGGGAACCTGGACGTCGCGGTTAAATTCCAGCTGTTCGGAGGTGCTGAGTCGTCCCGTGCTGCCGGGATTGCCGACGGTGAACACGAGTTCGCCCTCGGCAGGTCCGTTCGCGCTCCACTTGTAATAGTGGTCCGTCTTCAGCGGCTTGCCATCCTCGCCGTACACGCGGAAGAAATTACAGTCGAGGGTGTAACGCGGATAGGTGAAGTTGTCATCATCGCCGCCGAAGAAACCGATCTGCAGTTCCGGCGAGAACACGAGGCGCACGTCGTCGTACCGCTTGTAGATGTAGGCGGAATACTTGCCGCCGTTGAAGAAGGTCACGAGCTGGCAGCGATTTCCCGTTTCCTTCGAGAGCGTTTCCTCGATATCGCTGATTTTCCTGTCGCGGGCGGTCAGGCGATCCTGATCGGTCGTCGCGGCGTCCATCGCGGCGATCACCTGGTCGGTGACGTCACGGATTTCGACGAGCTGTTCGACAAAGAGGCCGTCGACCTTGCGCTCATCCGCGAGCGTCGCGGCAGCGAAACCATGTGTGGTCAGATGCTCGCCTTCGCGCGAAACCTGCTCGACGGGATCGCGCCCGCAATGATGATTGGTCATCACGAGACCGTCGGCACTGACGAAGGAGGCGGAGCACCAGGTGGCGAAACGAAGCGCGGACATGCGCACGTCGTCCATCCATTTCTGATCGGGAGTGAACTTGTATTCCTCCTTGAAATACTCCATCGGCGGGTAATCGAACGTCCACATCCGGCCGTTGTCGAAGCGCTGTGCTTCGATGCTCTCGAGTTCGGCCTGCTTGGCCTTCTGGTAGGGTGTCAGCTCCTGCGTGCTGCTGCATGCCGCGAACAACACCGCAGCGAGAAGGACGAGCATTCCCTTTTGTACCATGTTTCGCATCATGTAAAAGGTCCTGTAGCTATGAGGATAAGTGAAGGGTCGGAGGTATCCCTGCAGTGGGGTAAAAAGAGAAGGTAAGCAAATTCCGCGAGATGAGGAACGGCGCAGTGACGCCAGGCCAATGAAATCCATACGGAGGGACATTTGCGAAGTTTCAACCGGATCGGGAGAAAAAAAAGGACCGCTGCGAGGCGGTCCTGGATCCGGGATTCCGGAGATGCTGGTGCTGGGCGATCAGTCCATCGCGGGAATGCTTCCGCGCTCGAGTTCCTTCGCGACTCGGTCGGCCTTGAAGGCATGGCGGATCGCCTCGAGAATGCCGGAGGAATGCACCGAGACCGTGCGGTTGCCGGCGTCCTCGGCGAAGATGAAATCGCCGGGCAGGCTCTCGATATTGCCGTCGAAGATCAGGCCGACGATCTCACGATCCGCATTGATCATCGGGCTTCCGGAATTTCCGCCGATGATGTCATTGGTCGAGACGAAATCCATCGGGGCGGAAAGATCGAGACCGGCCGGAGGTGTCGTCCAACGCGCGGGAAGTTCCCATGCCTCTGAACCGGGATTCGAATGGTAGCGGTCGTAGAGTCCGTAAAACGTCGTCGAAGCGGGCGCCTTCGTCCCGTTGTAGTCATATCCCTTCACGACACCGTCCGCGATGCGGAGGGTGAAGGTGGCGTCGGGAGGAATGTCGGTCCCGTAGACGTCGTACAGCGCGCGACCGAGGAGCGTGCGGTTCACTTCGTCACGGGCGCTCATTTCTATTGAAATCCGGCTCGCCTCGGCCAGACGCGGATACGCGCGCAGCGCCGCAGCGACGAAGGGATCCCTGCACTGGAGGATCGATTGCGGAGCGCCGTCGATCAGCGCTGCGAGCTTCACCGAGTCCCCGAGCAGTGATTCCGCGGGCAGCGCTTTCGCGGCCTCCTTGCAGGTGCGTCCCTGCATCAGGGTCTGTACGACGGGATCCTCTTTCCCGAGCTGCCCGGCCATCGTCTTGAGCTGGCGTTCGAGCGTGAGGATTTCCATGTCGGCATCCACGCTCAGCGGCTTGGCGATCGCGAGTTTCACAAGGTCGAGTTTCCCGGCTTTGAACTGTGCGTCGCGCTCTTCCTCGGGCTTCTGCAGCTGGGCTGCGAGTGCCGCGAGCGCGCCGGCCTTGATGTAGTGGGCGGAAATGCCGAGTCCGCTCGCGCGCAGGCCGAACAGGTCCGACGAGACCGCGCGCATCCTTTCACGCGTTTGCGCGATCTCCGTCCAGACGTGGCCGTATTTCGCCTTGAGTTCCGGACGCTTCATCACCTCGGCCTGGAACTGCCGGTCGAAATCGCGGCGGCGCTGCATCAGCACGTCGTCGCGCAATCCGTCGAGGCGTCCCATGAACGACTTCTGGCCGTTCGAGACGCTGAGGATCTGCGTCTTCATTTCCTGCTTCTTTTCCGGATGCATCTCGACGTACAGCAGCATGGCCTCCATACGGTCGTTGAACATATTGGAGACAAACGGATACTGCACATCCCGATAGTATGCGAGCTGATCGGCGGTGCTCAGACGGTTCGTGCTGCCGGGATTCCCGATGACGAACACGGGTTCGTTTTCCTTCGCGCCTTTTTTGCTCCAGTTGAAGTAATTGTCCGGTTTGTAGGGCTTGCCGTCCTTGTCGTAGAGACGCACGAAGGTGAAGTCGAGACAGTAACGCGGGTACGTGAAATTATCGTAGTCGCCGCCGAAATGCGCGATCTGCAGTTCCGGTGCCAGCACCAGGCGCACGTCATCGAAACGCTTGTAGAGGTAGAGCGAGTAGCGTCCGCCGTGGTAGAGGGTGACGACCTGCGCGCGGTGCCCGCTCTCCTCCTTGGCGCGCTTCTGGATTTCCTCGATGGTCTTGTCACGGATCTCGAGCCGCGCTTCGTCCGTCGCCGCCGCGTCCATCGCGGCGTGGATCTCACCGCTCACATCGCGGATGGCGACGAGCTGTTCGAAGTAGACGTTGGGGATCTTGCGTTCGTCCTCGAGACGCTCGGCAAAGAACCCGGTGGCGAGCAGGTTCTCGCCTTCCTTCTGGATTCCCGCGAATGTGCCGCGCGCGCAGTGGTGATTGGTCATCACCAGCCCGTCACCGCTCACGAAGCTGGCCGAGCAGCCGGTGGACATGCGGAGGGAGGAAAGCCGGACATCATCGAGCCATTCCTGTGTGGGACGGAAATTGTAGGTCTTCTGGAAAAAGTCCACGGGAGCGGCCTCGAAAGTCCACATGCGGCCGCTGTCGAATTTTCCGGCGCGGACCTGTTCGAGCTGCGCCTGCTTCGCCATGTCGTAGGTCGACATTTCGCCGCTCGAACCGCAGCCGGCGAGCAGTATGACCGCCAGAGCGACCGCGACGGAACGAAGGAAATTTCGTAGCATCATATGCATCCTGTTCCTGATCAGTGAGACATGATTGGATTTCGCATGTCTGTCTGCGAAAGACTCAAGACAGGAAAGATAGGAAAAACCGGGAAAATTGTCCCCTTACCAATCGCCGGAGAGCAGCAGGGCAGCCTGGTGAATGTTGTAATCGTGATAGGCGTTGTTCGACTGGTTGCGCACGAAACCGTACATCAGCCCGACCGAAAGGCCTGTTCCGTCCGCCGCGCGGAACAGCGGGTAGAGGACCTGCAGCTGGAACTGCAACCGGAAATCCGTCCGCTGCGGCGATCCCGGTTGCGCGACGCCGAACAGGTCGGTCGCCGTCCGCGGATACCGCTTGTCGAACAGCTGGAGCGATCCGAGGGTGCGCAGTTTCCCCGGCAGCACTCCCTCGAGCTGCAGGCGGATTTCACTCGACTGGTATCCGTAGTGATCGTCGAAAATCTCGTCCTCCGTCGTTCCGAATACCGCTTCCTCGTTGACGAAGCGGGCGTCGTTCGTCAGGTTGCTCCGTCGGAGATACGAGAGCGCGAGTTCCGTAGCTGGGAGGATATCCCACACGAGTCCGGCCGAGAGAACGAACTGCGTCGTCGACGGCGTGGAGAACTGCGATATCACGGCCTTCGGCGGCTTGACTCCGCCCTTCCCCTTCCCTGACTTCCTGTCCTCGACCCAGAGGGTGTCGTTCACGTCCTCGGTGTAGGTCTTGTGTCCTGCATCCACACCGGCAAATACCTCGAAGGCGCCGCCGAGCGAACGGTTGAGCAGCAGTCCCCCGAGTTGCTCGAGATGGGAGAACTGCACGAGATTCGGATATACCTTGTACTGAATGGTGTAATGCGGCCGCAGCATGACGCCCCCCGCGAGATGCATGCGCAGGCGCAGGAGCAGCGAGGCGCGCTGGAAATCATAGAAGTCCCACAGCTCCTGATCGAAACGTCCCCCGATCTGCGGAATGACGAACAGGTAGGAGACCAGGCTGTCGCTGAATACCGGTTCATCCGGTTGATCCGGCATTTCGTCCGGGCGAACCGACGATGAATCCGGACCTTCGTCCGGATCGTCCGAGGACATCGGTTGCGAATCGTCATCCGTTGTATCCGGCGTTTCGTCCGGGCGAACCGACGATGAATCCGGACCTTCGTCCAGATCGTCCGGGGACATCGGTTGCGAATCGTCATCCGGTTGATCCGGCATTTCGTCCGGGCGAACCGACGATGAATCCGGACGTTCAGTGGTTTCGTCGTCAGATGTGGGTTGCGATACGTCATCGTCCCGATCACGGTGGTTCGCCCCTACGACCGCCTCCTCCGCCCGATAATTCAACTGGATCTGCGCATACGCGCCGACTGTGTGGATGTGGTAGGTCCGTTCGTCGTAGGTGCGGAAAAGCACCACGGCGCCGTAGTAGTAGCCCTGCAGGTAGGTGTAATCGCCCTGCGTGTCCGCGTTGAGCGCCCCGAAAATGGAGTGATACACATCCGCGCGCTTCTCGTAGAAGGCGAAGCTGTTGTCGTCGTACATGCTCGAGGTGAAGATCGAGAAATGCTGCGCTCCGGCGGACGGAGCGATGAGGATCATGAAGAGCAGGAAAGCGGTCGTCCTCATGATCCCTTCTCCAGATGCGCGAAGCGCGTGGTCTTCGCCCAGGACATTTTCTCCTTCTTGATTACATCCTTGTGAAACGCCATGCCCACCACGACGAGCCAGAGCTGGCAGTACGTGAAGTACATGAGCCCGATGAGAATGAACGCCGCGGGAGTGTCCTCCCTGTCATATGACAGCGCCAGCATGATCTCCGCGAAAAACAGGACGATGGCCATCACCCAGACGAGCGTGTAGGGACCCGGAAGGGGAATGGCGATGACGCCCGTGACCGAAAGCAGGAAAAGGATGTCCGATATTAGAATCGCGACGAAGAAAATATAATACAGCGCAACGGAATACAGCAGTTCGAAGCGGAGGAAGAGTCCCGGGACCGTTCCTATCTCGCTGAGGAATTTCTTCGAGACGTAGTTGTTTCCGCGCACCCAGCGGGTCCGCTGCCGCAGCCATACGCTCCAGGTCTCGGGTTCCTGCTCCCAGGTGACCGAGTACGGGATGAACTTGATCTTCCATCCGGCGATGTACATTCGGATGCTCAGCTCCGAATCCTCCGTGATGGCGCCCTCGTCCCAGCCATCCATCTCCTCGATAAGCGAGCGACGCATGAGGAAATTCGTGCCCGGCAGCGTCGCGATGCGGAGGAGCTTCCATCGGCCCGCCTGGAGGATGGACTGAAAACTCAGCGTCTCGATATTGATGAAGCGCGTGAGCAGCGTGCGTTTCCGGTTCACCGTGCGGAATTTGCCGAGCACGGCACCGAGTTCGGGATGCAGGAGCAACTGGGCGGCGAGATAGCGCAGCGCCGCCGGTTCGGGGGTGTTGTCCGCGTCGTACACGGCGATGTAGGGATGCGACGCTCGCGCGAGACCGAGATTCAGGGCCCGGGACTTACCCTTCCCTCCCTGCCCCTGCGGCACGTCGTAGCAGACGACGCGCGAATCTCGCGCCGCGAATTCTCGCACGATATCACCGGTACCGTCGGAACTTCCGTCGTTGATCACGATGATCTCGAGGCGGTCGGCGGGATACTCCAGCGCGCACATGGCCTCGAGTGTGCGCCGGATGACGATCTCCTCGTTGTGCGCGGGGATGAGAATGGATACGGGAGGATACTCGAATTCCATCGCGTCGATCTTCCGCTGCTCCCGCAGCGACGCACTCTGATGGAAATAGCCCGCAAGGGTGAGCAGCAGCTGCCAGCCGATCATGAACCAGATGAGAATGACGGCCACGACGAACAGGCCTTCGGCGAGTTGCTGGAGGATCTCCGTCATGACTTCCCTCCCGGCGCGTCCACAGCCCATGTGACTGTGCGTCTTCTGCGTATGCGCACGATCAGGTAGAGCACGACGAGAAGGAACAGCGAGATCGCGCCGAAGAGCACAATGAGCGTCGACGACCAGAGGCTCGTCACGTGAATGCTGTACGCGACTGTCCCCTCAGTGACGATGCGGACGGTATGCCTGCCCGCGGGCAGACGGACCGAATAGCGCTCGATGCCTTCACGGATCGGGACCGCCGCCGGCGTACCGTCGATGATGACCTCGAGCGGTTTCTTGTTCGTCGTGGCGTAGCATCGTTCCTCGCTGTCATAGGTGAAAGCGATGCTGCGCCGGCTTTCCTCGATCGCCAGCACGTTTCCCGAGCAGCTGCGGAGCGTCGCATGAAGCGTGTTCGCGTCGAACAGGCTTTCGCCCTCTTTGCCGATCGTGATGACGTGGCGACCGGCGGGGATGAGGAATCGTCCGTCACCCGCGGAGGTGCGCATCACCCCGTCGACGAGGATGGAGTGCTGCCGCTCGCCCAGTTCCAGTGTCAGCGAATGCGGCGAGGAGACGACATACCCGTCAGCGGTGTGCCGGATATCGGCCTTGCCGGTCGAGGCGTATCCGAGGTACGGAAGATCCTGGGGATTGATGCTCGATTCCGCGTACACCAACGTCCGCTCCGTCTCGCTGCTGCTGCTGCGGTAGAGGTGAAACGCCTCGATGCCGGACTGCACGAGTGTCGGAAACGGCGTCGGCTGTTCCTCGCTTCGGAACCGCAGGATATTGACGTCGAGCAGGAAGTCATCGCCGAGCAGCGCGCGGTACTGGCGGGCGATGTCGTGATATCGGCGGGGATCCTCGGACCAGCGCGACATCGGGTCCTCGACGACGAGCCGGAAATCGAATTCGTTCCGTAGCGCGATGATGCGGCGCATGTCGACGCCCTGCGAGCGCCGCAGGTCGGGCGTACCGATCTGATCGAGCATCGTGACGAGCACGCCGAAGCCCGGCTTGCCGCGCCGCATGTCAGTCGCGAGCGCGAGCAGCCTGCGGTGCATTTCGATGACCACGTCGACTCGGTAGTCTTCGAACAGCTTCCAGGCTGCCGGATTGCTCCGCCAGTGCATGGTCGAAGCGGGATCGAACAGCTGTATCGGATCGAATCCATGCCTGCGGCGGAATCCGGCCCGCGCGCTCGGATGCATCGGCGCGAAGCTCCCCGGCTCCATCGGACCCCGTATGTCTGATTCGAAATAGACCTCGGCGATGTTGACACCGTCGAAATCGTGCCTCGTCAGGAACTGCCGATAGTCGCGCATCATTGCCGCGACCGCTGCCGTGTCGGTCATCGCGAGCGGATAGCGCCACGACGCCCTGTTGTCCGCGCCATGCACGTTTTTCTCGCGCCATTCGGGATGGGCCTCCCAGAACTTGTGGCTCACCTGCGGCGATTCGAGCCACGCGTAGACGAGGATGCCATTCTCATGGCACAGCCGGATGAGGCGGTCGTAGTCGTAGGTGTATGCGCGGTAGTCGTGCCAGCTGCCCACGTAAATCGCGCGCACGCCGTGCTCGACCCAGCGGCGCACCAGCGATTCGATGGGAATATTGTTGCGGAAGCCGGGATCGAAGTACAGTTCGAGGGCATCGCGGCGGAACACGGGATGCAGATCCGCGAGCTGCGCCAGGTACTGCATGAGATAGGGATACCGGCTGTATCCGGCGCCGCTGATCGGATCGAAGCGCGTGCCGAGGTAGAGCAGCCTGCCTTTCCCGAAGCGGCGCCCGATAACCACCGGCACCTCCGTTTCAGGATCGGTGGCAAGGATGATGTCGCCCGGCTCCAGTTCGAATTTCACCGACGGCGTCCGTGTCTGCCAGGACACGCGCTCCTCGGGATACAGCCGCTCGCTGAGCCCGGTCACCGAAATCGACGTGCCCGTGTACCGCAGTCCGAGTTCGAGGGCGAATTCGGACTTCCCGTCCGTGATCACGTTGCCTCCCGCCCGCACCCACTCGACCAGTTCACTGAACTGCGTATTGTCCAGGCGTTCGACGGCGTTCGACGGCACGACGAGAAGATTGCCGCGCCGGGAGCTGAAGCGTCCGCCGATGTGCAGGGTGTCGGCGCGGATGCCCATTGTACGAAATGCGGATACGAAACTCTGCTGATTCCGCATCCCGCCACCGGTCGCGAGCGAATCCCAGAGGACGGTCACGCGCATCTCCGCGCGGGTTTCCTCTTCCCCGAACACATCGTCATACCAGGACCGCAGCTTGCGCGAAAGACCGCTCAGGAAACCGTCTTCATACTGCCGGATCTCGGTCGGCGTCGCGAGATAGAGCTGTCCGTCGCGCAGCGCGACGGACCGCTTGACCACACCGTTCAATCGCCGCGGTGTTACCGCGGTACGGATCACCTCTCCCCTCCGGTCGAACCAGTATTCGCGCAGGTACTGGTCGCGCATTTCGATCGAGAAATCCGCCTTGCCGGTCACGATGGCCTTGTCGTGCAGCAGCACGAAATTATTCTGCCGCTGCAGATCCATGTACGTGTAGCCCAGGGCGCGCACTCCGCGGACAAGACGCCGGAGATTGTCGAGCGGCACGAAGGAATGGAAAAAGCAGGATGCGAAGCCGTCGCGCACGGCGAGATTCACCTTTGCGTTTGCGATGATGTTGTCGACCGCTTCGCTCGATACCGAGGGATCGTGCGGATCGAAGGGCACGTAGCCAAGGTTCTCCGCGTAGAGTTTCTGTCCGTGATTGTCGCGCTGGATCGTGTAGGGGAAATACTGCGTGTAGTCCGCATTGTTGATCGCGCTGCGCTGCTCCATCGCCGAGGAGAAAATGGTTGAAAGCGCGCTGTACGTGATCATCGAACCCGTGTAATGCGGCGTCTCCCACGCGATCGGATAGATGCCGTTGCGGATGCATTCCTCGACACCGTCGCTCACCTTCCCGCGCACGTATTCGAGAGTCTCATGCTCGATCGGTGCGTTTGTGGCGATGTCCCAGAATTCGTAATCGACGGCGGTGACGCCTTTGTATTGATGCGTGGCTCCGTGCATGATGACCGATCCGCCCTTGCGCACCATGTACTGTATCGCCTCGACCAGGTCCGGCTTGTCGGTCAGGCTGATGCGGAGGCCCGCTTCCGTATCGACATAATAAGGCACGAGACCGATCAGGAAGGGCACGCCTTCGTCATGCAACACGTCCGCGACATCGCGCAGGCGATCGGGATCTTCGAGGGGATGGATGTCCTCGATGCGGATCAGCGCGCGATGCGACGAGCGGTGATTCTCGCCGAGTATATCATGAAGCAGGTCCGCGAACAGGAGGTAGCGGTCATGCTCGTAGGCGAGAGCGAAGGGAGAATCGGCCACGTACCAGAAATTGCCGCTGCGCAGCGCGTAAGGTGTGCGTCCCTTGCGTTTCGAGAGGGCTGTGGCTACTTCCGTGCAGCGCCCGGCATTGGTAATGCGGCAGAGCGTGATGTTCGGTTCGGTCTTCGTGAAAATATCGTTCCCGCGGCGCACCTGTGTCCAGCCCCGTGCGGTATCCACCATTGTCGGCGTGAAGCCGAAACGCCTGCCGAGGTCATGCGCGCGGCCGAACGCGGTCATGCCGGTATGGAGCCAGAGCGCGGTCCGCTTTCTGTCGAGCATGTCCTTCATGAACACGGCGGACGGCTTGCAGTGCAGGGTGTATCCGATGAAGGCGACGAGGTCATACGACTTCATTTCGCCCGCACGGTAGTCCTCGACGGACCTGACATCCGTGCGGGTATTGAAATGTCCCATGAGTTGCGCGAGCTGGAACGCATCGCCCCGTCCGAGGTTCGCCTCGGTATCGGGTCCTTCGAACAGCACGAGCACACGCTGCTGCGCGACTCCGGAGAACGTCAGGATCGCGAGGAACAATGTCGTGGAAAGTATCGCTCTCATCTCGACACCATGATCGTTCGTACGATCGAGGAGTGTAAATCGCCGATGAGCAGCATGTAGATTCCGGAGGCGGGAAAGGCACGCGAAGGAATGACGGCCGGTCCCGCAGAGGAGTAGTCTGATTGTACCGCCTTGTAGACGACCCTGCCGAGCGCATCGATCACCGTCAGCCCTGCCCCGGTGTCGCCCCCGCGTACCAGGCAGTATACATCACCGCGCGAAGGCTGCGGCCAGATGTCGACGGTGAGAGTTCCGTCCGGGACTTCAGCCCGGACTTCGATTTCCTGACTGTAGGATTCATCGCCCGCGGTACCAATCGACTTCAGCCGGTAAAGTCGAATGCCGGGATCCCGACCAGGAACCACATCACAGTCCGTCCATTCATAGCGGCCCCCATGGATGCCCTGCGCGGGGAAGTATGCGAGGTCGCCCCAATTCGAGGCAGCCGATCGCTGCAGCGCGATGCCGAGATGGGCCTCTTCGCGCTCCGTCACCCATTGAAGATGCACGCATCCGTTTTCCCGCTCGGCGGAAAAGCTGCGCAGTTCGATCGGGTACGGGTAGGCGGTATTGCGCAGCGCCATCCCGAAATCACCCACGGCATAGACCGTTCCGCCATGCGCGTCCGCGCCGTAGATCGTGTTGGTCGCGTGCGAGATTTCCCGCACCCAGGTGATGCCGCGATTGCTCGTGCGCAGGATCACCCCGTCCTCACCCACTGCCGCGTATTCGCCGGGCGCGGGATGCGTCAGGTGGAACAGCGCTGCCATGGTCGGCACCGTGCGGGTCGTCCAGCTCGCTCCGCCATCGCTGGTGAAGATCATCGTACCGTCGTCGCCGCAGATCATCCCTTCATCGCCCTCGCGGATCACGCCGAACAGCGCGTCGAGCGTCCAGCCCTGCTGCGGCTGCCAGGTGTACCCGCCGTTGGTGGTGCCCAGGACGATGCCGCCCGATCCTACCACCGTCCCGTGGTCCCTGTCCGTGAAATGCACGGCGTTCAGCGATTCGAGCGTCCCGCTCGCGACCGCGTACCAGCCTGCTCCGCCGTTGGTCGTCTTGAGGATGCGGCCGCTGCTGCCCACGATGTAGCCTGTCCCGTTCGGCAGCAGGTCGATGCCGTTGAGCGGAACGCTCACACCGCTCTGGATGGGCGACCACGACTGACCACTGTTCGTGCTGCGGATGATGACTCCGCCGTTGCCGCAGGCGACGACTGTGCTGCCGTTGATATTGTCGACGCCGTAGAGCGCTTCGATGGTGCCGCTCTGCAGGCTCTGCCAGTACTGCCCGCCGCTGCTCGTCATGATTACCGAGCCCCCGCTTCCCACCGCCCAGGCGGACGACGGAACCGCGGCACATACGGCGTTGAACGTCACCCGCGTCCCTCCCGTGATCATGCCGAACGAGTTGCCGTCCGTGGAGCGGAGGATATCGCCGAACAGACCAACCGAGATGATCGTGCTCCCGGATGCAGCGATTCCCTCGAGGCCGTTGATCGTGCCCGAGGTGCACGG
Organism: uncultured Chromatiales bacterium; assembly: GCA_964635845.1. Lineage (GTDB taxonomy): Bacteria > Bacteroidota > Ignavibacteria > SZUA-365 > SZUA-365 > SZUA-365. The sequence continues at coordinate 25,311 of CAZWNO010000031.1, forward strand.
CGACCAGGACGCACCGCCGTTGACGCTGCGTACCAAGACACCGCTTTCCCCCGCCGCCCAGCCGTAATGGGTGCCGGTGAACACCACGCGGTTGAGATCGCTCGACGTGCCGCTCGTGCAGTTCAGCCAGCTCTGTCCCCCGTCCGTCGTGCGCAGGATGCGGCCGCCGCTCCCCGTCGCCCATCCCAGCTGCGTGTCGAGGAAGAACAGTCCCAGCAGGTCGTAAGTCATGCCCGCGATGAACACGGGATTCCAGCTCGTGCCGCCGTTCGTCGTGCGGATGATCGTCTTCCCGGCGCCGACCGCGATCCCGTTCGAGGCACTGCTGAAGCAGACGTCGTTCAGGTTGTATGACGTCCCGGTCGCGCGCGGGATCCATGTCTGTCCGCCGTTGGTGGTCGTGTGCAGCATGCCCGCATCGCCCACGAACGCGGCTGCCTGCGTTGACAGCGCGTGTATGACGTTGATCCCGGCCGTCGTTCCGCTGTACTGCTGCTGCCAGCTGGCACCGCCGTTCGTCGTCTTCAGCACGACACCATTGTCTCCGACTGCCCACGCCGTCAGCGCGTCGACGGCGTCCACTCCGCGAAGGAAGTCATCGCGTCCGCACTCCTGGGTGTGCCAGTTCGCGCCGCCATCGGTCGTATGCAGGATTACGCCGGCCCCTCCCACAGCCCAGCCCGCGCCGCCGTTCGGCGCGAAGGAGACATTCCACAGGTCATTCCCCTGGGGACGGGGATTGCTCCATCGCCACTGGGCGCGCAGGGGAATCACCGGGGCGAGAATGATAACAAACGATATGATTATCCGATAAAATGCCATCGGGCTCCTTTCAGTAGCAGAGCAGGGACCGTGATTCCACATGATCGCGCGTGACCAGCACGAGATGGTAGCAGCCGGGAGCGGGAAAGGCGTTGCGTGGGAGCATAACGGTCCCTGTCGTCGCGGAAATCCGGAACTCCGCCGTCAGGTCCCGCAGTTCCCGGCCAAGCGGGTCGTAAACGGCCAGCTTTTCGATCCGATGCTCGTCGGCAGCGGAAACCGAGACGCGCACGGCGTCATGGAAGGGATTGGGATAGGGCGGCAGCAGAAGCGACGCGGGCGGAGGCAGCGTGGCCGCGGCCGACGTCGTCTGATCCTGCCAGGTCAGCACCGTCGCGTAGTCGCCGGAAATCCAGCCGCAACCGGGCGTTACGAAATCGAGACCGAACAGATCGTGCTTCGTCCGCGCGTACACGGGAATCCAATGAGCACCGGCGTCGGTGCTCCGCAGCACCGTACCGCTGTCGCCGACCGCCCAGAGCGCCTCGCGCGACGGGGCGTCGATAACGTAGAGGGGACGCTGCGTCCCGCTTTCCTGCCGCTGCCAGCTGCCGCCTGCGTTCGTGGTGTGCAGAATCGTGCCGACCTCGCCGACGGCCCAGCCCTCGGCGTCGTTGACGAAGCTTGGCCAGTACAGCGTCGTGTTCGTGCCGCTCTGCTGCCGCGGCCACGATTCCCCGCCGTCGAAGCTGCTGAGCACCAGACCGCCGTCTCCGACGATCACCACGTGCGAGGCGCTGATCGCGTCGATTCCGAAAAGGTACTCCGTCGTACCGCTTTCCTGCCGGATCCAGTTCTCCCCGCCGTCCGTCGTTTTGAGCACGATCCCGAGTTCGCCCACCGCCCACCCCGTATTCACATCGACGAAATCCGTCGCGAGAAGAATGTTGCTGTAATCGTTGTCCTGCTGCTGCCAGGTCCCGCCACCGTCAGTGGTGCGGAGGATGATCCCGAATTCCCCGACCGTCCACGCGGCGCCGGCGGAGACCGCTTTCCCGCCGTAAAGGCTGTTGCCGAGCACCGCGCTCTCCTCGCGCCAGCTCGCGCCCCCGTCGGTCGTGTGGATTATAAGACCATCTTCTCCGAAACACCAGCCGTTGCGTTCATCGGCGAAGCTCACCCAGTTCGCCGACTTGCGCGACGTCGCGTTCGTCACCGTCCATGTCGCTCCGCCATCAGTGGATCGCAGCAGATGGCCGAACTCTCCGGCGGCGATAATGGCAGCGGGAGTGGCCGCGATTCCTTCGATCACGGAATGCGGCAGCAGCACCGGCAGCGCGAACCAGTTCGCCCCGCTGTCCGTGCTGCGCAGCATTGTGCCGCCGTCGCCGACAACCCACGCTTCCGAGGCCGAGGCGAGATGGATCGCATTGAGGTGGCGGTTGACGCCGCTGCCCTGCCTCTCCCAGCGGAATCCGCCGTTCACGGTGTGGAAGATGCTGCCGTCGGTGCCGCAGGCCCAGCCGTTGCCTGCATCGGCGAAGGCGACAGCGAAGAGAATCCCGGGCGGCGCCACCTTCGAGGCGTCCCAGCTCGCGCCCGCATCCGCGCTGCGGAGTACGGTGCCGTTTTCTCCGACGATCACGGCAGTCGATGCGCCGAGTTTCGCGATACCATTGAGTGAGACGCCGACTCCGCTGAACGCGGTCTGCCACGATACTCCGCCGTCCGTCGTGCGGATGATTGTCCCGGCGTCGCCGCAGGCGATACCGGTTTCCGCGTCGAGAAACACGATGGCGTTGAGGCCCTGCTTCGTGGCGGATGACCGTTCCTGCCACCACTGCCCGCCATCCGTACTCCGCAACAGAATGCCGTTGTCCGCAACGGCCCACAACGTGCCCCGAGCGGCTTCGGCCACGGCGAGCACGTCGTCGGTGAGTCCGAACACTGTCTGCGTCCACTGCTCTCCGTCGTCGGTGCTCCGCAGCACGGTTCCGTACTGTCCGGCGGCGATCAGGGAACCGTCCGACACGGCAAACACCGAGTGGAGCATATTTCCCTGCGGCGAGGGATGCTGCCAGGTCAGTGTCGTCTGCGCCATCGTCACGGCGGCGTGAAATAGGACAAGGGGAATGAGACGGACGATCATTCTTGTCATGTATGCTGCTTTCCTTGGTACTGCGTCATCTCAGGCGATAAGAATATGATGCAGCACTTGATCAAAGGCTTCCGGTGGATCAACCGCGTCCGGTGGATCAACCGCGTCCGGTGGATCAACCGCGTCCGGTGGATCAACCGCGT
>CAZWNO010000031.1:28473-34196 GCA_964635845.1 uncultured Chromatiales bacterium
CCGGTGGATCAACCGCTTCCGGTGGATCAACCGCTTCCGGTGGATGTACTGTTTGCCGGATGCGTCGTATATTTCACCGGACGTCGAATTCCGATCCGGCGTCCGTGCACAAGGGAAACAGCGATGAACGAAGCGGATTTCGAAGAACTCGATCACACGGCCGATGCCGCGCTGCGGATCCGGGGCGACTCTCTCGCGGCACTGTTCACCAATGCCGCACGCGGATTGATGTCGCTGATCACCGGTACCCGGTCGGAAGACACGAATGCGTGTGAATCAGGCAAAGATACGATTCCCGACGTGAAAGACGCGGTCCCCGAAATCGTGGAGATCCGCGCGACGGGCATCGACGTATTGCTGCACGAGTGGCTGTCAGAACTGCTTTTTCTCATCGCCACCCGGCGAATCCTCCTGGTTGACTGCATCGTGGAGGAGATAGACGAGGGCCTTGTACGCGCCAGGGTATTTTCTGTTCCCCTTACCGAGGAACTTTCTCGCGGAATTACCGAGATTAAAGCGGTCACGTGGCATGGGTTGGGGGTATCGAGTGACGGAGATGGGTATGTGGCGGAGGTCGTGTTCGATCTGTGAAGGACGGAATGGAAAGATGACAAATGACAGATGACAAATGACAGATGACAAATAACAGATGACAAATAGCAGATGGCAGATGGCGGATTGAAGAATGGAAAGATGGAAGGATGGAAAAATGGAACTGAGGCAGGTGAATGAGACGCTGTGGGAGATCCCGAAGTCGGGTGGAATGCGGGTACCGGGACGCATTTACGCAAGCCGTCGGATGATGGATGTGATCCTGCAGGACAAGAGTCTGGAGCAGGTTGCCAACGTCGCCCATTTGCCCGGCATCATCAAGTATTCACTCGCCATGCCCGACATTCACTGGGGGTACGGCTTCCCCATCGGCGGGGTATGCGCCACGCATCGCGACGACGGTGTGATCTCTCCCGGCGGCGTGGGCTACGATATCAATTGCGGAGTCCGGCTCATCGGCACCGCACTCACCGCCGCCGAAGTGCAGCCGAAAATCCGCGCCCTCGTTTCCATCCTGTTCAAACACGTACCGACCGGTGTCGGCGCGTCGAAAGCCATACCGAAGCTATCGCCGGCGGAACTGCGCGCGGTGGCGGTTGACGGCGCGCGCTGGGCGGTCGCACGGGGATTCGGTTCCGAAGCCCAGCTCGAACGGATCGAGGAGAAGGGCTGCCTCGGGGGAGCCGATCCGGACACGGTGGACGAGCGTCCCTGGCAGCGCGGAGCCGATCAGCTCGGCACGCTGGGCTCGGGCAATCACTTTCTCGAGATCGGGCGGGTCGAAGAGATCTACCACGAGCAGGCTGCGCGGATGTTCGGTCTCCACCGCGGCGGAATTGTGGTGCTGATCCATTGTGGATCCCGCGGCTTCGGATACCAGGTCTGCGACGATTACCTGAAGGTAACGCTCCGCGCGACGGAGAAATACGGCATCAGCATCCCGGATCGCCAGCTCGCCTGCGCGCCGCTCGGCAGCAGCGAAGGCAAAGCCTATCTCGGGGCCATGCGCTGCGCGGCGAATTACGCGTTCGCCAATCGCCAGGTGATCATGCATCTCGCCGAGCGGGCGTTCATGGAGACTTTCGACCTGTCCCCGCGCGCCCTCGGATTCAACCTCATCTACGATATCTGCCACAATATCGCGAAATTCGAAACGCATGAGGTCGACGGCAGGAACGTCGACGTCTGCATGCACCGGAAGGGAGCGACGCGCGCTTTCGGACCCGGACATCCGGATATTCCGGAAGAATACCGCGCGGTCGGCCAGCCGGTGCTCATTCCGGGCGACATGGGCCGGTATTCCTTCCTCTGCGTTGGCACCGAACGCGCGATGAAGGAGACGTTCGGCAGTTCCTGCCACGGCGCAGGCAGGCATATGAGCCGTAAAAGAGCCATCGCCGAGAGCAAGGGACACGACATGATCCGCGAATTGCACAACCGCGGCGTGGAAATCCAGGCGACCGGTTTTCGCACGATCGCCGAGGAGATGCCGCATGCCTACAAGGATGTCGCCGAGGTGGTCGACGTGATGCACGAGGCGGGGATAACGCTGAAAGTGGCGAAATTCAAGCCGATCGGTGTGATCAAGGGATGAGGGGGACGTTGGCAGTTGGCTTTTGGCTGTTGGCTATTTGCTTTTGGCAGTTGGCTATTGGCTATTGGTCGTTGGCCGTTGCTGTGAGTCGGAGGCGGATGGCGGCGGCGGTGGAACCGGGGGAGACCGGAGCGCATATAAGGAAGTCTGTGAATTCGCGGCGAATTTGATCTCGAAAGCCGCGACTTTAGACGGAGCGAGCTAATCCATTGCAATCATTGCTGTTACGAAAATCCATTGACTTGGTTTTCCTACTCAGTTCACCATTTTATCGAGGCATTCCGTGAAAAAACTTAGCACATTCCTCTTACCGTTACTCCTTGTCGCTTTCGGAATTTCCGCGTGCAGCGACGACGAGGGACCGGCATCGAAAGCGACACTTTCCGTCAGTCTGACCGACGCGCCTGCTGACTACGATGCGGTAAATATCACTTTCAGTGAAGTTGCCGTGAGCATGAACGGTGGCTGGATCGTGATCAAGGGCGATCCGGTAACGGTTGACCTGCTGGAGTGGAACAACGGCAAGTCCATCGAACTCGGCCGGCAGGATGTCGATCCCGGCAAGGTGACACAGATCCGGTTGATGGTCACCAAGGCAGAGGTTGTCGTCGACGGTCAGACATACGATGTGGAAATTCCCAGCGCCGAGCAGACCGGCCTGAAGATCGTGACGAATTTCGACCTCGTCGCCGGTTCCACGTACAATCTGGTGCTCGATTTCGATGCAAACCAGTCCATCGTCACCACGGGCAATCCGCAGAATCCCACCGGCTACAAGCTCAAGCCCACGATTCGCGCGGTGGATAAAGCGGTCACAGGTTCGATTTCCGGCACGGTCACCAATTTCGCGGATGCGCCGCTTGCCAGCGTGATGCAGAACGGCGGTGTGATCACCTCGACACCTGTCGATCAGACGAACGGGACTTTCCGGGTCGCCTATCTCCTCCCCGGCACCTACATCCTGCACATCGAAGATGCGACGGGCAAGCTGTACACGAGATCGGATGTGGTCGTGACGGCGGGACAGGATAATGCCATCGGTACGGTGACGCTGCAGTGATTTGCCGACGCAGACGGGAGAGGGGAAGCTGTTGATCCCCTCTACCGCTTCAACCTGATCTCGTTGCACGGAAATCATCGATCAACAACAAAGGCAGGAGTTCATATGAAACGCGGTATCATCCTCCCCATGCTGCTGACCGCCGTGATGGTTCTCATTTCAGCGTGCAACGACGACAGCAGCGGACCCGTAGACAATTCGAATGCCGGCAAGGCGACGCTCTCCGTGCGCATGACGGATGCCCCCGCGGAGTACGATGCGGTGTTCGTGACCTTCTCCGAGATCGCAGTACACCACAGCGGCGCGGGATGGATCGTCTTCACCGGCGATCCGATCGCCATCAACCTGCTCGAATGGAACAACGGCAATTCCATCGAGATCGGGCGTGAGGAAATCGACGCGGGACACATCACGCAGGTCCGTCTGATGGTCACCGATGCATCGGTCGTTGTCGACGGAGTCTCTCATCCCTTGGATATTCCCAGCGCCGCGCAGACGGGACTCAAGATCGTCACGAATTTCATGGTGGAAGCCGGATCGAGCTACACCCTGATGCTCGATTTCGACGTGTATCATTCCATCGTGACGACGGGTCCCCCTTCGAATCCGAAGGGCTACAAGCTCAAGCCGACGATACGCGCGGTGGAAGTGGCGGCGACGGGTTCGATATCCGGGAAAATCGTGAATCTCGACAACGAACCGCTCGCCATCGTGCTGCAGGACACTGTCGAGGTGACATCGACACCGGTGATCGCCGCTGACGGGAGTTTCCGCATCGCCTATCTCGCTCCCGGATTCTACGATCTGAAAGTCGTCAATACGCTCGGCCTGGAAGTGATCGTGGCCGGCGTTGAAGTGAAAGCCGGACAGAACACCGATGTCGGGATGCTGATCCTGTTGTAGAAGTACCCATAACAGATATCCGGCATTCCGGCTGAGGGACAAACGCAGGGCGCCTCGTAGTTTGAGGCGCCCTGTGTTATTTCACTCATGACCGCAATGGAGGCATCCCGTACGCAGGACGCCCGGTGGAAACGGACTCAGTGTTCGTGGCCTTCGTGGTCATGTCCTTCGTGGGATTCCTCCTTCTGATCCGCTTTCGCCTCGCCCAAGTCCATGCCGCAGACGGGACAGCTCCCCATCTCGGCGTAAGTCTTCTCCCCTTCGCATTTCATCGGACAGTAGAACGACGCCTGCGCGGCATCCTGCCGCATCTCCTGCTTCGCCGGATCCTGCTGCTGTTCCTGCTTATCTCCGCCGCAGGCCGTGACAAGCATCACGAACGCAAAAGCGAACGCGAACGCGAACAGTATCGAATATTTCATTTCGAGACTCCTTCGTTGAACGGGCATACAAAAGATAAATACGACGAAATTGCCTCGCGTCCAAACCGCTCGAGCCCGTGCCCATGCTCGTGCTCGTGCTCGTACTCGTGCTCGTCCTCTTGCTCCCGCCTTCGTTCGCCTGCGGCGAACCACGCCGGGCAAGCGTCCTCGTACACGAAGAGGGCGCGCTGGGGCGCGCCGTTCCCAGGACGCGCTCGTGCTCGTGCTCGCCTAATCCACCAGCACGAATTTCTCCCCCTTCAGCTGGCAGGTGGGACATTCCGCGGGGGGCTGGCCGAATTCGATATGCCCGCACACCGGGCAAAGGTAGAATTTCACTTCCGCGAGATCCTTCCCTGCCTGCGCCGCTTCGAGCGCGAGCGAATAGAGCTTCGCATGCACGGCTTCCGCGGTCAGCGCGTAGTTGAACATGCGCGCGGCGGATTTATGTCCTTCGACCTGTGCCTGTGCGAACATGGGTGGATACATTTCCGTGAATTCGTAGGTCTCTCCCGCGATCGCCGCTTTCAGGTTGTCGGCCGTCGAGCCGATACCGTCCATCGAACCAAGGTGGCCTGCCGCGTGAATGCGTTCCGCTTCCGCAGTCGTGCGGAAAAGGCGCGCGATATTGGGAAATCCTTCCCTTTCCGCCTTCTCCGCGAAGGCGCGATACTTCTGGTTGGCCTGGCTCTCGCCGGCGAATGCCGTCTTCAGATCTTCAGTCGTGCTCATGGGAACTCCTCGAGATATTTGGGAGAAAGGACGTGCTTCACATTTCCCGCTCCGAAAAGCCGAATTCCGGAGTTCCCGTAATGTAATTACCCCCCCACTGTCCCGCAACAACGCATCCGCGCTCCCGCCTCCACCCGGCTTCGCCGCACCCGGCATTACGAGGAAAACATCGAACGCGGGGGAACACGGGGGAACACGGATTCGACGGATCGCACGGATTTTCGCGGATGGCTTTTGTCGATTTCGCTTCGCGTGCGTTTTCCGTTGGACTCCGGCAGCAGCGATTCCGATAAAAGTCATCCGTATTTATCCGTGATATCCGTCAAATCCGTGTTCCATACCTGACCGTCCTACCGCACCACCGTCAATATGCGCGACGACATGCCGGCGGGGGTGAGCGCGCGGAGCAGGTAGCTGCCGGGCGTGAGGCCGAGCGCGGCGGGACGTAATATCAGGATGT
>CAZWNO010000032.1:0-18751 GCA_964635845.1 uncultured Chromatiales bacterium
CACGCTTGCCCGCCGAAGTGCGGCGAAGCCGGACGAAGGCGGGAGGACGAGGACGCAGGATTCAGGAGTGAGACATGAGGGTCGTTTTGACAGAGAGGCAGTGGTGGACGGAGTCGCGCGCGGGAAGGACGGCGCATTTCTCCGTGCTCGTGCTCGCGCTCGTGCTCGTGCTCGTCTCACTCGGCGAGCGGATCACCGCTTCCCCCGTCTTTGCGGTTTCGATCGCGTTCACGGTCGGCGCCATGGCACTCATGCTCGTCGATTACCGCCTGGCGCTGCTGCTGTTCGTCGGATTTCTTTTCGGATATGAGGAGTTCAATCTCGCCAGTGAAACCGCGTTCGTCGAGGAGAACATCGCCAATACCGTGATGTCGGTGAATATCCTCGGCTTCGCGCTGATGGACGTGCTCTCGCTGATCCTCCTCGTGCCGGTGCTGCTGCGCGAATGGCGCAGGGCGGTCGCCACAGGACGCTGGCGCTGGCTGAAGGCGGACCTGTTCCTCCTGCCGCTCGCGGCGGTGTGGCTGTACGGCATTGTCCCCGGCCTGCTGAACATGAACAGTCCGGGCGATTTCACCTGGGACCTGCGCATGCTGCTGCACGTGCTGGTGTTCTACTTCATCTTCTCCCGCTCGTTCACCACGCGCCGCGACTACCTGCTCGCGCTGGTCATCGGCGGCGGGGTGTTCCTCGTGAAGCACGCGGTCTTCTTCTACCGCTACCTGACGGGTGGGGGACTGCAGACAGGAATCTACCATCGTGTGCTGCTCGGCTCCGATCTCCCGCTCACCGCGCTGGCGCTGGCGCTGGCCGTCGCGGCGCTGTTCATCTACCGCGGCGTCTGGAAGCGCATGGAAGCGAGCGGTGGCCGAACCGAGGCGCACGTCGCGCCGCTTTCCGCCCGCGCGTGGCACTGGTCGCTGATGCTGCTCGCCGCGTATTTCGCCGTGATGCTGATCGCTGGACTCGGCAAGCTGGCCTACCTCCAGGCGGCGTATTCGCTGCTGCTGATCTTCATCCTGCACCGTCGCGAAATCCACTTGCGCACCGTCGTGACGGTCGTCGCACTCGGCACGCTCGCATCGCTGCTGGTCTTCTTCACCGTGCTGCCGGCCGAGGGCCGGGATGCGATTCTCTACGCGCTCGGCAGTGCCTTCAACTGGATCGATGCTCTCAAGCTTTACGGCGACCTCTCGTTCGGTACGCGCCTGCTCGAGATCATCAACGTCTGGGCGGTGCTGCAGCGCGAGAGCGCGGTGCTCTGGGGGCTCGGCTGGGGCGCGCCGTGGAGCGAGATCGCGATGCGCATGCCGTTCGACGGCGGCGCCTTCGCAGTGGAGGAACAGTATCTCGGCGTGCATGTGCAGACGCATATCGACGCAATCACCTTCATGCTGAAGGTCGGCATCCTCGGCACGCTCGTCATCTATGCGTCGATGCTGCGGTTCTTCACCGCGGCGCTGCGCATGTACCGGCGTCCCCTGCAGCCGTGGGAGCGCTGGACCCTCATGGCACTGATGCTGATGCTCGCGATATTCATACCGAACTATCTTTATTTCATCCGGCTCAAGTACCTGCTCGGCTTCGCGCTGGCGGGCGTGGCCGTCTTCATTGGCACCGATGAACACAGAGACGCCGCGCATAGCGGTATCGCTGATACTGACCACGCGGAATGAAGCGGCGCAGGTGCCGCTCTTCCTCGACGGCGTGCGGGCGCAGACCGTGCGTCCCGCGGAGATCGTCGTCTGTGACGGCGGTTCCACCGACGGCACCGCGGAACTGCTGCGCCGCCTCGGCGCGGATCTCGACTTGCGCGTGGTGGAGGAATCCGGCGCGAACATCGCGCGCGGACGCAACAGCGCAATACGCGCATCGACGCAGGACATCCTCGCCATCACGGACGCGGGCTGCGTGATCGAACCCGAGTGGCTCGAGCGCATCACCGCGCCGCTGCTGCGGGATGCGGACGTCGATGCGGTGGGAGGCGGGTACACGCTCATCGGCGATACGCGCGTGCAGCGCTGGACCCGCGCCGCCTCGCTGCCGTTCACGCGGCAGGATCCCGCGGACTTCCTCCCGTCGTCGCGCTCCTTCGCGGTGCGCCGCAGCGCCATCGAACGCGCGGGACTCTATCCCGAACATCTCACGTTCGCCGGCGAGGACACCGCGCTCGTGCTGCGCATGAAGCGGCAAGGCGCACGTTTCGTCACGCGATGGGACGCGCTCGTGCACTGGTACTCGCGTCCCACGCTGCGCGCCTTCCTCCGCCAGCACTACCTGTACGGCCTTGGCGACGGCGAGGCGCGCAACAACGGCGGACGCTATTTCCGAACCTCGGTCAAGTGGACTGTATTCGCGGCGCTGCTGCTCACGGCGCTCGTCTCGCCCTGGCTGCTGCTGCTCCTGCCCGCGGCGCTGATCGCGTATTTCTTCCATCTGTCGCGGATCTATCACTGGCGCGCGCTGCCGTGCGGAGAGCGCATCGGCGGCTTTCTTCTCATCGCGCTGAAGGAGTGGAGCATGTCCGCCGGATGGATGGCGGGCCGATTGCGCGGCGCGCCGGAAGGGAGGGAACGGTGAGCGCGACGCGATCAGCACGGCCGCACATCGTCCATGTCTTCTTCGGACAGGTGCGCAAACTCTCGCCGCTGATGGCCGAGCTGCGCTCGCTCGGCGACACTCACCGGCAGACGCTCATCGTGCCGGCGTACGACCAGGATCCGGATTACCTTACCATCCAGATACCGGATGTCGATATCCGTTTCCTGCGGATGCGCACGCGGGAGTGGTCCGCCCGCCAGACTCCTCTGTTGAAGCTGCTGCGCTTCAAGGAATTCACCCTGCGCGCGATGCGGGAACTGCGGCGCTGCGGCGGGGACATCGTCGTCGCGCATGACATGCCCGCGGCGCTGCCGGCGCTGCCGCTGCTGTTCGGCGGGAAGCGGCGAGTCGTGTTCCACGCGCACGAGCTGTGGACGGAAGCGGCGGAGAACCTCGCGCCGTTGCGTCCCTTCTGGCGCGTGCTCGAGCGAACGACCGTGCGCCGCGCCGCGCGGGTTATCGTGCCCGAGCCCAATCGCGCGCGCATCGTGCATGAGGAATACGGCGCGCCCGCGCTGCCGGCGGTAGTGATGAACATTCCCGCCGATCCGCCGCCCTTCGCGCGCGGCACGCTGCTGCGCGAGCGCCTGGGTCTCGATGCACGAGCGGTGTGCGTGCTGTACCAGGGACTCCTCGCCGAATCCCGCTGCGTGCTGGAACTCGCGGAAGCCGTTGCGCTATTGCCCGAACATCTGCACCTTGTACTGATCGGCCTCGGCGATGACGCGTACATGCACGAACTGCGCGCGGCGGCCGATCGCGCGAACGGACGCGTGCATCTGTTCGAATGGATGCATCCCGAGGAACTGCGCGGCTTCACTGCCTCGGCCGATATCGGCGTGCTGCTGTACCGGAACCGCGGACGGAACAACTACTACGCGGCGCCGAACAAACTGTACGAATACCTGTTCGCGGGTCTCCCCGTCGTGGCCAGCGCGTTTCCGGGACTGCAGTCCGCCGTCGAAGGCGGCGGGTACGGCGCCTGCGCCGATCCCGCGCGTCCCGACGACATCGCGCGAGCGATCGCGCAGGCCGCGGCGATCGCACCCGGCGCGGACATCGCCACGCGTTCCCGCGCCGCGTGGAACTGGAGCGATCAGGCCGCTGTGCTGCGCCGAGTCTATGAGGAATTACTGGAAAAAGATCATGCGCTCTGAATCCATTGTCTGTTTCGCCGGCAACGACTGGTGGCTGCACAATCCGCTGACCGAGAAACAGTGGATGCGCTACCTCGCGCGGCAGGGGTGGACCGTGCTGTTCGTCAACAGCATCGGCGTGGGCTTTCCCGGCGCGGGCTCGCCATACGTGCTGAAACGGCTGTACCGCAAGCTCCGCAACGTGTTCGTACACTGGCTGCGGAAGGATGAGGGCGTGTGGGTGATGACCCCGCTGCTGCTGCCACTGTGGTCGATCGGCTGGATCCGGAGGATGAACGTATTCCTCGTCACCATGCAGGTGCGTTACGCGATGAAGCGCGCGGGAATGCAGCCGGGGATATTCTGGGCGGGACTGCCCACGGCGGGACTCCTGCGGCGGCACATCCCGCATCGCCGCTGCGTCTACTACGTGCAGGACGACTATCCTTCGTATTCGAGTTTCGACCGGCAGATGTTCATGCGCATCAACGACGATCACGAGGAAATGCTGCGCGCTGCCGACCTGGTCATCTGCGCCTCGATCGGACTGGCGGAGCGTGAAGCGCTCGTCGCCCGCCGGGTGGAATACATTCCGCAGGGAGTCAATCCCGTGTTCCTCCGCGCCGGTCTCGACCGGAGCGGCGAAGTGCCGGAGAAGCTGCGCGGCATTCCGCATCCCATCATCGGCTACTGGGGTTCGCTCGAATCGCTGCACGACCGCGACACCGTGCTGGCGCTGGCGAAGAAGCATCCCGCGTGGTCGTTCGTGTTCTTCGGAAGGAAGATGACCGACGTGTCGGAACTCGAGGCGCTGCCCAACGTGCATTACCCCGGTTTCCTGCCGATCGAGGACATCCCGCGTCACGGCGTGCACTTCGACGTGGGCTTCATCAGCTTCAAGCAGACCGACTACACCATGTACGGCTGTCCGATCAAGTTCCGCGAATACCTCGCGCTCGGACTGCCCGTCGTCGCGCCGCATATCATCGAGGTCGAGCGCGCCTACGCGGGCGAGGGACTCACCGCCCTGAGCGTCGACGAGTTCTCCGAAAAAATGCGCGAGGCGATGGAGACCGACAGTCCCGAGCGCCGCAGGCATCGCCGCGCGCTCGTCGTGCAGGAGACCTGGGACGCATCGAGCGAGAAGGTTCTTCACGCGCTCGAAAGCCTGGAGGAACAGGAATGAAGACCGCATATTCGTGCGCGCGGGGAGCCATGGCTGCGCAGTCCGCCGGTGCGCGCCGAACCGAGGATTCCGCGCGCCGAGCCGGGGAATCCGCGCGACGAGCCGAGGATTCCGCGCTCGGTCTGGAGAGTCTCGCGCTCGGTCTGGAGAATCGCGCGCGCCGTCCGGAGGGCCACGCCTGATGTGCGGCATCGCCGGCATGATCGGATCGGTCGACGAACCCGCGCTCCGCGTGATGACGCAGATGCTGCATCACCGGGGTCCCGACGACGGCGCGGTGTGGACCGGCGCCGACGCAGGTATCGGACATCGGCGTCTGAAAATCATCGATCTCTCCGACGACGCGCGTCAGCCCATGCTTTCGGCCGACGGCCGCTACGTTCTCGCATTCAACGGCGAGATATTCAACTATCGCGAACTGCGCGAGGAACTGCGCGCGCGAGGCCACGCCTTCCGCACGGCGAGCGACAGCGAAGTGCTGCTCCATGCATGCATGGAATGGGGCGAGGAGGTGACAGGGCGGCTCGTCGGGCAGTTCGCTTTCGCGTTCTACGATTCGCGCGAACGCGCGCTGCTGCTCGCGCGCGACCATCTCGGCATCAAGCCGCTGTACTACGCGGAAGCGCGGGGCACGCTGTACTTCGCCTCCGAGGCCAAGGCGCTCGCCGCGGTGCTGCCCGCGACACGCTCGCCGCGGTACGATCTGCTGCCGCGCTACCTCGCGTTCCTCTGGATTCCCGGAGAGGACACGCTCTTCACCGGCATCCGGAAAATGCTGCCGGGCACGCGCGCCGTCTGGCGCGGCGGCACGCTGCGCAGCACGCGCTACTGGGATCCCGTCGAGCGCTGGATGAAAGCCGAGCCGGATGGCCGTGAAGCCGCGGAGCGCGATGAGGAACTGCGGAGCATTCTCGGCGAGGCCGTGCGCTCGCAGCTCGTCAGCGACGTCCCGCTGGGACTCCTGCTCAGCGGCGGTGTCGATTCGACCATACTCCTCGAGGCGATGTCCGCCAGGGAAACGACGCCCCGGGCCTTCACCGCCACCTATGCCGCGGCGAGCCGCGCGCGCGACGTGTTCGGCGACGACCTGCCTTTCGCGCGCATGGCGGCGGAGGCGTTCCACGCAGCGCTCGAAGAGGAGACTCTCGAACAGGATGTCCCGGCCCTGCTGCCGGAAGCGGTGTGGCATTGCGACGAACCGCTGGCGGATCCGACCATCGTCGCCAATCTCGCGCTGACGCGACGCGCGAAGCGGTCGCTCACGGTGCTGCTCTCGGGCATGGGCGCCGACGAGATCTTCGCCGGCTATCCGCGCTATCCCGCGACGCTGCTGGGCGAGCGGCTTCGCGTCGTGCCCGCCCCGCTGCTCAGCGGAGCCGGAGGCGTCCTGCGCGCCGCGCTGCGCGGCGGACTGCTCCCGATCGAACGCCTGCGCCGTCCGCTGCAGCTGCTCGCGCATCTGCATGAACCTTTTCAGGAGCGCTTTCTCGGATATTCCTCCTATTTTTCCGTCGAGGAATTGCGCGCGCTGCTGGCCGATGCAATGCGGGAACACGCGACGGCCGATGCGGTCTTCGGATTCCACCGCGATGTGTTCGCGCGCGCCGCGGCGCTGCCGTTGCTCCCGCGCATGATGACCGTGGATCTGTGTACATTTCTACCGTATCTGAATCTCGAAAACATGGACAAGACCAGCATGGCGAACGCGGTGGAGATGCGCGTGCCTTTCCTCGATCATCGCCTCGTGGAATATGCGATGCGCCTGCCGGACGCAGACAAGTTGCGGCGCGGCGCCGAGCGGAAGGTGATCCTGCGCCGCGCGTGGAGCGGACGCATCCCCGATGCGATATTGCGGCGGCCGAAGACCGGGTACAGTCCCCCGGTGCGCGGCTGGATGCGCGACAGCCTCCGCGAGTACGCGCGCGACATCCTGCTCTCGCAATCCGCGCGCGAGCGCGGACTCTTCGACGCCGCTGAAGTCACGCGCATGTTCGATGCGAACGCGCGTGGCCGGGCCGATCACAGCATGCAGCTGTGGACGCTGCTGGTGTTCGAGCACTGGATGCGGCAGTTCGCGGACCGTACCGACTGGACGCCCGCCGCCGATCCCGCCGCGCTGCCGCTCGTGCGAATACGGGAGGAACAGGTATGAATCTCGTACCGTCAGCCTCCGGCGCACGCACGGCACTCAAGATCGTGCTGCTCGGCCTGCTCCTCGCCGGCAGCGTGGCGCAGCTGCATGTCGGTCTGGCCGACAACGGCGACTACACGCGCCTGATGGTGTGGATGACATCGGGTCCCAGCGGCTTCGCCGAGAACTGGCCACCCGACGGCAGCGCCGCGAACCAGGAGCGCTTCTTCCGGCACATCCCGATGTTCTGGAAACTCGACTTCCCGCTCACCGCGCGCTGGTTCGGTTCGATTCTGCTCGTCTGGCTTCCCGGCCTGCTGCTCAATCTTACGCTGTACTCGACGCACACGCTGTATCTCCCGTTCATCTCCTTCGCGCCCCGCCTCGCGGTACTGCTCTTCCTGTGGATGCTGCTGCGGTGGATCGACAGGGAGGGGGGAAAGGCCGCACCGCTGCTGTACCTCGTGCTCGCACTGCCGCTGGTCTTCGCAGGATTCAACACCGACTATGTCGCGTATTTCACGAGCCTGTACCAGGAGCCCGCTTCGCTGATCGGACTGCTGCTCATTCTCCTCACCGCCGCCTACTACGACAATCGCGAGGACACCTCATGGCGACTATGGTTCACCGCCTTGTCCGTGTTCTTCATGACCACCGCGAAACTGAGCAACATCCACTGGGCGGTGCTGGGCGGAATCCTGCTCGTCCCATGGGGACTGCTCGCCGGTCGGCCCCGTCGCCGCGCCGTGTACCTGCTGTTCGTCGTCGTGCTGCCGGCGGCGTTCTCGCTGCTGCAGGCGAGCCTCTATCACACCCGCACCGTCAACGCCTACCAGAGCATTTACTGCGGAGCGCTGATGTTCAGCGAACGTCCCCAGGAACATCTCGACCGTCTCGGGATGCGCGACGGCGCGCAGTACATCGGCGTGCACGGCTTCTGCGCGGCCGGGGAGGAGGCGATGTACCGCTATCGTCCGAAACTCACGCACCGCGCCGTCGTCGGCATTCTCGTACGCGAACCGTCGATTGCGTGGGACATGCTGGCCTTCGCGGCCGACAGCATGCAGCGCGCGGAACTGACGCATCTTTCCAAGCGCGCGCTCTACAACGAACCGCATGCGCGGCGGCCCTGGCCCGCGTGGCTGCCGGCGTCCGCCGCGGCGGACACGCCGCTCAACGCGTGGACCCGCCTGAAGCGCAGCGCTTTCCCGACCGGCGTTCCGCTCGTCATCGCGCTGCTGCTGCTCGCGATCGTGCCGGCCTTCGCATGGAATCACCCGCATCGCCTGACACGCACGCTCGCGCGCAGCGCCGCGCTGCTCGCGCTCGCCTCGCTCGTCGAAATGTGGATGCAGGTCTTCGGCGACGGACAGCGGGACCTGATAAAACACCTGTTCATCGCGAATGTCTGTTTTGACGGGAGCGTGTTGTGCGCGCTGAGCGTAGGGGTGGGGATGATTGTGAGATGGAGGGGGAAGAATATGGCAGATGGCAGATGACAGATGGCAGATGGCAAATGACAGATGGCAGATGGCAGATGACAGAATGGAAAGATGGAAATGATGGAAAGATGGAAATGAGGATCGTGTTTCATTCGCTGCGGTATCTGAGGCCGTCGATGATCTGTTGGCGCGTGGTGAGAACGGTGAAGGGCGTGGCGATCAGCGCGGTCGAGCGGGCGGGAATGGCGCGCGCGTTGTTCGACCGGCCGGAGGGACTGGTGGCGGTCTCGCCGGTGCCGCGTCTGACAGGCCGCTATCACTGCGAGGACATCGACCTCGACTCGAGGCGCTTTAGTTTCCTGCGGGATGTTGCCGTGCTGTCCGCCGATCCTGCAACGCTGCGCGCGGCCGTCGCGCGCAAACCGCTGCTCTGGCAGTTTCATTTCGGATATCACGACTACCTTCTCGCATTGCTCGAATCCCGTCGCGACGGACACATGGCCAACGAGGTGCTGGATTTCATCACGCTCTGGTCCGCGGCGTTTCCGCTGCATGCGGCCGGGTCGCGCCACAGCGCCTGGCATCCCTACGTGCTTTCGATCCGCATCGAGTCGTGGGTTCGTCTGCACGCGATGCTCATCGAATGCGGTGTTCCGGAGGACGATTTGCGGCTGCGCCTCCTGCGCGAGGGCGTCGAGCGCGTGACGCGCGTGCTGCTGCGCAATCTCGAGAAGGGCACCATGGCCAACCACCTGCTGCGCAACATCAAGGCGCTGGTGTTCGCGGGACTGTATCTCGACACCGCGACGGGGGCGCAAGCCCGGCGCATCGGACTGAAACTGCTCGATCGCGAAATCGGGGAACAGGTGCTCGACGACGGCTGTCATTTCGAACGGAGTCCGATGTACCATGTGTCCGTGCTCAACGACCTGCTGGACATGACCGAGGCGATGCTGCTCTGCGAAAGCACGGTGCCCGATCGCCTCTCCGCCGCCGCCGCGCGCATGACGGGATTCCTCGAGCGCATGCGTCACCCCGACGGCGAAATTCCCTACTTCAATGACTCCACGGGTTCGTTCTTCCTGCGCACGGCGGAGGTGCTCGCGCGGGGTCGACGCCTTGTCGGCGAACTGCGTGAGCCGGACGGGCGTGAGCCGGAAGGGCGGGAGCGGGAAATCGCGAAAGTGGCTGCGTCCGGAGACATCGATCCGAAGCGCGTCTCCGGCCTGCTCGTCGCGGAGACGCCGCGCGCATGGCTGGTGATGGATGGCGGACTCGTGGGTCCGGATTATCAGCCCGGCCACGCGCACTGCGACACGCTGAGCTTCGAGCTGTCGCTCGACGGCGCGCGCTTCGTGACCGACACGGGCGTGTTCCATTACCGCGAGTCGCCCGAGCGGAGCTACTCCCGCAGCACGGCGGCGCACAATACGATCGAGATCGATGGCGCGGAGCAGTCGGAAATCTGGAAGAGTTTTCGCGTCGGACGCCGCGCGAAGATCCGCCATCTCTCGACGGAGCGGCGCGACGGATTGCGGATTCTTCGCGCCGCGCACGACGGGTACACGCGCCTGCACCGCGGACTCCTCCACGAGCGTGCGATGCTTCTGGCGGAGGACTGGCTGCTCATCGTCGACTGGCTGCATGGCAGCGGTGCGCACGGTTTCCGGAGCTTCCTGCATTTCCATCCCGACGTTGCGCTCAACGCGAGCGGCGGCGGCGCGTTTTCCGCGGTCCGCGGTGAAAGCCGCGCGCTTGTCCGCGTGCAGGAAGGCGAACACGCGGGCATTGTCGAAACGGAGTATTATCCCGCCTTCGGCGAAAAGCGGACACGGCAGAGTCTCGTGTGCGAAGGCGGGGGATCCTGGCCTTGCGCGCGGGTGACGACGATCGTGTTCGGGGCGGCGGCACCGGATCATGAAATGGACGGAATGAAGATCCGAATACCCGGTGTCGGAGAAGTGGAGCCGGCGCTTCGATTGTGATCCATCGCCCGAAGCCGTAAGTTCATTCCATTGCATCAATCGAGCGGATGGAGGCAGGTGCGACGTTCGTCGGAGATAGTGCTTGTACTCGGGTTGTTGGGAGTGCTGTGCGCGCGGCTGAACGCGCAGGCGCGCTTCGACCACATCGGTCTCGAGCAGGGGCTCCCCTTCGGCCGCGTGATCTGCCTGCTGCAGGACCGGCAGGGCTACATGTGGGTCGGGACGCGCGCGGGACTGGGCAGGTGGGACGGCTACGGCATGACGGTGTTCCGTTCGAATCCCGAAGACAGGAGCACGCTTTCGAATACCAATATCTGGGCGCTGTTCGAGGACCACAACGGCACGATGTGGATCGGCACGGAGGGAGGCGGGATCAACCGTTACGATGCCCGCACGGACCGCTTCACGCGATACACACAGAATCCGAACGATGCGGGATCGCTCTCGCAGGATCGTGTCAGTTACATCTTCGAGGATCACGAAGACAATCTGTGGGTGGCGACCAGCGGAGGAGGACTCGATCGCTTCGACTCCTCACGTGGCAGCTTCACGCATCTTTATGGCGACCGGCAGCCCTATCCCTGCGGCTGGGGAATCTACCAGCGGACCGTGCTGCCGCTCGACGACGGCCGCTTCCTGGTGACCAGCGTCGGCAACGGCGCGGCCGTGCTCGATCCGCAGACATCCTGCGCCACGCGTGATTTCCTCGGCACGAACCTCGACCGCATCGGATGTCCCAACATCCTCGACGCGCTGCGCGACGCGCGCGGCAGCTATTGGTTCGCGACCTCCGAAGGTCTCGTGCGTCTCCTGACCGAGACTGCCTCGTTCATCCGTTATCCCGTCACACCGGGCGGTACCGGCGGCACGAGCGACCGCAACATCTACGACATTTTCGAGGACAGCAGGGGACTGATCTGGATCGGCACCGGTGCGGGACTCGACCTGTACGATCCCGTCCGTGGCCGCTTCACGCATTTCTACCACGATCCGCTGGATCCCTACAGTCTCGCCGATAATGTCGTCTACGTGATCCGCGAAGACAGAAGCGGGAACGTGTGGGTGGGCACGCAGCGCGGCATCAGCGTGATGACGTCGCGCAACCTGGAATTCCAGCATTACCGGCACACGCTCGCAGCGAACAGTCTCGTGCACGATGATGTGACCGCGCTCTCCGAAAGCCGCGACGGCAGCGTATGGATCGGTACTTTCGGCGGAGGCATCTGCCGCTTCGATCCCCGTAGCAATTCCTTCGCTGCGTTGCCGGCAGCGGGATTGAGCGAGAAGCGCATTTATTCCCTGATGGAGGATCGCGACGGCACGCTCTGGATCGGGACCTACGGAGGGGGACTGAACCGCTACGATCCGGCAACGAGGAGATGGACCGTGTACCGCGCGCGGTTCAACGATCCCGCGGGACTGACGCACAACGACATACACACGCTGCTGCAGGATGCGGGCGGTCACATCTGGATCGGCAGCAATTACGGAGTCAATCGTATCGATCCCAATAGCGGACGGTTCACGCGCTTTCTCAGCGATTCGCTCAGTCTGCTGCAGCATCAGGTGCGTTCGCTGTATCACGACGGACGCACGTTGTGGGTGGGGAGCGTTGGCGGATTGTACCGCATTCTTCAGGATGGCAGAATCCTGCGAGGCTTCGACCGAATGTCCTCTGCCGCCGGATCGCCGTTCCGCCAGCACGTCACATCCATCATCAGGGCCGACGACGGCCGCATGTGGATCGGCACGCTCGGCGCCGGCGTGTACAGCCTCGATCCGAAGACCGGCGCCTGGAAACGGTATACCGTGCGGCAGGGACTCTCGAGCGACGCCATCTGCGACCTTTTCCTCGACCGGCAGCATCGGTTGTGGATCACCACGCACAGCGGCCTGAGCGCGCTGGACCTGCGATCGGGCAGCATCCGACGCTTCGATGCGCGCGACGGATTGATCAACATCCAGTTCAATCCGGGCGCGTCGCTGCCGGCTTCGAACGGCACGATGTACTTCGGAGGCACGAACGGCCTGACCCTCCGCACCGCGGTGCAGCCGTCGGGTCAGCGCAATCCACCGCCGGTCGTATTAACGGAACTTCGCATCTGGAATGCTCCTGTGCAGGTCGGCTCGCAAGGGAGTCCCCTCCGGCAGCCGTTGTCGATGACCCGGCGCATCGAACTCGCGCACGATCAGAACATGATCACGATCTCCTTCGCGGCGCTCGATTTCACCTCGCCCGCGCGCAACCGCTACCGCTACAACCTCGAGGGACACCAGGACCAGTGGATCGACGCGGGCAACGCGCGCACCGCCACGTTCACGAACATGAGTCCGGGCGAGTACGTGTTTCACGTCACGGCCGCCAATCCCGCCGGAGTGTGGAATGAGGAAGGTGCGACGGTGATCATCAGCATCGAGCCGCCGCTGTGGCGCACCACCTGGGCCTACGCGCTGTACCTCATGGCGGTACTCGGACTGTTCTCCCTGCTGCTGCGTTTCCGCGTCAACCGCGTGCGGCTCCAGGAACAGCTCGCGCGCGAGCGCCTGCAGGCCGATCAGCTGCAGGAAGTCGACCAGCTGAAATCCCGCTTCTTTTCCAACATCTCGCATGAATTCCGCACGCCGCTGACGCTCATCCTCGGTCCCGCGAAGCAGATCGCCGAGAAATCCGTCGATCCCTGGCTTCAAAAGAAAGCCGGCGTGATCACCGTGCATGCGCGGCGGCTGCTGCAGCTCGTCAACCAGATCCTCGATCTCTCGCGGATCGATGCCGGGAAAATGGAGCTGTCGCTCCGGCGCGAGGACATCATCCCGATACTGCGCGGCATCACCGCGTCCTTCGCATCGCATGCGGAAGAACGGGGCATCCAGCTCCGCTTCATCGCGCAGGTTGAAAGCTGCCTGATCCCCTTCGATCGCGAAGCGCTCGATCAGATCGTGGTCAACCTGCTGTCCAACGCATTCCGCTTCACCGACAGCGGCGGGACGGTATCGGTCACGGTCGCCATGCAGGAGAACGCGGTCTCCCCGCCCCGGCTTCACATCGAGGTCGAGGACGACGGCTGCGGCATTCCCGCCGAACGCATCCCGATGGTGTTCGACCGCTTCTACCGCGCGCACGAACACAGCAGCGGCGGCACGGGCATCGGCCTCGCGCTGGTGCGCGAACTGGTCACGCTGCACGGCGGCGTTGTCACCGTGCGCAGCCGCGAGGGTGAAGGAAGCACGTTCACGGTCACCCTTCCCGCGGGAGGAGGGCTCGAAGCCGTCCCTTCGGCGGAAGCAAGGGAGGAAATTCTCGCGGTCGCCAGCGCGGAGGCAGGGCGCAGCGGAGCGGGAAGGGGCGCGGGAAAGGAAGACGCCGCGTTGATTCTGCTCGTCGACGATCACGCGGACCTGCGCGAATACATGCACGATATCCTCGCGGAGACATACCGCGTGATCGAGGCCGCCGACGGGAAGCAGGGCGTCGCCCGCGCCGCTGTCGAGGCACCCGACCTGATCATCAGCGATGTGATGATGCCGGTGATGGACGGCTTCGGCCTCTGCCGCGCGATCCGCGCGGATGCGGAGACGAGCCATATTCCCGTGATCCTGCTCACGGCACGGGGCGATGACCGCAGCCGCATGCTCGGCCTCGAAGAAGGCGCGAACGATTATCTGACCAAACCCTTCGATCCGGAGGAACTGCAGCTGCGCGTGCGCAATCTCATCGCCCTGCGGCGGACCCAGGCTGCGCGCTTCGTGTCGAGCGAGGGCTTCCGGCTCGATCCCCGGCAGTACGTGTCGAAGGACCAGGAATTCCTCGACCGCATCATCGCGTTCGTGGATGAACATCTGGCGGACGAGGAATTGAATCCCGCCTTGCTGTTCGACGAAGCACGCATGAGCCGCAGCAATTTCCAACGCAAGCTCAAGGCGCTGACCGACATGTCACCCGCGCGATTCATCCGCAGCATCCGCCTCCGTCGCGCCAAGGAAATGCTCGAGCAGGGCGCCGGCAGCATCGCCGAGATCACCTATGGCGTCGGCTTCAGCAGTCAGTCCTATTTCACCACCTGCTTCCGCGAGGAATTCGGCATGACGCCCGGCGAGGCGGGGAAGAGGCAGTAGGGAGTAGGCTATTGGCTATTGGCTGTTGGCTTTTGGCTGTTGGCTTTTGGCTGTTAGCTTTTGGCTGTTGGCTGTTGGATTCAGGCTGTAGGCTGTAAGCTGTAGGCTGTAAGCTGTAGGCTGTAAGCTGTAGGCTGTAAGCTGTAGGCAAGAGGATATAGGATATAGGACGTAGGATTTAGGATTCAGGATGTGGAGTGCGGGAAGGGAAGGTCGGATGGAATTGGATTATGGAGGACGTGTGAATCCAATCGAGGTCGTCAATGTTCGGGAAAAGTTTTCCCGATTTTCCGCACAGTGGTCCCCGCGCGTCGTGGCAGAGCTGAATGACTTTCAGATCAAACTCGCGAGGCTAGAGGGGGAATTCGTGTGGCACAGGCACGAGGATACGGATGAACTGTTCTACGTCGTCTCCGGTCGGCTCGAGATCGCGTTCCGTGATCACAGCGTGACGTTGGATGAAGGAGAACTCCTCGTAGTGCCGAAGGGCGTCGAACACCTTCCCCGAGCCGAAACGGAATGTCTCGTCATGCTCATCGAGCCCCGTGGTGTGCTCAACACCGGCGACGCCGGCGGCGACCGCACAGCCCCGAACGACATCTGGATCTAGAAGACCCGCCGCGTTTTTGATCTGTCATCTGCCATTATTTGCCATCTGCCATTTGCCATCTGCCATTATTTGCCATCTGCCATGACAAATAACAGATGACAGATGACAAATGACAGATGACAGATATCCGATGGCCGATGGTACACAAATCTTCTAAACTGGCCGATTTTGGAATAAATCGACCTGCGTTCGAAAGATCATGGGGGTCGTTTTTTCGTTTATTTACACTGCTCGTCGTTCAGCCTCCGGGCTGCACGGTGCAGCGGGATCCGGTGACGTACGCCATCGCGGATGCCGGGGGGCTCCGCGGAAGATCCGGCCGCGCTGAAGGTGAGTGACCCATGGGTGCCAACGCAGGATGTGCCGCCACACGGCGCACATCGCAATCGCGGTGAGAGACAGGAGCCGTAGGAGGGACGCGGAGGAGCGAAGCGATACGGGAGGAGCGAGGGATCGGCGGCGGGAGGTGGCGATTCAGGTGGAGCGAGGGAGTCAGTCCCTGTCGGAAGAGATCATCAGGCTGGATGGAAGCCCTGATCCCGATCCGGCAGGGACTGTCCGTATTTTCGGGATTGCGAATCTCGGGAGCCGCGCAAAAGGGATCGGGACCGTGGGGAGCCGGGATGACCGGACGATATTTCGGCTTGAATTCGGCCGGCGGAATTTTTAACATTGCAGATGAACCAAACCGAACGCGCAACCTGAATGGTGCGTGTCACTGCTCCACTGGGAACCATCACTTCGTCGGAGAATTCCGTGACGAACACACTGCTGTATTTCGACAGAAATGAAAATCAATATGGTCCAGCGCCCGCCTGCTTCGAGGCGCTGCGCAACGCGACCATCGAGGAAATGAGCGTCTACTCGCGCGATTTCCAGCGCGGGGTCAAATCCTCGCTCTCCGAACGTCTCGCGCGGGATTTCGGATTGGATGAAAAGGACGTGCTCCTGGGCTACGGGGCGGAGGACATCCTCAAGCAGACAGTGCACTGTTATCTGGGGAAGGGCGAACGCATCATGATCCCCACGCACTCGTGGTGGTATTACAAAACCATCGCCGGCGAGGTCGACGGCATCTCGGTGGAATACCCCATCATCGAGGGCGACGATTCCTTTGAATACGATATCCCCGCCATGCTGAGGATATTTGACGAGCAGCGTCCCTCCGTCGTCCTCATCAGCACGCCGAACAATCCCACCGGCAACGCCCTCGCGCACGACGATCTCCTTCGCGTGCTCGAGCACATGAAGGACACGGTGGTCGTGCTCGACCAGGCCTACTGGGCTTTCGCGCTGCAGGATGACCATCTCGTCGCGGAACTGCACACGCGTTTCCCGAAGCTGCTGGTCGTCCGCACGTTCTCGAAATACTACGCGCTCGCGGGCGTGCGCATCGGCTATGCGGTCATGGGAGCGGAACTCACGAAACTGGGACTCTTCAGCGCGCGCTACCTCGGCTACCACAGGCTTTCCGAAGCCGTCGCCCTCGCTGCGATCGATTCGGCGGACTACTACCGCTCCATCGCAGCGAAGATGGAGGAAGACCGCGAGATGTTCCGCCGCACACTCGGCGCGCTGCCCGGATTCAAGGTGTTTCGCTCGCATGCCAACTTCGTCCTCGTGAAAATGCCGGAAGAACTCTGCGCTCCCCTCAAGCAGGATCTCTTGTCGCGCGGTCTCATCGTCAAGTTCATGAACGAAGAGCGGCTGCATTCCCACATGCGGATCACTCTCGGAACACAGGATCAGAATCGCCTTCTCGCACAGGCGATCGTCGAATGCATCGGGGAAAAGGTCCCCGCGTGACTCTCCTCGAGCAGTACCGTGCCTCGCTGAAAATGCGGGAGGTGGAGGAATTCTTCGACCTCGTCTTCTACCGTCCCCTCGCATTTCTCTTCGTCAAGGCCATCTACAACACGGAACTCACGCCGAACCAGATCACCGTGATCTCGATGCTGCTCGGCGTGATCGGCGGTGTGGGCTTCGCCGTCGGCACTCCCACCGCGCTGATCGTCGCCGCGGTGCTCCTCGTCGTCTACGACGTGCTCGACTGCAGCGACGGGCAGCTGGCGCGGCTGAAGAAAAACGGCACGCGCATCGGCCGCATCCTCGACGGCGTCTCCGACTACGTAGTCGATGTCACCGTGTACATAGGTATCGGCATCGGCTTCGCGAATGCCTCCGATGATCCTGGATTCTGGTGGCTCATGCTCGCGGCCGCGGGACTCAGCAACGGCGTGCACGCCATGCTGGTGGACTACTACCGCAACCGGTTTCTCGATGTCGTGCTACAGCGCGTGAGCACGTTCGAGGAAGACCTCGAAGCCTTCGAGGAGGAGCGGCGCGAGATGCGCCGCCGGGGCGGCAACTGGTTCGAGCGCTGCATAATCAGTATCTACATCGGCTACTCCCGTCTTCAGCGGCGGCTCACATCCGGCGCGAAGGAACACAGCCATCTCGCCGAGGCGGAGCCGAAGGAATACTACCGGCGCAACCGCGTCATCATCCGACTCTGGCTGCTGCTGGGTCCCACGACGCAGATCACCTTTCTGGTCGTCTGCGCGCTGCTCGACCGCATGGACATCTACATCTACGGTCTTGTCTTCGTCGCCAACGGCTGGGCCCTGCTGCTGTATCCCTTCCAGAGCTACATCAACCATCAACTGAAGACAACATCCGCCGCATGACAGCCGTCATACTTGCAGCAGGCGTCGCCTCGCGCCTGCGTCCCCTCACCGACGACACTCCGAAATGCCTGCTCGAGCTGGGCGGGAAAACCATCCTCCAGCGGACGGTGGACAACCTCCTCGCCAACGGCGTCACGCGCTTCGTCTTCGTCACCGGCTATCGCCGCGAGCAGATCGAGGACTTTGTCGCGCGGCAATGGCCCGGGCTCGACGCGGTGTTCATCCTCAATCCCGTGTACGACACGACCAACAACATCTATTCGCTGTGGCTCGCGCGGGAGGCCATCGGCGGCGACGACATGCTCCTGCTCGACAGCGACATCCTCTTCGACCGCCGCGTCGTCGCTGCGCTGCTCGACGCGCCGCATGCGGATTGCATCGCGCTCAACAGCGCCG
This sequence comes from uncultured Chromatiales bacterium, assembly GCA_964635845.1. Lineage (GTDB taxonomy): Bacteria > Bacteroidota > Ignavibacteria > SZUA-365 > SZUA-365 > SZUA-365. The sequence continues at coordinate 18,288 of CAZWNO010000032.1, forward strand.
TAGAGCTGGGCGAGGAGGAAATAAAAGTGCGTCTCGACGGCGACGGACGCGTCCGCGAGATCAGCAAGGTCGTGCCCGCAGCCGAAGCGGCTGGAGAATCCATCGGCATCGAACGCTTCTCTTCCCCCTTCGTCGCGCATCTCTACGAAGTGCTCGAGCGCATGATCATCGCCGAGCGGCGCGTCGGCATTTTCTATGAGGCCGCCTTCGAAGAGATGATACGTGAAGGCCGCGCGCTCCATGCGGTCGACATCAGCACCTTCCCCTGCATGGAACTCGACACCATCGACGATTTCCGGCGCGCGGAACGCGACATCCTCCCTCTGTTGGACCTGCCGGCCCGCTGACCATCAGCCATCAACCGATGGCCAACAGCCAACAGCCAATGGCCAATGGCCAATGGCCAATAGCCAATGGCCAATAGCCAATGGCCAATAGCCAATGGCCAATAGCCAATGGCCAAT
>CAZWNO010000032.1:18851-22190 GCA_964635845.1 uncultured Chromatiales bacterium
AGCCATATTTGGCTTGCTTCTCTCAGCCTCGGGTGCTATCATGACCCTTCGCATTCATCAAGCCTGTCCATTTTACAACCACCTGGAGATATCGCATGGCGACTGTCAACATCTATCTGAACTTTACCGGAAACTGCGAGGAAGCGTTTCTGTTTTATAAATCCGCGTTCGGCGGCGATTTCACCTATCTCGGACGGTTCAAGGACGCTCCTCCGCAGGAGGGCATGCCCCCGCTTCCGAAGGAAATGGAAAACCAGCTCATGCATGTCTCCCTGCCCATCAGTGCGGAGACGGTGCTCATGGGCAGCGACACCGGCGGCGAATGGGCGCCGAAATTCGTGCAGGGCAACAACTTCTCCATCTCGGTCAATACCGGCAGCACCGCGGAAGCGGAACGCCTGTTCACGGCGCTCTCCGCCGGCGGCACCGTGACCATGCCTCCGGGGAAGACCTTCTGGAGCGAGTATTTCTCGATGTTCACCGACAAGTTCGGCGTCAACTGGATGGTGAGCTACGATCCCGGAGAACAGAAATAATCCTGCGGCGGAATTCCGCCGGGGGGAGGTGACCCCGATGAAGTTTCTTCTCATTGCATTGACGATCGTGCTGGGTCCGGCGCTGTGCCGGGCCCAGTCCGACGATGCGGCGTTCGATCGCATCCTCACCGCAGCGGTGGAGAAACTCCACTCGGCGAAGATCATGAAGATGTCGGTGGAAAGCCGGTTCGTCTTCGCGGGCAGGAATGACACGACCGCCGCGAATTACTACATCGTCATGGAGCGTGACGACAGCCTGCGTCCGGGATGCAAGCTCTTCGGCTTCACTCCACGCGGGATGTATTACGTCTATGACGGCGACCGCCTGCTCACCGGATATCCCGAAACCGGTCGGATGACCGAGTACAAGCGAGGACGCATCCCGATGGGTCTTTTCTGGGAAGGACTTCCGAACTGGGATCTTCTGCCGCGTCCCGTCAATGCACAGGTCATGCAATCGGTGCGCGACGACACGGGCAGTTCGAACAAATCCGTCCGCTACGGACGGCTGGGGAAGGACTCGGTGATCATCCTTTCCGCGGAAAGGAAGGGGGACGAGGAAGTGGAGCGCGGCTATTTCGAAACGCATCTCCGCGCGGCGGATCTCGTTCCGCTGCGATGCATTTCGAAGTACGACATTGAAGGCGAGGGTCAGCAGTACAGCGAAGTCAACCTGAACTTCGTCGCCATCGATACGGAAATCGAGGAGGGACTGTTCTCCGGGGCGACCCTGCCGAAGGATCTGGAACTGCTCGCGCCCGTCGAACACAAGACCGAGCCACCGCTGGGACCGGGAGAAATCGCGCCGGAGATCGCCGCCCCGACGTTCGCCGGCGACACGATGCGCCTGTCCGCGTTCCGCGGCAAGGTGGTCGTGCTCGATTTCTTCTATGCCTCCTGCGCACCCTGTCGCCAGGCCATTCCGAAGCTCGTGGAACTCTGCAACGAATTCGCGGGCGGGGATGTCGTCTTCCTCGGTGTGAATTCCACCGACAAGGCGTCGAGCGACAGGCTCCGCAAACTCCTCGAAAGCAGGAATGTCCCTTATCCCGTGCTGCTTCCGCCGCGATCGACGGATCGGGAATACAAGGTCAGCGGGTATCCCACGCTCATCATCATCGGCCGTGACGGCGTCATCGCCGCTTCCCATGTCGGATTTTCCGCAGAGGATTCGCAGGAAGAATGGCGCAGGGATCTCAACGCCGCGCTGGCACGCTGATCACATACGACAAATCCACCCACATCATCTCTGTGACTGGGGTCACAGACTCGCAGACTCGTACGCAGTAATATCCGTACGCAACCTCAACACAAATTGACCTTCCATTGGAGGAATAGATATGAGACGCATTTCTCAGCTTGCGCTGTCGCTCGCCGTGCTGCTGTCGATGGCGGCGTGCAGCGACCAGCCCTCGTCGACCGATCCCGTGAGTCCGCGGGGTGATGACGCGATGCAGAAGCAGGCCCGTGTGTTCACCGCCCACCTGAGCGGCCCGAGCACCGGGGCGACGGGACAGGCGATATTCCGCGTGAGCGCGGACGGGATGTCCATGGACTACCAGCTCATAGTCGCCAATATCACGGACGTTACGGTTTCGCACATCCATCTCGCGCCCGTCGGCGTGAATGGTCCGGTGATCGTGTGGCTATACCCCGCGGCTCCGCCGCCGGGTCTCCCCACTGGTCCCTTCAACGGCCTGCTCGCCTCCGGGACGATCACCGTGACGAATATCGTCGGTCCGATGCTCGGCTCCTCGATGGCCGATCTGATTGACGCGATCACCGCCGGCAATACCTATGTCAACGTGCACACCGTCGTGAATCCCGGCGGCGAGATCCGCGGGCAGATCAGGTAGGGACGCTTGCCCGCCGTAGTTCGGCGCAACCGAGCGAAGGCGGGAGCACGTGCACGCTTGCCACGCCATAGTTCGGCGCAGCCGAACGAAGGCGGGAGCATGAGCATGTGAAGGCGCGATACTCTGGGGGCGGCGCACGCCAGTGCGCCGTTGTCGAACACCCACCTGGGACCGGCGCACGCCAGCGCGCCGTTGTCGAACACCCACCTGGGACCGGCGCGCTCCAGCGCGCCGTCTTCATGTCCCTTGCGCTGTGAGGCGGTTGTCGCTAACTTCGGTGCAGGACTCATTGCGCGGCTGCAGTGGAACAACGACTGAAGGAAAATATCAGGCGGACAATCGGCCAAGAGGCGACGGACGAGGAATGCGCACTGCTGATGCGACATGCGTTCGCGAAGGCGTTCGACAGGAAAACAATCCTGGCGGAGGAAGGGCAGTTGTGCAAGTACGTCTATTTCATCCTTGAGGGATCGGCGTACTCCTACATGGTCGGCCAGTCCGGCGACAAAACGGCCGTACAGTTCGCGCTGGAAAATTACTGGATCACGGACCACTACAGTTTCTTCTCGCAGCGGCTGGGCATCTATACGATCGAGACGCTCGAGTCCACCGATGCCCTGCTGCTGGGCAGGGATGGCTTCGAGGCAGTCTGTCGTACCAGCCACGTGCTCGAGCGGTTCTTTCGCGTACTGATCACGAATGCCTTCGCGGCGCTGCAATACCGGCTCGCGAAAACGATCACCGAGGACGCCGAGCACCGCTATCTCGAATTCTCCCGCATGCATCCGCAGTTCGTTCAACGAATCCCCCAGTACCTCATCGCCTCGTACCTCGGCATCAAACCGCAATCCCTCAGCCGCATCCGCAAAGATCTCGCCGCACGCGGGTGACATCGCCGCACGCGGGTGACATCGCCGCACGCGGGTGACATCGCCGCACGCGGGTGA
>CAZWNO010000032.1:22439-34144 GCA_964635845.1 uncultured Chromatiales bacterium
GGTGACATCGCCGCACGTGGGTGACATCGCCGCACGTGGGTGACATCGCCGCACGCGGGTTTCGGGACGGGTGTTCCGCTCGGCGGTGCGTTCTTCACCTATGTGAATGACAGCGGGGGAGTGTCCTCCGTATATTAGTTTTGAATTTGAACTAAAAAATATGAAATCACATTTCGCTTCAATTCAACACAATGGAGAACGACATGAAAACGACCTGGACGCTCGATCCCTCGCACAGCGAACTGCTTTTCAAGGTGAAGCACCTGATGATTACGAACGTGAAAGGGGAATTCCGCAGCTTCGATGCGCGGGTGATCACGGAAGGCGATGACTTCGGCACCGCCGTGGTCACGCTCGACATCGATCCCGCATCGCTGTTCACCAACAGCGACGATCGCGACGCGCATCTGCGGAGCGCCGATTTCTTCGATGTCGAGAATCACACCGCGATGCGATTCGAGAGCACCGGGATGAACAGACTTGACGACGAGAACTACCAGCTGCGGGGCATGCTCACCATGAAAGGCGTGACAAAGGAAGTCCTTCTCGACGTGGAGTTCGGAGGCGTGAACAAGGATCCCTGGGGAAACGAGAAAGCCGGTTTCTCGCTCAGCGGAAAAATCAACCGCAAGGACTGGGGACTGAACTGGAACGCCGCTCTCGAAACCGGCGGTGTGCTGGTCAGCGACGATGTGCGCCTGAATGCCGAGGTGCAGTTCGTCAGGCAATCCCTGAATTGAACATCAGTCTCGTTGCGCTCTGGAAAGGGGAGATTCTCCCCTTTCCACGTTGCATGGCGGGAGTCGTGCGTTTTGCGCAAGTATCTGCCACTGTGCATGCTTCAAGACAACCCGTGCTCCCACCCACCTTCGCCAATCGAATAATGAAATCTGCCGGCAACGACTCGCGGATGACAGCGGGATTTTTCGGAAGGATCGGATGAAACCGAAAGTAGCAATCTCCGTCGTTCGCCGGTCGCTGCGCATCGAGGGATGGTTCGAGGATGAGGCCGCGATGCTCTCCTGGCTTAGGCCTCGTCGAATTTCCAGTGACGAGGTGCAATTCGGACCTCCACGTCCTGGACGAAGCGGAGGCCGGCCACGACTGGGCCCTCGAGGCGAAGGAAGAGAAGAAGGAACGCATCCACCAGGACCGCGCAGCGGATCGGGGAGACACGAACAGCAGGCGCTACCGCAGAACTATGCGCTCACGCACCTGCATATTATCCACATGCGCAATGAGCATGTACACGCCCGCCGGGAGTCCTGTTGCGTCGAAACGCAGATGGGATTCCCCCGCCGCGTGATGCGGCTCCGCGACCGTGCGGACATGCCGGCCAAGCAGATCATGCAGTTCGACACGGACCATCGCCCCGGCGGGGAGTTCGAGGCGGATGGTCGCACGCTCCTGTACCGGCAAGGGAAAGAGTGTCAAGCGAGGCGTTTCAGTGGCCGCCGCGGCGGGAGAGGCATCGATGTCCAGAACGGGACCACTGCTGCGGTATAGTCCAAAACCCCGCGTGCCCGCCCAGAGAAAGCCCTGCGCGTCCACGGCGAGGGAGATGACTTCCTTCGTGGGGAGTCCACGGGACTCCTCCGTCCAGACGCCCCCGGTCACAGTTCCCGAACGGATGCCGTGGCCGCTTCCCGCTTCCGGTGTGCCGAACGCATCGAGAGAACGGCTCGTGGCGAAGAACATCTCCTGTCCACGTCCGACGAGATCGGACAGCGACAGGTCGGGCGTGGTGTATGCCTCCATCCACGAAGCTCCATCGTCGTCGCTGTACAGCAGGGCGTTCCTGCCGCCGACCTGGATGCGGCCATCGATCCCCGGCGCGATGACGGAGCACGCAACAGGCGAGTGGCGGAACCAGGAAACACCATCGTCACTGCTCGAAAACAGTCCATTTGACGCGGCAGCGAAAACCACACCGTTCGATGTCGTGTGCAGGTCATATATCTGGCCCAATCCCGTAGCGCGCATCCGCGCTGTCTCGGTGAAGGAGGAATCGAGGCGGTAGAGCATGCAGTCCTGCTGTGACGAATCGACGCGTGGCATTTCCACCGTGAGATAGGATCCGTCAGGAAGGCGTGTCCACCAGTAGATTGGCCACTTATTCGCGCCAAGCCGATAGACGCAATCGTCCCATGAGCGCCCGTTGTCCGTCGACCTGGCGATCTCATACACCCCCTGTCGCAGCATCGAACCGTCAACGAGTCGGCGGAGACGTGGAGTCGTATTGGAAAAGGAGACGCGCAGGCTGTCGCTCCACGACCAGCTCGTGCCGCCGTCGCCGGTACGCAACGCGCCGAGCACGTTGCAACTGTCGGAGACTGCAAGCATTTCATTTCCATTCGCCAGAAGATCTGCCACATGACCATAGGGAAAACGCAACGGCGTGGCGTTGCCATTCGCGGTGTCTACCCGGAAGAATCCCTCGCTCAACGTCGAGACAATGAGATCCCCGTCGCCGAGCAGTTCGAGGGACTGCACATCAAGACCATGCAACAGCCATTGCCAGGACCGCCCGTCGTCGCGGGAGACAAGTACGCCTGTGGAGTCCCGCGGCAGGTCCAGCCAATCATAATACCCCATATAGTTCGTGACGCCGACGCCGGTGAAGTGGCTGGTCAATCCGTCCGAAGCGATGTCCGTCGCCCGTACCCCGTGTTTCCAATGGGGGAGAGCCGACGTGCCCTCGAATCCGCTCCAGTCCGGCAGCTGTCTGCCCTGACCACCGATGACGATGGCTCCATCGACGACGCTGATCGCATCAACGCCTGAGAGATATGGTGCGCGGTACAAAGAATCCTGGACGTAATAATCGCGCTTCCAGGTCCGACCTCCGTCCGTGCTGAATATCCGGGTCCACGGCGAGCCGACGATGAACCAGTTGAGATGATTCATGCCGATAAAATCTATGGTATCCCAGTCTCGCCCGAACGCCGGGAGGCTGGTCGAGACGGTGTCCCACGCCTGACCGTGGTCAGTCGACCGGAAAAGCGCACCGCCAGCGGTGAGCGCATAGCAATATCCGTCGCGCAGCCGCGCGAGGGCGTTGAAAGGGCCGAGCAGGGAATCCTGCTTCTTCATCCAGCGTCGTCCATCGTCGATTGATCTCCAGATCGCATCGTCGCTGGCGCAGAGAATGCTCCCGTCGCCGGGCAACACGAAGTCAGCGATGGGTGACCACGTCGGCGAAACATCTGCCAGGTCGGAGGGATCCGTCCCGACGCGGAAGACGCCGCGTCCCATGCGGCCGGCGTGTCCCACCGGTCCGGCGAGCAGCAGCGCTCCGCCGGGTGTTTGCAGCATGTCGCGACAGATACCGGTCTGAAACGACGGCACGGCCTCCCAGGATACGTTCTGCGCCTGGATGGAAATGGCAAATGCGCACAGCAGTGCAGTAATTGACAAAGCGTTGATACGGATCATGCTACCCTCCTTGATTATTCTGCATCCCCCCCCGGGGGGCAAGGTTATGGAATTCCATCGGATGAGCGAGCCGACGGAAGAACATAGGAATTTCCCGGAACAGAATCCAGTGCCGGACATCCGGACAGCGAAACTTGACGATTTGAATATCCGGCTCCAGACGCCGATATTCCAAGACACAGCAAAGGACCTTCCCATGACCGATAGCACCGAGATCTTCCGCCGCCCCGAATTCCCGAAATCCTCATCCTATGATCCGGAATGGATGATGGACCACCAGATGGGTCCCAACGCCGTCTGGCTGATGGAGTGGCTGACGAAAGGACTGCGGCTCGAAAAAGGAATGCGCGTGCTCGATCTCGGCTGCGGCAAGGCATTGACGAGCATCTTCCTCGCGAAGGAATTCGGGGTGCAGGTGTGGGCGGCGGATCTGTGGATGTCGCCCGACCACAATTACCGGCGTGCGCGGGAAGCGGGCGCCGACCGCCTCGTGTTTCCGCTGAAGGCCGAGGCGCACGCGCTGCCGTTCGCGGAAGGCTTCTTCGATGCGGTGGTGTCCGTCGACGCCTACCAGTATTTCGGCACCGACGAACTCTATCTCGGCTACCTCAGCCGCTTCCTGCGGCCGGGAGGAGAAATAGGCGTGGTGGTGCCGGGCTTCATGCAGGAAGTCTCGGAGCTGCCGCCCCATCTGAACGAGCCGCAGTCCAACGGGAAGGTGTTCTGGGAAGACGAATGCTGGAGCTTCAAGACCGCCGCATGGTACGAACGGCTGTGGAAGCGCTGCAGGAAGGTGCACGACGTCCGCACCGACACGCTCGCCGACGGCTGGCGGCACTGGCGGGATTTCGAGCGCGCGATCGAAGCCGCCGGAAAAAACATCTTTCCCTCCGACGCGGAAGCCCTCGACGCCGACGGCGGCCGCTTCATCGGCTTCGTCCGCGCCCGCGCCCGCCGCGGCGACGCAAGCGCCATGAATCTCTATGATCCCTCGCTCGGCGCGACGGTGGGCGTGGATGCATGATCGCGCCATCCCGCCTTCCGCTGTTTCTGTTTGGAATGTTGCTCATGATGCCGGGAGGTGGCCTGCGTGCGCAGCAGGAATATACAGAGTTTGACGGCCCACGCTTCGCGGAGTCCATCCGGCTTGCGAACGTCTATACTGGTGTGGGACGCGGTCTCGCCACGCTGCAGCACAATCCCGCCGCGCTCGCCTTTCAGGATGGCTACGCGGGGGAATTCTCCTCCAATACCGGGGCGCTTCTTTTCATTAACGACTTCGAGAACATCCATAATACTGCACTCTCCGTGCGGCTCGCGGCACTGGAGACGACGATTGGATTTTCATTCTCCCGCGTGAACTTCGAAATAAGCAATCTGCTTGCCGGAGAGGACACGGCCTACCATCCGCCTGTGCGATGGGATTCCCGTCTCATGACCGCGCATGCCGCGGTTCAGATCCATCCGGCTTTCGCTGTCGCATTGACTCTTCTCCGTTACACCGCCCTCGGGACGGAGTATGAAGATCACAGCTCCTCGTGGCGTGAGTACGGACGCTTCGATCCGAAGGTGGACGCGGGACTTGCGGTATTCGGTCGTCTGAGCGGATTGGCAGGAAGGTCCTTCGACGACCACCTCCGTTATGGCCTGAGCCTGCAGAACATGCTTGGGACCTTGGTACATTGGGAGGATGAGCGCGCAACTCCGCTCTACCAGCATCTGCGTTCGGGTATATCGTATGAACTCCCCCTGCCTCTCGGGACGGTGTTGCAGCGGGACTGGCTGCGCTGCATGTTCGGCGGCGAGCTGGCGCTGATCGGCCGCGACTACGATTTCCGACGGGCGCACTATGCCGCCGCGCTGGAGGTGGCAATCGCGGAAATGCTTCAGTTCAGCATCGGCGCGGAGGACGGGTCGTCGATCTCCTCTTCGTGGTGGGAAGAAGATGTGATTGTCCGTTATGGCTTCGGCCTGCGGATTCCCGTGGGAGAACTGTCCGGCTGGAATCAACGTCTCGATCTCACCTTCGATTACGCCTTCAGCGCATTCCAGGAACCGGAGGACTACATACCGGATGCGTTGGATTACAGCAATCCCGTCGCCCTGAGTGCGGGGATCAGGTACGTGCCGTAAGGCGCACTACAATTGTTGACTCTGACCTTGTCCTTTCTATCTCCCTCTTCGCAGCTGAGCGACCGTGCGCACTCTGAGCTGTATTGAGTAGCACCTGCCTTGAAAAAACGATACAATACGTGTATATTTCAATATAGTTCGACCGCAATGCCGCTTTTTAGTCATTTTACGGTGAAAAATCGCCGATTTATTGTATCAGAATTACCTTGCATATTCGAGTATTAAGTTAGATATTTCAATATGATTGTAGAACGAACACACGATCTCGCGCGGTTGCAGGCATTGATCGAGCAATTCCCGGTCACGGCGATCATCGGGGCGCGACAGGTCGGAAAGACCACCATCGCACAGGAACTTGGCGAACGGCTGGGGTGGAAGGCAACACGGTTCGATCTGGAGGATCCTGAGGATTACGAACGGATGCGTGATACGATGTTCGCGCTTCGGGATGTACGCGGGCTGGTTGTCATCGACGAAGTGCAGCGCACGCCCGAAGTGTTTCCGACACTGCGCGTACTGGCTGACCGGCATGAAGCTCACACGCGTTACCTCGTACTTGGCAGCGCATCGCCGGCGTTACTCCGTCAGAGTTCGGAGAGCCTGGCAGGAAGGATCGTCTATCACGAATTGGGCGGCTTCACGCTCCGCGATGTCGGACCCGAAGCGCTTCGTCGCTTGTGGTCGAGAGGAGGATTCCCCCGATCATTCCTCGCGTCCGGTACAGCCGCGAGTTCCGAGTGGAGAAAGAGTTTCCTGCGAACGTTTCTCGAACGAGATATTCCTCAACTCGGAATCAGCATTCCGTCGGTGACGCTGCGTCGGTTCTGGAAAATGCTTGCGCACTACCATGGTCAATTGTGGAACGCATCGGAATTCGGCCGATCGTTCGGTCTCTCCGACGCCACGATGCGGAAATATCTCGACATTCTCACGGCGGCTCTGGTCGTGCGCCAGCTCGCACCGTGGCATGAAAACCTCGGGAAGCGGCAGGTAAAGGCGCCGAAAATATATATCGCCGACACCGGCTTGCTGCACACGCTGCTCGATATCGATGTCGACGAGGCGCTTGAAAACCATCCGAAAGTCGGCGCTTCATGGGAGGGCTTTATCATTGACCAGGTGATCCGGCTCAGCGGCCTGGAATGGAGCGATTGCCATTTCTGGAGAACACACGCGGGTGCCGAACTTGATCTGTTTTTCATCAGGAACGCCCGGCGCATCGGTGTCGAAGTCAAACACGGCACAACTCCCACTGTGACTCCGTCAATGCGCTCGGCGCTCGCGGATCTGAAACTCGACCAGCTGATAATAGTCCACAGCGGCAGCAGGAGTTTTCCAATCGCGGAAAGGATCCTCGCCGTCTCCTCGGCGCGCATGCTCGAAGATTTTCCATCGTTGTGATCGGTCCGGGAACTTTCCGGGCACGCCTGGATGTTTTAAGTTTGAAGCATTATTGCAGTCCATCAAACTTCCATCAGACAGGCGGATATCATGACACAGACCATTTGGACCCTCGACCCGGCGCACAGCGAACTGCTTTTCAAAGTAAAGCACCTGATGATCACGAACGTGAAGGGCGAATTCCGCTCCTTCGACGCGAAAGTCGTCACCGACGGCGATGATTTCGCGACGGCATCCGTCACGCTCGACATCGATCCCTCCTCGATTTTCACCAACAGCGAGGACCGCGACAGGCACCTGCGCAGCGCGGATTTCTTCGATGTCGAAAACCACAGGCAGATGCGTTTCGAAAGCACCGGTGTGACAAGGATCGACGAAGGCAATTTCCGGATGAAGGGTCTGCTCACCATGCGCGGCGTCGCGAAGGAGGTCGTGCTCGACGTGGAATTCGGCGGGGTGAACAGGGATCCCTACGGCAACGAGAAAGCCGGCTTTTCGCTCAGCGGCGTGATCAACCGCAAGGACTGGGGACTGAACTGGAATGCCGCGCTCGAAACCGGCGGCGTGCTGGTCAGCGACGAGGTTCGCCTGAGCGCCGACGTGCAGTTCGTCAGGCAGACTCAGGGCTGATGCCGAACGGATCTCCATGGATCGAAGGACCTTCCTCCGCGGCGATCCTCTGCGTCTCTGCGCATTGGGAAACGCGTGGCACGTTTGTCACCGCGATGGAGCGGCCGCGCACCATCCACGATTTCGGCGGATTCCCGAAGGAACTGTACGAGGTGCAGTATCCCGCGCCGGGGAGTCCGGCGCTCGCGATGACCTCCCTGCGCATCGGGTGAGCGCACAGCGCTTTCAGATTCCCACACTCAGCACTATTCCGAAACCCCAGAACGATTTCATGCCGAAATCAGAATGGACCCACTGACTATCCGGCGCATAATAATCCCGGTGATCAAGAGACGATTGCAGGGCGTCCGCGAGCACCCGGCGGAATTGTATATCCACGCTGCCATATGAGTTCATGAACGTAACTCCTGCAACCGCGAAGCTCTCCTGCAGCAGGGAATGGCGTTCGTAGCTGCTGTACCAGCGTTTTGTCCATGTATTACCATGCTCCGTTGCATTGCCGATGGTCTCGAACGCATGGGTCCATGCGACCCCCGCATGCACGGCGAAACGCTCGGGAGCCGCGTACAGCAGCGCGAGTTCGGCGGTGAGCATTGTGCCGGCGCTCAGACGCGGCCGGAGAGCGAGATACCAGCCGGCGTCGTCTGCATCGAAGCGGAATCGTCGCGAGACGGAGAGTCCGATGTGTGCACTCACCGGCCGGTAATACACATCATAGATATGGAACAGTGATTCGATGCCGACCTGCCATTGAAAATCGGCGGCGGGATTCGGCAACGCGTCGAAACGGTGCCGGTCATCATGGGCATAGATGATCATGCCGTCGCCGCCCGCAATTTCCGGTCGACGAAACTCGGGTGGTACGTTCGCACCGAACAACGTGTGGGGCAGCAGCCTTGACGCTGCACGTTTGACCGCAAGCGTGTCGTCGTCTGTCAAATACGAGACAGGATAGTCGATGGCCGTGGCCGCCGCGCCCAGAGGGAGCGCCGCGATCGCCGCGGGAAGAAGCAGGAACGGGGCGAAAATCACCGGGGAAGGATCATGAGTGTCGCCGCTTCGCTCCTGCCGGGAAATCGCGTGTACCGCGACTGCCCAGATGGCAAACCCGGTGAGAACTGTCGCGGGTCCGAAGGGCACGGATGCAACGGTTTGCATCGCGCGAACACTGTCGAAAGGAATGCCGCGCACATGGCGGGAAAAGTCAGCAGCGTCGTAGGGGCTATCGTCATCCCATAAAAAGACCGAAGACTCCGAAACGGCCAGCACTGTCCGATGCAAGCTGTCGCCGCCCTGCGTGACGATCAGTGGCGCCCGCACGGTTTCGAATCGGTCATAATCCACATCGACGATCCCGCGTGCATGCAGCGAGGAGAGCGCGCGCAGTTTTTCCACGCGGGTCTCCGTTCCTGCGAGGGCAGAGAACTCCTGCATCATATATTCGCCGGCGAGACCCAGGCGTTCGTACGCGCGTAGCCACATCACGAGTACGTCGTATTCGGCACGGCTCAACCCTAGAACGAGCGTGTCATCGTTTTCACGTGCGACGACGCAGCGGATACTGGTGGAATCGATGGACAATTGCGCACGGGCGAAATCATCGACATCCCGGAAGAGCGCGAAGTACTCGCGATCAGCCTTGTCGATGGCGCGTCCGACGCGGGGCAGAGCCACCGCTCCGGATTCCTGCGCCACCAGCGATTCGCTCTGCAGCATGAGAAACAGGCTGCCCAGCATCGCGACATGATGTATTCTGATGTGCATTTCCTTTCCGCGGGAAGATCCGGAATAATGACACAACTGGCAAGCGTTTGTTGCACCGCGTTCGGGGTCGTCCCGGGGAGTAAGCTTCCGGGCACCGATGTTGCCGCCGCAGCCGTATATTGTCCCTGGCAACTCCGGAGTGTGTCATGACCTCTCGACCGATTTCGATCATACCGGCGCATCCCCTCGCGCTGGGCTTCATCGTCCTGATCATGGCCGCGCTTCCGCTCTCCGCCCGCGTGCTGGAGGTGGGATCGTCGCGGGTTCTCACACTGCCTTCGCAGGCCGCTGCCGCGGCGCGGGACGGGGACACGGTGCTGATCGATGCCGGGGACTATCCGGACGCCTGCAGGTGGACGGCAAACGGCCTGCTGATCCGCGGCGTGGGCGGACTGGCGCATGTGCGCGACAGGACAACGGGCGGCAAGGCGATCTGGGTGATCGGGGGAAACAATACGACTGTGGAGTGGATCGAATTCTCGGGAGCGACGGTGCAGGACAGGAACGGCGCGGGCATCCGCCAGGAAGGCAGCACGCTCACGCTGCGGCACTGCTTCTTCCACGACAATGAAAACGGCATCCTCGCGGGCGACAACGCACAGAGCCGCATTCTCATCGAGAACTGCGAATTCGCGCGCAACGGCTACGGCGACGGCTATTCGCACAACATGTACATCAACCATGTCGCGGAATTCACCATCCGTTATTCCTTTGTCCATCGCGCGAAGGTCGGACACAACGTCAAGAGCCGCGCACTGCGCACCTTCATACTCTGCAACTGCATCACCAGCGGCGACGGCAGCACGAGCCGCGAGATCGATCTGCCCAACGGCGGACTCGCCGTCGTGGCCGGGAACGTGATCTCCCATACGAACAGCGCGCAGAATTCGAACCTTCTCGGGTACGGGATGGAGGGCTTGTCGAATCCGGTCCGCAGCCTGTTCGTCGCGCACAACACATTCGTCACATCGCGCGGGGCGGGCACCTTCGTCCAGATGCCCGCAGGCGGCTGCGATACGCTGGTGGTGAAGAACAACATTTTCGCCGGACGCGCCGAGGCGATCACCGGCGGCGCGGTCGTTCGCGATACGGCGGCGAATCTCGTCACCCGCGATCCTTCCGCGCCGCGCTTCGTTGATCCCGCGCGTCTCGATTTCCACCTGCTTCCGGATTCCCCCGCGATCGACGGCGGAGTCGACGCCGGGGCGGCCTGGGGCATGCCGCTGCTGCCCGCGACCGAGTACGTGCATCCCGTGCAATTCCGCGACAGGGCGCTCTCAGGTCCGCCCGACATCGGCGCGCTGGAATACCCGTCATCCGTATCCGTTTTTCCGCCTTCCGCCGCGACCGCATTCGAAGTCGACGGTCCCTGGCCCAATCCCGCGCGCGGTATCGCCCGTTTCCGGATCGCGGAGACGATCCACGGAGAACTGCGAATGGACGTCATCGACCGTGCAGGAGGCCGGGTTCGTTCCACGACCATGGAGGGACTTGCGGGTCGCACCCGGGAACTGACCTTATCTCTGGAAGGCCTGGCACCGGGTTGGTATCTATGCAGGTTCACGCACGGCGTCGCCGCCGCGCACCGGCCGCTGCTCGTGTATTGACCATTCATGCCACTGCTGCCACGTTGGCGTGGCAGGCGCGGTGCGGGCGGGAGGAGTGTCATGCTCATCCACGTTGTATCAGGAAATCGCGGCCTTCACTCTGGTCAGCGCCATCGCCGTGGCCAATCCGGCAGCCGAAGAGTTACACAAAATGAAGGGTCAAGAGAATGTACACGGTTGCGTTCGTGACTTGAGGTCCATATATTGAGGTCGTAATACACGGCCCAATATTGAGGTCCTGATTTGAGGAATGCATGATTCAGGCAAAATTCAGTCTCAGTGAAGCACACCTCCTCGTTCTCGAGGAGTGCCGGAAATACGGATTCAAGGACAGGAGCGCTCTGGTCCGCGCGGCGATCGACCTTCTGTCCGCGCAGCTGGAGCGGCAGCGCCTGCAGGAATCCGCCGCACTGTATGCGGAAGTCTACGAGGAGGACGAAGAGACCAGGGATTGGACCGAGGACGCGGCGACCGCGTGGCCGAAATGAACATGTTGAGGCGCGGTACAGTCATCGACATCGATCTGGAACCGGTGAGGGGATCGGAAACAGGAAAAATCCGCCCTTGCGTGATAGTGACGAACGACACATACAACGAACGATTGCCTGTGATTCAGGTCGTACCTGTCACGGGGTGGACCGAAAGGAAATCGGCTATCGTCACGAATGTGGTGATCGTTCCGACGGCGGAAAACGGACTCGATAAAAGATCGGTGGCGGATTGCCTGCAGACGCG
>CAZWNO010000033.1:0-20303 GCA_964635845.1 uncultured Chromatiales bacterium
CGTTTTCACGCAGCTGCGTAACGAGGTGCTTGAGGTGGGGACAGACCTGGTTCAGTGTTTTCTGGAACAGGCTTTTATCGCCGGGGAAAGGGATGATGGACACATCCGCGGGCACGCGGTCGGGGGTTCCGTAGTGGCCTGTATACTTGAGCATTCTTCAGCCTCCTCTTGGCGGGTATGCGATCAATGACGCGGGAGCAGGGAGGCTGCTCCTCCGTCACGGATGGTAACGGCGATCAGGCGGGATAGTAACGGAAAAAGCGACAACAAGCAAATCGACACGGGCGCTCGCGTACTCACGCTCGCGTACTCACGCTCGCGTACTCACGCTCGCGTACTCACGCTCGCGCACTCACGCTCTCGCACTCACGCTCGCGCACTCACGCTCGCGCACTCACGCTCACGCACTCACGCTCACGCACTCACGCTCTCGCACTCACGCTCGCGCACTCACGCTCGCGCACTCACGCAGTACCGCGCAGGCGTGGCCGTCGTCGTCGATCCTACCGGGGATTCGCGGGCCGGATGTCGATTTCACTGAGAAGGGCGCGGCGGGGAGCGCGCAAGATATCGAGGATGGCCTGTGCGACGTCGTCCGCCCCGAGGATCTTCGCACGGTCGGGTGTCATCGGCGAGTCGTCGAAGAAGGGAGTATCGGTGGAGCCGGGGAAGATGGCGGCGACGCGAACATTCTTGTCGCGCACCTCGAGCATCAGCGACTGGGCGATGCCGCGGACCGCGAATTTGCTCGCGGCATAGGCGGTTCCGCCGGCGAATCCATTCTTGCCGGCGAGTGAGGACACAATGATCACATCCCCGCCCCCCTTCCCGATCATGGCGGGAATCGTGTGCCGGAGCGTCAGCCAGACGCCCCGCACATTGGTCGCCATCTGCGCGTCGAATTCGCCGGAGGACATATTCACGAGCGGCTTCATGATCGCGAAGCCCGCGTTCGCGACCACGATGTCGGGCATGCCGACGGACATGGCGGCCTTCTCGAGCACACGGAGGACCTGCTTCTCGTCACTGACATCGGCGACAGCCGTCAGCAGTGCGCCGGGAAGTCCCGCGACCTCGTCACGCAGCGCGGTCATCCTGGTCTCGCCGCGTCCGCAGGCGAGGACGCACGCGCCTTCGCGGAGGAGCATGATCGCAAGCGCGCGGCCGATACCGCTGCCGGCACCGGTCACGAATGCGACCTTCCCATCGAACGGGCTCACAGCGGACCTCCGATAGGCTGCACCACGATTTCCTCGACCATGACGGAGGCCGGGGCTTTGCAGATGGCGATGATCGATGCCGCGACGTTCCCGGGCGTCATCATGCGCGCGGCATGCCGGTTCCGCACAACTTCGGGCCAGATCTCCGTGTCCGTCGCGCCGGGGTGGACGGTGACGACGCGTACGCCGGACCTCCGCACCTCGAAACGCAGGCAGTCCGTCATCCATTTCAATCCGCCCTTCGTGGCGGCATACACCGAACTATTGGGGAACACCTGCCGCGCGGCCATGGAGTTGATCATGACGACGGTGCCTTCACCGCGTTCGATCATCGACGGCAGCACGCTGCGGGTGCAGAGGAAAGGTCCGCGGAGGTTGACGGCTGTCAGTGCGTCGAATTCCTCGACGCTCGTATCGAGGAAGGACTTGAACACCGAGACGCCCGCGTTGTTGACCAGGATGTCGATGGGTCCGCAGAGCCCGGCGATTCGCGCGGTGACCGCGGCGACCTCGTTCGCGTCGCTCACATCGCAGGGGATCGCGCGCACGCCGCTGCCGATCGCGACGGCGACCTCGTTGATGCGCCGGGCCGAGCGCCCGCTGAGCACGACCTGCGCGCCCTCGGCAGCGAAGGCCTCCGCGACCGCCTTCCCGATGCCGCTGCCTCCCCCGGTGACCCAGACGGTTTTTCCCTGGAGCGATACCGCGGAATCCTCTCGAGTCATGTCAGAATCCTGTGGTGATAAGACGGAGAAATTCTTCGCGCGTCTTCGAGTTGGCCTCGAATGCGCCCAGCATCTCGCTGGTCGTTGCGACGGAATTCTGTTTCTGCACACCGCGCATCATCATGCACATGTGCCGGCCTTCGCAGACGACGCCCACACCCAGCGGATGAAGCGCCTGTTGCAGGGCTTCGGCAATCTGCTGCGTCATGCGCTCCTGCACCTGCAGCCTCCGCGCGAATACATCCACGATGCGCGGCAGTTTGCTGAGGCCGACGATCTTTCCGTTCGGGATGTACGCGATATGGCATTTCCCGAAGAACGGCAGCATATGGTGTTCGCACAGGGAATAGAAGTCGATGTCCTTGACGATCACCATCTCGTTGTAGTCCTCCTCGAAGATGGCGCCGTTCAGCACCGCCTCGATGTCCATCGTGTATCCCTGCGTGAGGAATCGGTATGCCTTCGCGACGCGATAGGGCGTCTTGAGCAGACCTTCCCGCTCGGGGTCCTCCCCGATCATGCCGAGTATTCCGGAGATATGGTTCTCGAATTCCGGTTCACGGTCGTCGGGCGGCGCCTTGGCGCCGTTCGGTTGGATGCTGTCCGGATTCGAGCCGGACTGCGCGGCAGTTGCCCCGGGCGTGCGCTCATGTTCGTCGGCACCGGACATCATGCTTCACCTCGATAATCGACAAAGTTTTTCTCGGTTTCATACAGACGCACCTGGTGCAGCCGACCCTGCGGAATATGATCCACGAGCTGCTTCCAGATACCGATCGCGATGTTTTCGGCCGTCGGCACGGTACCGCGGAGGAATGCGACGTCCTCGTTGAGATTCTTGTGATCGACCAGGGCGATGACGCGGCTGATGATCACGTCCTTCAGCTGCTTGAGGTCGACGACGTAGCCGGTTTCGGGATCGAGGTCTCCGGCGACGGTGACCTCCAGGTAGTAGTTATGCCCGTGGCCTGCCGGATTGCTGCACTTGCCGAACACTTCCGCGTTGCGCTCGTCGCTCCATGCGGGATTGAACAGCCTGTGGCCGGATGAAAAGTGCTCACGACGCGTGACGTATGTCATGGGTGCCGTTCCTTCGATCAGAGAAGATCACCGAGCAGGCTCTGCCGTGTATCCCCTTCGATGACGACGTCCGCCTTGCAGTGCTCGTGGCAGGCGTGGAGCGTCACCGGCACGGCGGGATTGGCGAACGCGGCAATCTGATGCTCGGTGAATGCGAAATGGACATAGAACACATCGCCGGTGCAGAGCAGGGATTCGTCCTCGACATCGAAGCGCGCGGGAATGCGCTCCTCGCCGACACGCAGCCCGATGCACCCGCGGGTAAGGCCTTCCATCCTCTTGAGCGCGCTGTCGACCTCGCGGTACTCGGGGATGCGAAGAATCAGCGTCGCGCTCAGTTCGTTCTTCGCGGGGATCAGCAGATTGAAACAGCTCAGCTCGAGGGCGATACGATCCGGATGATCGGATCTCTCCACGCGCAGCATTTCCTGCACCTGGAAGCGCACGGTTTCCCTGTTTTCAAAAATCACCACATAGCTCTCGCCCAGTTCCAGGCGGCGCAGGCGGCGCAGCGCATTCATGCGCGCACGAAACTCGGCGCGTTGCCGTTCGTAGGCGTCGAGCGGGAGAATATCCTCTACTGCGAGCATTTTCATGCGCGGATCAGCCTTCCTCTATTGCGGCAAGCACCTGGTCGACATGTCCCTTCACCGCGACCTTCGGCCAGATGCGGCGCACGATGCCCTGCTCGTCGATCAGCACCGTCGTGCGCTCGATGCCCATGTAGCTGCGACCGTAGTTCTTCTTCTCCTTCCACACGCCGTAGCGTTCCATCATCGCATGGGAATCATCGGTGAGCAGTTCGAAGGGCAATGCGTATTTCCCGCGGAACTTCTCATGCGAACTGATGCTGTCGGCGCTGACGCCTAGCACCACCGCGCCCGCGGCCTGCACACGCGCGAAATTATCCCGGAAGTCGCAGGCTTCCTGTGTGCATCCGGGGGTGTTGTCCTTGGGATAGAAATAGAGTACGACCTTCCTGCCCGCAAGGTCGCTGAGCGAGATCTCGGATCCGCTCACCGACGGCAGGGTGAACGCCGGTGCTTTCTTTCCGATTTCAATCATGCTTTCTCCTGGTATGAGCTGCGAGTCTTTCCGCGCGAGGGATGCGGATACGGCGAGGCCGTCTCCGGGAGACGGCCTCCTGAATTAATGCGATCAGCCGAGCTTGGCCAGTTCCTGCTTCACGACGTCGTAGTCGGGCTCGATGCCGGGCTTCTCGGCGATCCACTTGTAGCGGACGATGCCGTCGGCGTCGAGGATGAAGACGGAGCGCTGCGCGACGTCGTAGCCGGACAGCCCCGCGAAATCAGACAGCAGCACACCGTAGCGCCTGATCGTTTCACGTGTGTAATCCGAGAGCAAGGGGAACTGCAGGTTGTGGCGGCTCGCGAAACCGCCGCCGGCGAACGGCGAATCGACGCTGATGCCGACGATGTTGGCGTTCAGATCATTCAGCTCGGTCATGGAATCGCGCAGCGTGCACCACTCCGTGTCGCAGACACCCGTGAACGCGCCCGGGTAAAAGGCGAGCACGGTGGGGCGCCCTTTGAAATCCTTCAGTGACTTGACGGTGCGCGTGGTGTCGACGAGTGAGAATTCCGGGGCCGGGGTTCCGATTTCGATCATGGTTGCTCCTTGTTGGACAGAATTATTTTGCGCGGCATCCGATTTTCAGAGAGACCTGGTATTCGATCATGTCGGCATCGACCATGCGCCCGCGCGTGGAAACGACTTCGAACCAGGCGACCTGGTGCGTCTTGGACGCCTCGTCCAGTCCTTCTTTGACCGCGGCTTCGATGCTCTCGGTGGATATGCCGACGACTTCCTTGTACTCGAATGCTGATGGCATGTACGCTCCTTACAGAAAATTGAAACATGAATCGGCGCGCGGGCGTTCCTGCGGCCGGGATTATTCTTCGGTCGTGTAGTATCGGGTCACGTAATCCGACACCATCCGGTCGGTGTTGAATTGCGGGATCAGAGTCTCCATCGATTTCCGGATGCGCTGAATCCACTTTCGCGGGATGCCGAACTGGTCGCGGTCGTAGAATTCGGGAATGACCTGGTCTTCCAGTATGCCGTAGAGGAATGCCGCATCGGCGGCATCCTGCTGTTCGATGTCCGGCAGGTTCGCGTCCTCACCGATGCTCCAGCCGTTCGCGCCGTTGTATGCCTCGCGCCACCAGCCGTCCTGGATGCTCAGGTTGAGTCCGCCGTGGATGACGATCTTCATGCCGCTGGTGCCGCTCGCCTCCATCGGCCGGCGGGGATTATTGAGCCAGACGTCGACCCCGGAGATCATGTGCCGGGCGACGTTGATGTCGTAATTCTCGAGGAAGACCACCTTGCCGAACAGCGCGGGATTCTTGCTGTAGCCGACGATCTCCTGAATGAACTGCTTCCCCATGTCGTCGCGGGGATGCGCCTTGCCGGCGAACACCAGCTGCACCGGCCGGTCGGGATTGTTGATCATCTCCACAACGCGGGTGAATTCCCGGAAAAACATCGGCGCGCGCTTGTACGTCGCGAAGCGGCGCGCGAAGCCGATGGTCAGCGCGTCGGGATCCAGGATGCTGTCCTGGAGGATCGAGTAATCCGCGCTCGCGTGCTGGAACTGGTGCCGCATGACGCGACGGATGTACTCGATCAGGTCGCGACGCAGGCCGTAGCGCAGCGCCCAGATATCTTCATCCGGGACCAGCTCGGGATCGGATACCTGCGCCCAGATCGCCTGTTTCTTCAGGTAATAAATCCATTTCGCGCCGAGATGCTTGTGCCAGAACTGACGCGTGCGGTTGGACATCCATCCGAGGATATGCACACCGTTGGTGATGTGCCCGATCGGAACCTGCGAGGGATCGTTCGTGCCGAAGAGACCCGCCCACATCTCACGGCTCACCTTTCCGTGCAGCTCACTCACGCCGTTGGCGGCGCGCGACATGCGCAGCGCGAGCACCGTCATGCAGAATGGTTCCTGCGCGTCATCCTTCCGTTCCCGTCCGTAGGCCAGCATCTCGCTCTGCTCGATGCCCAGGCTCTGATGGAATCCGGACATGAGATGGTCGAGCAGGTCGGGAGAGAAACGGTCGTGTCCCGCGGGGACGGGCGTATGCGTCGTGAAGACGCAGTGCCGGCGCACCCAGCGCTCGGCGTCGGCGCGCGCGTCGCCGTTCGCCGCGCGTTCGCGCAGCAGTTCGAGCGTGAGAAAGGCGCTGTGTCCTTCGTTCATGTGGTACACCGTCGGCTGCAGCCCGAGCTTCCGCAGGAAACGCACGCCGCCGATGCCGAGGATGATCTCCTGCATGACCCGTGTCGTGGCGTCACCGCCGTACACCCGTGCCGTGATCTCGCGGTAGTGCAGGTCGTTTTCCGGACGGTTGGTGTCGAGCAGAAAGATCACCGCTCTGCCGACGTTCACGCGATACGCGTGAAACGTAACGATGCTGTGACCGATCTCGACCGAACCAGTGACGGGATTGTCACCGGCGTCGACGACGAGAGAAACGGGAAGATGCTTCGTGTCGACCAGCGGATAGCTTTCGTGCTGCCAGCCGTCGGGACCGAGCGTCTGCTGGAAATAGCCGTTGCGGTAGAAGAGGCTGATCCCTACGAAGGGCACGCCGAGGTCGCTGGCCGATTTCGTGTGATCGCCCGCGAGCACGCCGAGGCCGCCGGAGTAGATCGGAAGACATTCGTGCAGACCGAATTCCGCGCTGAAATATGCGACGAGCCTGCCGTCGGGTCCAGCCATGTGCTTGTTGTACCAGGTGTCCGCCTGCGCCATGTACACGTCGAATTCCTGCAGCACATCCTCGATGTATTCGAGAAACTCGAGGTCGCAGAGCCGGGCCTGCAGTTCCTCGCGGGAGATGGAGAGGAGCACGGCGACGGCGTTGTGGTTCGACGAACGCCACTTTCGCTCCGACAGGAGTTTGAAGATATCCTGCGCCTTGGGATTCCAGGTCCACCAGAGATTGTATGCCAGACGGTACAGTCCGTCGATCGCGTCCCCTGTCCGTTTCATGAATGCAGCATTCATTGAAAAGAGCCTCGTAGCAGTTCACGGGAAAATGGGAGTCCCCTCCGCCGGGAAAGTATGATAGAGGTTAATAAGATAGCGGGAGCATCCGGAAGTTCCAATACACCGCGGGAGCCCTTCCATGCACGCGATCGGCGGTACACGCTGCGCCTGCGATGATCGATGCAGCCGGCGGAGAGCACTGCGCCCGCAATGATCGATGCGACCGGCGGTGCGCGCAGCGCCCGCAATGATCGATGCAGCCGGCGGAGAGCCTCTGCCCTCGATGATCAATGCGCCGATGATCCGGCGCGCGGCGTCATCGCCGCGGAGTGCTTCGTCGTGGGATGCCTCGTCGCGGACGAGTCGCGAGTGAACAGCTGATCGTCCGCGCGCAGCGTTTTCCGGATCACGTCGAGCGAAAGCTGATCTCCCAACCGTGTACAGGCCTCTGCGAGGCGTGCGGCGAGGGAATCCCGCAGCACGCGGCGCTCCGTCCCCGCTTTCATCTGCAGCCACGCATGCTGGATGAACATGGTCCAGAGCGCGCCTCGCACACGACGCGCATCGCCGCGATGAGCGTCGGCCTCGGCCAGCGCCTTCCGGATGCGGTGCTCCGCTCTGCTGCCGGCGTCCGCTCGTCCGGAGGATGCTGTCCGCTGCAGCGTCCGATCCGGTCCCGGCGTGCCGGACTTGCGCTCGATGCGGTCGCGGAAAGGACTTCGCAGCATGACGTCGACGAGAGATGGCGCGCGGCTGAGGCCGGCATCGTTCAGAAGGTACACTATGCCGCGGCACTGTTCCAGGGTCAGATTCGTGTGCACGAGATCGAGGCCCGCGCGCATCAGGAGCTCGCCGGTCGCGCCCTCGAGCAGCGGGAGCATGCGCAGGATCGCGCCGCGGATGAACATGCCCTGATTGTAGCAGCGGTTGTGGTCGCCGTATTGATAGCCTTTGCGCCGGCGCAGTGCCTGGAATTCGGCGGCCGGATCCTCGAAGCCCAGCAGTTCGATGATGCCGTAGGCGTCGGAAAATCCGATCTCCACGTAATACGGCACGCTGTCGCGTTCGCACATGCGGGCGATGCGTCGCTGCAGCTCGCCCCGTCCCCGCGCTGCCCGGACATTGGAGATGATATTCGACGCCTCGTTCCTGTACCCGAGCCTGGAGGGCGTGCCGCGGGGAATGCTGGTGATGCGGATGCGCGGCGCGGTGAGATCGACGGTGAGAAGATGCAGCGCGTCCGCGCGTCCGCGATCGCGGCCGAGTCGGCTGTCCACGCCGATCAGCAGGATGTCGATCGTCCGCGCGGATGGTGTTGGGGAATCGGCGATCGGGACTTGCCTGCCTGCGGGACGGGATGAGGACGGTGTCACCCGTGCGGCGACTTCCGGTGCGGCGATTGCCGGCGCGGCGATTGCCGGCGCGGCGATTGCCGGCATGGCGATTGCCGGTGCGGTTAATGCCGGCGCGGCGAGTGCCGGCATGGCGATTGCCGGTGCGGTTAATGCCGGCGCGGCGAGTGCCGGAGCGGCGATTGCCGGAGCGGCGGGTGACGGCGCGGCGGGTGCCGGCGCGGTGAATGCCGGTGCGGCGATTGCCGGCATGGCGATTGCCGGCGTGGCGATTGCCGGTGCCGGGACAGACGGAGCGAAGGCGGGCGGGGAACTGTCGATTCGCGGTGCGGTGATTTCCGGCGGTTGATCCGTGCCGTCGGCACGCGTGTTCCATGGAAACCCTGTCCTCATGCCCGTATCGACGGCGTCAGATGTCCCGTTCTCGAAAAGACGCAGCGCGGCCCTCTTGGCATTCTCGCGGGAATCCGGTCGCAGCCTGGCATCCATCGTGTTGATGGAGGATACCGCGGTGCGTGCGACGGTCTTCGCGGCTTGCACTCCTACCTGTGCGGGATCTGGAGGTGCGTACCGTTCGGGTCCCAGCTTTGCGAGGACGGTCCACACCGCGATCAGTGTGACCACCGAGCCCGTCGCTGTCAGCGCGCGGCGCAGCAGCAGCCGCTTCCGCTGCTTTCGCAGCAGATACTGTCGATGCCTGTCAAAGGTGTTCATGCACACCGGGATCCGGCATGCGCCGGATCGTTAGAGGGAAAACGCGAACGGATTACTGTGTCGTGTAATAGACGATCTTCTGTCCGATCTGGAGAGAGCGCGTCGTGTCGTTCCACTCGGCCAGCCGCGAAACGGGGATGCCGAGCCGGCGGGCGATGCTGTGCAGCGTCTCCCCTTTCTGGACGATATGCTCGTGCTTGACTCCGGTTGCGGCGGATGCCGGCCTGCCGTGCTCCGTCTGCACGGAATTTTTCCCGGAAGTCCGCAGCTTCTGATCGACCTTCTGTGCGGCTTCGACTCGCAAGGCGCCGGAGGTGGGCACTGTCGTGTTCCCCGCGGCGTGATCCGCGGCCGGGGCCGGCCGCGCTGTCGCGGGAGCTGCCGGCGTCGCCGCGGGAGCTGCCGGCGTTGTCGCGGGAGCTGCCGGCGTCGCCGCGGGAGCTGCCGGCGTCGCCGCGGGAGCTGCCGGCGTCGCCGCGGGAGCTGCCGATGTTGCCGCGGCTGCCCGGGATCCGGGGATTGTGAGTTTCTGTCCGAGGCGGACGACGCTCGATTTCAGGCCGTTGATCTTCATCAGTTCGTCGACCGGGACACCGGCCGCGCGAGCGATCCGGTAGAGATTGTCACCGGCCCGCACGGTGTAGATGCCGTCGACCGTCTCTAGCGCATCCGCGGGGACCGTGGTGCTCTGCTCCGCCTTTTGTTCCGCTTTCCGCACCGCCTTCTGTTCCGCTTTCTGCACCGCTTTCTGCTCCACCGCTGCGGGGACGGCTGTCCCGGACTTCACGCGCGTCGCGGAACCGGAAACAGTGTACTCCTTCATCTGCTCGGGAGCAGTCGTCGTGCTGCCTTTGGGTTTACGCTGCGCGGCCTCCTCGTTCACGACGGTGCCGGCACCGCGGCGTATGACGAGGCGCTGACCTGTCCGCAGATTCGATCCTTTGAGAGAATTCCATTTCCGCAGCTGCTCGACTTTCACTCCATGCATGCCGGCGATGCGATAGAGCGTTTCGCCCTTCTGCACGATGTGGATCGAGTCCTGTTGCTGCTCCTGCCCGATCGGTCTCACCTGTGCTGCGGGGTTCTCCGATGCAATCAGCTTGTCCTGGGCAGCCGGTTTCTCCTGCGTAACCGGCTTCTCCTGTACCGCCGGCCTGTCCGATGCAATCGGCTTGTCCTGCGCAGCCGGTTTCTCCTGAGCAACCGGTTTCTCCTGGACCGCCGGTCTGCCCTGCGGCGCGGACTCATTCGATACGGAGGCACCCGCCGCCGGCTGCAGTTTGAGCGTGCTGCCGCTGCGGACAGTGGAGCTCTTGAGCCCGTTCCATTCGATGAGGTTCTGGATGGTCACATTGAATGCGTCGGCGATGCTGGCGAGGGTTTCACCCCGCTGTACCGTGTATTCGAAGCTCGTCGCCGCGGCGCCTGCCTCT
Source organism: uncultured Chromatiales bacterium (assembly GCA_964635845.1). Classification (GTDB taxonomy): domain Bacteria; phylum Bacteroidota; class Ignavibacteria; order SZUA-365; family SZUA-365; genus SZUA-365. The sequence goes on from CAZWNO010000033.1 coordinate 10,549, forward strand.
ATCCCGCGCGGTGAATTGGTCTGTGCCGGCTGCCGGCCCGCCGCACCGCCGCCGGCGGAACCGCTGCTCTGCGCGGCGCCGTCGGGCGCGCGAAGGTCGGCGAGCAGGGGTGCGCCCTCGGACAGCGGCTGCTCTTCCTTTATCCAGACGTCCAGCGTGCTTCCCGCCCTGATGCGGTCGTCGGAAGCCATGCTGTTCCAGGTCATCAGGTCGGCGACGGTCACGCCGAAATTCCGGGCGATACCCCCGAGGGTCATGCCGCTCTCGATCTTGACCGTCAGCTTGCGGCGCCCTTTCGTGCGGGCGGTGGGATCGGAAGCGCCGTCGGGATTCGCGACATTGTCGAGCGCCACCTTGTGCGCCGTCGATGCGATCAGCTCCCGCTTCGGGATGCGCAGGATCTCCCCGACGCGCAGATTGCGCGCGCTCCGGAGATCGTTCGCCTTGACGATCTGACCGACGCTCGTGCGGTATTTTTTCGCGAGCTTGTAGAGGTTCTCTCCCCGCCTGACCTTGTGCTCGATCATCACGGTCTCGCTCGAGGTCGGTCCCGGCTCCCTGCCGTCGTACACCGGGAGGCTGTCGAGATGCGCGGCGAAAACGGGAGCGTTTCCCCTGGGGATGCGGAGATCGAAACGGCGCGGAGGAGTCACCGGCTGCAGCAGCGTCGGATTGAGGAGTTGCAGCTCCTCTACTGTCGTCCCCACCGCCTCGGCGATGTCCTTGATGTGGTAGGGCTTGCCCGTGACCACGCAGTCGTATTCGAGCGGACGCTCCTGCGGGATATCCGCCAGATCGTATTCCTTCAGATCCAGGGCGATGATCGCGGTGGCGATGAATCGCGGAACATAGTTCTGTGTTTCCTTCGGCAGGTATTCACGCACTTCCCAGTAGCTCGGATTGGTCTTCCCCGATTTCTTGATCGCGCGCGAAATGCGGCCCGCGCCGGCGTTGTACGCGGCGAGCGCGAGATGCCAGTCGTCGAAACGATTGTACAGATCGCGCAGATGCCGCGCGGCCGCGCGCGTCGCCTTCTCCGGATCGCGCCGATCGTCGGTGTGCCAGTCGCCCTTGAGCCCGTACAGCTCGCCGGTGGATTTCAGGAACTGCCAGAGCCCGACGCAGGCGGCCCAGGAACGGGCGACGGGATTGACGCCGCTCTCGATCATGGTCAGGTAGATGATCTCGTCAGGCATCCCCTCCTCCTTGAGGATGGGCTGCATCACCGGGAAGTACCGCCCCGAGCGCTCGAGCCACCGGACGAAATGCTTGCGCATCTTCGTGGTGAAGTAGATGATGTTCTTTTCGACTTCCTGGTTGAGCGGCAGGGGAATGGTCGTCGGCGGGGGTTCCTTGAACGAGAGCCGCGACAGGTCGATCGTGTCGGCCTCCGCCGCTTCGCCGGCCAGAAGTTCGACGGCGGACATCGGGACCTCGATCTCCGACTGTTCGATGGTGTGCGCGCCCGCCCGGTACAGCGCATGCAGGCGGCTCTTCAGCTCGAGGTACTTGCGGTCTTCATCGATGTCGGGCAGATAGCTCGCGCGGTCCAGCTTCTCCGAAGCGTGGATGCACTGGTCGACCGCAGTGAGGGTGTCGCCGCTCTCCATCGCCTTGGCGGCGAGGACGATGTGCATGCGCGCGCGGTCGAGCAGGGGCTCTTTCTCCGTGGCGCTCACCTCCAGCGCCGGCGGAACGCCATCTATGACAGGTTCGGGCCGCTGGAGCAGCGAGTCATCCGTTACGGGCGCAAGTGTGTCGAGAATACCCGCCGTGCGCGTGTCCCTGTCGCCGCGTTCTTCCTTCGTCAGTTCCCCCTGGGAGGAACAGGCGGCGGCAAACGCGGCAAGAAGCCCGGCGAGCAGTACTGATGGAATTCCCCTCGATCGAAAGACATCGGTCAACTGCATAGAACCTCGGATCGTATGGATGGAAGACTCGCCGGCATACCGGAGGTCCGGTTCCGGCGGAGAGGTCATCCGGCGTAATTCACCGAATCTGAGTCAATGGGAAAGCTACGAATGTCTCCTGAGAAAATCAATGAAATGAACGGCGTAAGATATTGGAATCACTGGGGAGCATTGACGTCGCTTTCATGCGATCCATTCACGCCGTTCACTCCGCCTGCCTCGACAGTCTTCTCGAAGACCAGGACGCCGAAGCTCTGGTCGGGAGCGACGAACTGCTGCAGGAGCTTGAAGTGGGGATTCTCCTGGAAGAACTCCATCGGCACATTGCCGCCGAACTGGCTGTTGCCGTAATGGCTGTCCCAGATCACGACGGAGCCGTCCCTGGCGTCCTTGATCGTTTCGAGCCGCAGTCCGCGGTCGCGGTTGACGTCGTTGATATCGATGTCCGCGAAATAGCGGAACAGCACGTGGTTTCCGTACAGGGGCCGCTGCTGGAATTCCTCGGTCTGGCCGAGGTACCATTCGGCCGCCTGCTTGACGGTGCTCGCCTCGTTGTCGAGGGTGCGCGGCTTCTCGGCATAGATGGTGAAACCGACCAGCGTGACGAGCAGCAGGACCGTCACGCCCCAGGCGTTGAGCAGCCGGAGGGATGCATAGGCCGCGTACACGGCGAGGACTCCGACGACCACGAGGACATGGTCGTAGCGGGCCCTCTCGATCAGCACGAACCCGTTGGTGTCGCGCGCGAGGAAGACCAGGCTGATCACTGCGAAGAGCGACAGGATCACATAGTTCAAGGCCGGACTCCGATTCTCGACCATGGCATTGGCGCCCTTGGCCGCGTATATCGCCGTGAGCGGCGCGATGGACAGAAGGTAGCGCCAGTGGCCGGGATTCGCGCCGAAGTTCGGAACGTCCCAGGCTGAAATCACGGCCCAGGCGGCCATGATGGTGTAGGTGAAGAAAAGGAATCCGTGCTCCGAAATCTGCTCCTTCACGCGTTCGAACGGGAAAAAGGTCTTCCAGTAGCCGAGCACCAGAAGGGGGAGCACGATCGGTCCGACCATATAGATGTAGGTTTCGAAGTAATGCCAGAACGGTTTGTGCGGTACCTCGACGCCGAGACCGATGCGCTGCATGTCGTCGAGCAGCCAGGTCGGCGTGCCCGTCGCGATCCAGCCGATCAGCGCCAGCAGGACCGGCATCCACGCCAGCGCGAGGAAGGGGATCCACTGCCTCCGCATCAGGAAAATGACGCCGAGACCGATGCTGACCAGCGCGAATTCCTGTCTGATGGAAAACACGTAGGAGGAAGCCAGCGCCGCCCAGATCCACCGCTCCCTGTAGTAGAAATACAGCGACAGCACGATGAACAGCGCGGCGGTGATTTCGGAGTAGGAGCGGAACGACAGCTGCAGGTACAGCGGCTGCGCTGCGAGAAATAGCGCGGCGAGCGAGGAATTCTTCATCTTCATCGCCCTGCCCAGCCTGTAGGTCATCACCACCGTCAGCGCGGCGATCAGGCAGTGCGCGATCGCGACGCCGGTGAAGCCGAAAAGTCCCGGCACGACGAGGAGGATCTTCCAGCCCGGCTTGGGCTGATTGCCCATGATCGAGAAGGGATCGCCCCAGAACTGCCGGATGTTGCGGTAGTGCCCGATCTCGTCGTCCTGGTAGAACCCGGTCGAGCCCTGGCTGAACCATAAGTACAGCAGCGCGAGCAGCGGCAGCAGGTACCAGATGTACCTGTCCAGGAAGACGTCGAGGTCGAACGCGGGCGGCGGCGCCTTGTCGCTTCGGCTGGTAGTGGACGGTTTGAGTTTTCGCGTCTTCGCCATGATGTTCAGCTCCGTGCCCGTTCGGCACTCTGATGGTACAGTTTCTCGATCCCTTCCGCCATGAATTCCCAGGAGTACTTCTTCTTCTCATCGATCACGCCCGCGCGGAATTCCTCGAAGCGGTCGTTTTCGAAAAACGAGATCACGGCCTCCGCGATTGCCGCCGGCTGTCCGGAGGGAACGATGAATCCCGTGCGGCCGTCGACGATGACCTCGCCGAGCCCGCCGACATCGGTGGCGATCACCGGGCGATGGAAGTTGTAGGCGATCTGGATGATGCCGCTCTGCGTCGCCGACCTGTAAGGCAGGGTCAGCACGTCCGAGGCCGAAAAATACACTCCGACGTCCTCGTTCGGCACATAGTCCGAGTGAAAGATCACTGCGTCGCCGACGCCCAGGCGGCGGACCTGCTCGCGGTACTGCTGTTCGTTGTCATAGAACTCTCCGACGACCAGCAGCTTCACCTTGATGCGCGCGAGTATCGCGGGCATGGCGTCGAGAATGACGTCCAGACCCTTGTACTCACGCACGTAGCCGAAAAAGAGCAGGACACGCTCGCCGTCACCGAGATCCATCGCGGCGTCGACGCCGCGCAGCTTCGCGCGGGCCGCGATTCGCGATGTTTCCTCTCCGAATATCTCGTATACCGGATGCGGCAGGTACGCGAGCAGCGGATCCTTCTTCCACAGCCGCAGGTCCCGCTCGACGGCGCGGGACTGCACGACGTAGCTGTCGATGAAGCGGAAGGCGAAGCGCGTCAGCAGCTTGTCGCCCGGACGCCGTTCGTGCGGGATCACGTTGTCACAGATGAACATCGTCCGCGTCGCACGACGCCAGCGCGCGATCGCGGCGATCACGCCGTAGCACGGGGCAAAAAACGGCATCCAGAACTTGAAGACGATCAGGTCCGCCCGCAGGGCGCGCACGCGGAATCCGGTGCGGATCCAGTTCAGCGGATTGATCGAATCGATCCACTGCACACTCTCGACGGGAATGCCCGCGTCGCCGCTTTCCTCCTGCGACTTTCCGGGGAACAGCAGCTTCGGGTACTGCCGCGAGAAGGTGACGACGCGCACGTCATGTGTGCGCGAGAGATATTTCCACAGAAGGCCGACGTAATGGGCGATGCCTCCGCGCAGGGGGTACGCCGTGCCGATCAGCACGATGTTCATCAGGCGCCGTCGTCCCCGGCCGGCTGCGCGGCGCGCACGACCGCGTCGAATACGCGCTCGACTTCGAGATGCTCCATGCAGCAGTACTCCTCGTTGCGGCAGGTGGGCAGGAAGAAGCATTGGCAGGGTTTCGACGGCTCGAGGATCTCACCGCGGCCGTACAGCTCGAATTCGTGACGGTTGAAAATGTTGTTGAACAGGATCAGCGGCTTCTTCAGGCCTATCGCGAGATGCATGGCCATGGTCACGGCCGAGACGATCACGTCGCAGCGGTCCATCAGCGCGATGAAATCCTTCAGCGGGAAATGGCCGAGATAGGCGCCGCCCGACGCGGCAGCGAGCATCCTGTTCTTCTCGTGCTCCTGCTCACCGCCGAGAAAGAGCGGCTGGAAACCCGCCTCGCGCAGACGACCCGCGAGTTCGATCCAGTACGCATCGGGCCAGAGACGGCTGGTCCAGCGTCCCCCGCAGCCGGTGTTCAGTCCGATGAGGGGACGGCCGGCCTCGATGCGTACGTCCATCTCCGCGGCGCGCCCTTCGAGGTCGAAACGGCGGTCGACGTCGAGCAGGTACTCCTCGCCCTTCCATTCGAAGCCGCAGATCTCGAAGATCTCGCGCACGTAATGCTTCGTGTTCGCCTTGTTGAGATCGTCGAAGATGCCGGTGAGAAACTTGTGTCGCGCATCCGCATCCACCGGTGCGCAGACGCCGTCACGAAGCGTGAAGCCTTTCTTCCGCACCGCCTGCACGCGATCCAAGAGCGCGCAGGCCTCGAGGTCCTTGTCGAGGTTGATCGCCAGGTCGAAGGGCACGGCCTGCAGCGTGATCACGCTCGCCGCATCGAAGCGCAGCTTGCGGTCGACCCCGGCGGGCAGGACGTCGGGCGTGAGCGTCAGCCACCAGATGCGCGCCGCGGGATACTCCGCGCGCAGGCGTTGGAGCAGCGGCGTCGTGCGGATGACGTCGCCGATGGCGCCGAGCTTGATGATCAGGATGTTGCCGTCGGTCGGCAGGTAATGCGGGCAGTCGGCGCAGTGCACGCCCTCGCGCTTGTGCGGCGCGCAGGGAATGTCGCCGCGGAAATGCCGGCAGTCGGATTTGTATATCGTCGGATCGGGACCTTGTGTCGTCGGGTTGTTCATGCCTGTTTCCGTGGGATCACTCATGCAATTCACTGATGCTGTAATCCCCGGCTTTCGCGTCGGATTTGGTTACCATCTCGGCCAGCAGTCCCGTCGAGATGAGCTGTATGCCCAGGAGCATCAGCAGCACGCCGAGCAGCAGCAGCGGCCGGTCGCCCACCGGCTTGCCCATCAGCCATTCGACCGTCATCCACGTGTTGATGACCAGCCCGAGGAAGAGCATCACGCCGCCCATCGTCCCGAAGACATGCAGCGGACGCTGCGTGTACCGCGATGTGAACATGACGGTGAGCAGGTCGAGAAAGCCCTTGAAAAAGCGGCTGAGTCCGAACTTCGTGCGGCCGTATTTCCGCGGGTGATGCTGCACGGCCAGTTCGGTGACGGTGAAGCCCGCCATCTTGGCGAGGACCGGAATGTAGCGGTGCATCTCGCCGTAGATGTTCACCGACTTTACCACTTCGCAGCGGTAGGCCTTGAGGCCGCAGTTGAAATCGTGGATGTCGATGCCGCTGAGCTTGCCGGTGACGAAGTTGAAGAATTTCGAAGGAATGGTTTTCGAGATCGGATCATAGCGCTTTTTCTTCCAGCCCGACACCATGTCCCAGCCCTCCTCGAGCTTCGCGATCAGGGCGGGGATCTCGGCCGGATCGTCCTGCAGATCCGCGTCCATCGTGATGACGTAGCGTCCGGCCGCCTTCTCGAAGCCCACGGCCAGCGCGGCGGACTTGCCGTAGTTGCGCCGGAAACGCGCGACCTTGAAGCGGACATCGCGCGCGTGCAGGTCGCGCATCAGCGCGAACGAGCCGTCGTGCGAACCGTCGTCGATGAACCACACTTCCCAGCGGTCGGTCATTCCCGAGAGCGCTTCCGCGAGCCGCGCCGACAATTCAGGGAGGGATTCCTTTTCATTGTAGGAGGGAATGACGACCGAGATTGCGACGTCCCGCGCCGACTGCGGAGGCACCGTGTTCTGCGCCGTGCTGGGACTGTGTTCCGATGTCTGCAAATTGCCGCTGCATATTGATGGAAAAAATGAAAAATATCAGTCTCGCAAGTGATATGCAATGAATGGAAATCGGTACATTGGCATTTCGGGAACGTTTACGGGTACGTGTACGAGTACGAGTACGTGTCCCGTTCGTCGGAAGCCCGGGTATCGTCCTCGTGCTCGTACTCATGCTCGTGCTCGTGCTCGTGAACGTCCTCGTCCTCGTCCTCGTCCTCGCCACCGTGCTCGTGCTCGTCCCTGACCGGATCATCATACCATGCGCATTTGGAAGCTCTTTTATAACGTCCTCATCCTGCCACCGCTCTGGCTCGCCTTTCGCGTGCTCTGGCTGTTCAACCGCAAGGTGCGGAGAGGATTGCGCGGCCGCCACAGCTCGCTGCAGCGCCTGCGTGTTTTCATCCGCAACAATCCGGGCAAGCGGCGGCTGTGGGTGCATGCTTCCTCCATGGGTGAATTCGAGCAGGCCAAGCCCATCATCGAAGCGCTCCGCGAACGCGATCCCGAGCTGGTCATCATCGCGTCGTTCTTCTCCCCCTCCGGCTACGAAAATAATCTCCGCTACCGAGCGGTGGACGCGGTCGTGTACATCCCTTTCGACGCGCACCGGAAGGCGCGGCAGTTCCTCGCGCTGATGCAGCCGACGGCGGCGGTGTTCATCCGTTATGACGTCTGGCCCAATCACATCTGGGCCTGCCGCGAACTGGGGATTCCCGTCATGCTGGCAAACGCCACGCTGCGCGCAAATTCCGGACGTCTTCGTCCGCTGATCCGCAATTTCCACCGCTGCGTGTACGACGGAATGGAGGCCATCCTGACCGTGTCGGAGAGCGACGCCCAGGCGTTCCGGACGATGAAGCTGCGGCATGCGCAGGTCATGGCCGTGGGCGACACACGCTACGACCGCGTGACCGGCAAGGCGTCGCTTTCGCGCAAGCGGATGCTCGTGCCCGAGCAGATACTGGAGGGACGCAAGGCCATCGTCGCCGGCAGCAGCTGGCCCGAGGACGAGGAAATGCTGCTCCCCGCCCTCTTCGCCCTGCTGGAGCGGGATCCGCGCCTGCTCTGCATCATCGTGCCGCACGAGCCGACCATCGACCATCTCGAGTACCTCGAGTACCGCCTCAACGGCAGTGTCCAGCACCTGCGTTTTTCCTACCTGCAGTCCTGGAACGGCGAACGCGTGCTCATCGTCGACAGCATCGGCATCCTGCTGCCGCTCTACGCCGTGGCTGACGTCGCATTCGTGGGCGGGGGATTCAAGAGCAACGTGCACAACACGCTCGAACCCGCGGCCTACGGCATTCCCGTGCTCTACGGTCCGAAGATCGGAAACAGCCAGGAAGCGCGCGAACTCGCCGACGCCGGAGGCGGCTTCGTCGTGCGCACACGCGAGGAAATCGAATCGAAACTCGAAGCGCTGCTCGAAGATGATGCCGCCCGCCGCGACGCGGGAGCGGCCGCCGGCCGCTTCGTCGCCGAGCGCTCCGGCTCTACCGCCCATATCCTCACCCACCTCCTTCCCCTGCTGAACCGCCGCTGAAACAGACAGCGGGCGAGGCCCGGACCGCGCGGACTGCCGCGTTCCCGGATTATCCGCGTTCCCGGATTATCCGCGTTCGCGGATTATCCGCGTTCCCGGTTCATCCGCGTTCCCGGTTCATCCGCGTTCCCGGTTCATCCGCGTTCCCGGATCATCCGCGTTCCCGGTTCATCCGCGTTCCGATTCCTTTGCTTCATCCCAGTAGCGGTCCATCTCCTCGAGGGTGGCGTCCCTGGGTTCGACGCCGAGGTCGCGCAGTCGCCGTTCGACATGACGGAAGCGGCGATCGAACTTGTCGATGGTGCGGCGCAGCGCGTCCTCGGGATTGACCTTGATGAATCGCGTGAAGTTCACGATGGAGAACAGCAGATCGCCGACTTCCTCCTCCATGTCGCTGCCGTTACGGCGGTCCACCGCGTCGCGAAGTTCCTCGAGTTCTTCCTGCACTTTCTTCCACACGTCCTCGCGATGCTCCCAGTCGAAACCGATCTTCGACGCCTTGTCCTGCATGCGGTGCGCCTTGAGCAGCGCGGGCAGCGCGCGCGGAACGCCGTCGATGACCGATTCGCGTCCCTCGTCCATCTTGATCTGCTCCCAGTTGCGCAGCACCTGATCGGAATTTTCGACCTCGATGTCGGAAAAGATGTGCGGATGACGGCGCACGAGCTTCTCGATGATCGCGCGGAGCACGTCGTCGATCGAGAAGCGTCCCTCATCCTGGGCGATCTGGCTGTGAAAAACCACATGCAGGAGCAGGTCGCCGAGTTCATGACGCAGGTCCTCGTCGTTGCGGTGGTCGATGGCTTCCACCACTTCGTAGGCCTCCTCGATCGTATGTCCCTTGATCGAGTCGTTGGTCTGTTCGCGGTCCCACGGACACTCCTTCCGCAGCCGGCGCATGATGGCGAGTAATTCGTCGAACGTATGATCGTGCATTGGGGCTTCCCGGGCGTGCGTGATATGTAACTCCTTCACCGCATATAAGCTAATCAAAATTTCTCCAGCGCGGAAAATACAACCGGCCGTCTGGCAGATGGCAGATGCCAGATGGCAGATGGCTGATGGCTGATGGCTGATGGCAGATGGCTGATGGCTGATGGCTGATGGCTGATCATCAACTGCGGCTGGTCAATCGCCAACAGCC
>CAZWNO010000033.1:20403-29660 GCA_964635845.1 uncultured Chromatiales bacterium
AAGGGCCAACAGCCAAGGGCCAACAGCCAAGGGCCAACAGCCAAGGGCCAACAGCCAAGGGCCAACAGCGACCACACCGAATCTCACATCCCGCGTCCACGTCTTCGTCCGCCTCCGGCAGACTTCGCCGCGGCAGGCTCCATCCGTCTGTCCCTTGCAGAATCGCCCTGAAAAACCTAGCTTGATCCCTGACAAGCAGTGGCCGCATGAGTGTATCCTACACGCTGAAAGAGAGTTTCTCGGGATTCAAGCGGAATCGTTCCGCGTCGCTGATCACCGTGTTCACGGTCAGTATCTCGCTGCTGCTGCTCGGCGTGTTCGTGATCATCACGATGAACTTCGCGACCTTCGTCGAGAACATCCGCTCGCGGATCGATCTCGAGGTCTTCCTGGAATCGGACGTGAACGAACGGCAGCAGGAGGAGATGGCCGATATTCTTGCCGGCATCCCGGGCGTGCAGGAGGTCAGCTTCGTATCCAAGGAAGACGCTGCGAAAATTTTCAAGCAGGATTTCGGAGAGAGCTTCGACGACATCCTCGACGCCAATCCGCTGCCGCAGAGTTTCCGGCTTGCGATACAGGAAGGCTATAACAATGCCGACAGCGTCCAGCTGATCGCCGCCCGTGTGGAGAAGCTGCAGCTGGTCGAGAGCGTGCATTACCGGAAGCAGCTGCTGCAGCTGATCGACCGGCGCGCGCGGGCCTTCAGCTACGCGTCGCTGTTCATCGGACTCGTGCTCGCGCTGAGCGCGGTCATCCTCGTCGCGAATACGATCCGGCTCACCATCTATGCCAAGCGCCACATCATCCGCACGATGAAGCTCGTCGGGGCGACGCCGATGTTCATCCGTCTGCCCTTCCTGATAGAGGGCGCGTTCCACGGCGCCGTCGGCGGCATGATCGCCTCCCTGCTGATCGACATCGTGTTCACGTTCTTCATCCAGCCCCTGTCCGAAGACCTGCTGGTGAATATCGGCATCAGCTTTTCGTTTTACGTCGCGCTGATCGTCGCCGGAGGCGTCCTCGGACTCATCGGCTCGGTCGTCTCGATCGGGCGTTTTCTGAAGGAAGCGCTGGTCCAGCACGCGTGAAACGGGCGCACCGATCGGGATGCCGGACGTTCGTCCGGATCGACGGCGGTCGCCGGTCGCGAAACGTCATCATCCCGATCACGGTGCTTCGCCCCTACACTCCCCTATCCTCCTATCCTCCTATCCCCCTTCCCTTTTCTTGCCACCGCGCTGAAATACCCCATGTAGCGATCGCCGCCGTGCTTCCGGTAGACGTCGATCTCGTGCTTGTAGTGCTTGACCAGCGATTTCTGGTGCTTCATGCCTTCGAAGCCGCCCCGGGCGATGCCGCGGACGGTTTCCTGAAACTGCTTGTAGAACGGGTCGAGTACGGACGAGCGGTCGTCGAGCTGCAGCACCTCGCAGCCGCGCTGCTCGAGCAGTTCCCGTATCATCGGAGGTGTGGGTATTTTATAATCGGGACTCTCCCAGACCTCGCGCACATAGGTCGGCACCTCGGATTCGAGCCAGCAGGAGTCCGAGATCAGCAGGTACCCGTCGTCGTGGAGGATGCGCAGAGCTTCCTTGAGCACGCGTCCCGGGGGATAGCTGGAGAGCACGCCTTCGAGGATGATCACCTCGAACTGCCCGTTCCGGAAGTTCGTCGCCACGGGCGCCATGAACTGCAGCGAGACACGGGAGGCGAGTCCGAGTTCCTTCGCCGCCATCTTCGCATAGAAAACGGAATCGGCGTCTTCCTCGATGCCCACGATGCGACCTGTGAAATGTCCGGCCAGCGCGAGCGCGTTCTCCCCCTGCCGGCAGCCCATCAGCAGCAGCGACGCCTCGGGATTCTCCTGCAGGCCGGCCGGGACCTGGGCGAGTAAAGCGCGGGTCAGCTTGGGTCCGCCGGGGGTGAGGTGGAAGGGATATTGGGAGTCGGACATTCTAAATAATTAGGAATTACGAATTACGAATTAGGAATTGGGCGAAGGCGACGAGGACTTCGACGGCTGCGTCGTTCTCGCCGCCGTGGGGAACGATGATGTCCGCATAACGGCGGCTGGGCGCCACGAACTGATCGTAGCTCGGGCGCACGGTGTGATAATACTGGTCGCGCACCGACGCGACGGTTCGTCCCCGCTCGGTGATGTCACGCTCCATACGGCGGAGAATGCGCACATCGGCGTCGGCGTCGACGAAGATTTTGAGGTCCATCTGCTCGCGCAGCGCCGGCTCCGCGAGCACGAGGATTCCCTCGACGAGAATCACGGCGTGCGGCGCGAGGGTGCGCGTCTCCGCGGTGCGGCGGTGCGTGGAGAAATCGTAGATCGGCTGTTCGACCCCGCGTCCCGCGCACAGTTCGGCGAGCTGCGCCGCGCAGAGCGGCGTTTCGAGCGAGTCGGGATGGTCATAATTGATGAGCGCCGGATCGGGCACCGGCATGCGCGCGAGATCGTGGTAATACGCGTCGTGCTGGAAGAGCAGCACGCGTTCGGGTCCCAGGCGCTCGATGATGCGATGGCACAGCGTGGTCTTTCCAGACCCGCTCCCTCCGGCCACGCCAATCACCAGACTGCCTTGCCACCCGCCCCCCGCTCCGTGCGCCGCGCCCTTCGGTCCGTGTGCCGTGCCTCCCGCTCCGTGTGCCGTACTCTCCGCTCCTTGTGCCGTGCCGTTCGTTTCGGATACGCCGTTGGTCATTGCATTGCCGCGTGGAAATTGCGAGTTTTCCTTTTCTGCGATAACATACGAATTCCCGCGCTCCCTTTTCCATCCCGGAGGCCGCCATGCGCCGCACATACCGTTACATCACCGCGTTCATCCACATGTCGCTCTGTGCCGCGGCGCTGTTCCTCTGCGCGACGTCGCTGCTGCGGTCGCAGCCTTTTCCGCAGCGGGACCGCGCGCGGATGCAGCGCTCGCTCTACGAATTCCGCCTCGACGGCAACGGCAACGGCGCGTGGTGGTGGACGAAGGACACCGCCGCGCTGCCCGTCGCGACACTGGTGCGCAGCGACGGTTTCATCTTCTCCGTGGAGCAGGACGCAGCTTCCTTCTTCGGCGGATGCTGGCTGGGCGCGCAGGGATGGGAAGCGGGTCCGATGATTCCCGGACAACCTGCTCCCGCGGTGTACCACGCCGGCCGCTTCAGCGACGACGAGTGGCAGGCCCTCGCGGAGGAGGAACGCGCGGCGATCCTGCAGGACATGACCGACTGGCCGGTGACACAGGGTGCGCCCTGGAAGGATGCGAACAGGAATGGCGTGTACGATCCGGATGTCAGCGCCTTCCCCTCCTTCCCGGGCGATGCGCCCATGCCGATCGGCGACGAGGTGCTGTGGACGGTGACGCGCGACGGCGGCGAGCTCGCGGAAGGGACCTGGGGACAGCTGGCCGCGGGACTCGAATTCCGCCACCTCGCCTGGACGATGGCCGGGCAGGGTTGTCCCGAACGCGTCGTCATCCAGCGTCTGCGGGTGATCAACAAGGCGGCCGGTTTTCTCAAGGAGATGCGCCTCGGATTCTATGCCGATGTCGCGCTGGGCGATCCATCCGACGACCTCGTGGGCATCGACACGACGCTCGGTCTCGTCTCCATCTGGAATACGGGAGATGCGGATCCGTTGCTCGGCAATCCCCCCGCGGCGGGATACCTCGTGCTCCAGGGGATCATGGAAAAAGCGGACGGTGACCGGGGGCTCTTCGATCTGCAGCTCCGAGAGGGCGTACGCAATCAGGCGCCGTATGCGTTCACGTTCTTCTCGCACAGCGAAGCCTACCAGGCCGTGCCGGATCCCGCTTCCGCCCTGCTGCCGCAGCAGCTGCGGGCCGCGCTGCGCGGACTCCGCGCGGACGGAAGCGCGCAGCGCGATCCCGCGACGGGCGAAGTCACGCGCTTTGCCGTGGCGGGATATCCGGTCCGCCCGAGCGGCTGGGTCGACGGCGTGTTCGATACGGCCGGCGATCGCGTGCTCCTGCTGTCCTTCGGTCCGTTCGCGCTCGCGCAGGGCGACACGCAGGAGGTCGTCATCGCCCGCATCGGAGCGCAGGGCGACACCTCCACCACCGACCTGCAGGCGCTGATCGATTATTCGCTCTGCGTGAAGCAGCACTATACCACGCAATTCACGACGGCAGTCCCGCCGCTGCACGCTCCCTCCGGCCTGACGATCACCGGTGCCTGGCCGCAGCCCCTCCCGAAGGATGCGCGCACGCTCTTCCTGCGCATCGACGTTCCGCACGCGACTGAGATCACCGTGCGCTGGACCGACCTCCTCGGGCGGGTGCTCGGCGAATCGCGGCACGTGGTCCGCGGCGGAAATTCCATTCTCCCGCTGCCGCGATCGGGTCCGCGGGGAGCGGGCGTGCTCATGGTGGAGTTGGCTGCACGCGGGGCACGCGCGGCGCGGCTCGTCGTGGTGGAATGATCGATGGCGGCACGGTAAAACAAAATCCCCGGGGTAAATCCCGGGGATCGCTGTGCCTGGAACAGGAGTCGAACCTGCACGCCCTGTACGGACACTACACCCTGAATGTAGCGCGTCTGCCAATTCCGCCATCCAGGCAAGAGTATAAATATACATCCACGGAATTCAGAAATGCAACACCGCTCCGGAGTTTCCTGGAAAGCCAGGAAAATCGGGCATGAGGGAGGGCGGCGGGGGGACGACGCCTGCCCCGGAGGCCGCCGCGCAGGAACTTCCGGCAGAGGCGGGGGTAGAAAACTTTATTGACAATTTTCACGATGCGCGGTATATTGTCCTACCTGTACTGCGTACAATTTCACCTCAGTTATTCACAGGATTTCACGATGGCTATCGAAAAAACACCTCAGGCCGACGTCAGGTCGAAGACACGGCGGTATTTCGAGGTATCCCTCATCATCGCGCTCCTGATCGTCACGGCGGCATTCACGTTCTTCCCCGACGTCACGAAGGAGAAGGTCGTCATCGAAGCGTCGCAGGAAATCGTCAACATGCAGGACATCAGCAACACCCGGCAGGAGAACCGTCCGCCTCCTCCCCCGAGGCCAGCGATCCCCATCGAGGCTCCCGGCTCCGATGCCATCGATGATGTCGATTTCGATTCGGAGGTCGATCTCACTGCTCAGCAGGAAGCTCCGAAGGCTCCGCCTGCAAAGAAGGAAGAAGTGCAGGAAGAGGAAGTGTACTTCGAAGTCGTGGAGGATCCGCCCACGATCATCGGCGGACTTGACGCCGTCAAGAAGAACCTCATCTATCCGGACCTCGCGATCCGTGCCGGCGTCGAAGGCACCGTGATCGTGCTCGCCTACGTGAACAAGGAGGGCATCGTCACCGGCACCGAGGTCATCCGCGGCATCGGCGGCGGCTGCGACGAAGCGGCCATGGATGCGGTCAGGAAAGTGAAATTCAATCCGGGCATGCAGCGCGGAAAGCCGGTGAACGTGAAAGTTTCCGTCCCGGTGAAATTCCGGCTGAACTGAGGCAGCTTCGATCCCCTGTTCCCGCCGGAAGGCGTGTTCGATCATCACGGATCTTCGTCGACGCTCGCCGCATCACCGCGGCGAGCGCGATCATTTTTGGAGGTAGAGGATATTTCCTTTTTTCCTTGCGTATATTCCCGTTTCGAAAGGTATTTTTCCGGTTCGTAACCTGTTTCCCTGTTTCGTAGCATATCTTCCAGTATCACTACAAAAGAGTCTGTCAATGAAGAAAAGAATTGCGACCCTGCTTGCGCTGCTGCCCATGGCCGCGCTGATCCTCACAGCCTGCTCGGCCGACGCCATCACGGACTCGCTCGCCATCCAGTACGGAGAAATCGTCATCGCCACCGAGAAAGCCGGGAGCGAGACGACGGTGAACGGGACCATCACGGTCCGCCTGATCAACCGCACCGAGAAGCAGATGAACGTCGGATTCCTCGAGGGCGAACTGATCAGCGCGTCGACGAATGAATCGCTGCTCCGTTTCCGGCCGATCATTCCTGATTCCTACGGTTCGATTTCCACGATGCGCCTGCTGCCGAAGGAGACGCGCGACGTGCCCGTGGTCATGCCGCTCGGACTCCAGGCATTCGACCGCTACGTGCATCCGCAGGTCATCGTCAACCTCTCTCTGCAGACCACCGACGGCTACCGCACCGATGCGAAGAGCCTGCCGGTCGTCGTCGGAGCAAAATAGCATGTTCGCGCGCATGGCGCTCGTCGTCCTGACGGGCGCCTTCGCGGCGAGCGCCTGCTCCACTCTCGCCACACCCTCGATTCATGATTGGCTGTTCCTCGCCCCCGTCGAAACGCAGGTGTGGAACAACCGGATGCCGGGTACCAGACCGCGGTGCAACGCCTCGCTGCGGTTATGGATCGTCAACCGCAGCACGGAGGAAGTGGTCCTGCGTGATCCTGAGGCGATGGTCGTCACCGCCGAGGACGGGCAGCCCCTGCGGCGCTTCTCCCCGCTGATGACGCTCGCGGACCGCCGCGTGCGCGACCTGACGCTGGCGCCGGGCGATTCGGTCGAGGCGGCTTTCCGTTCCCCCGATTTCGGCCTCGAACCCATCGATACGTCACGGTATCCCCGGGTGCGCTTCATGCTCCGCATGCAGACGTCGCTCGAGTATCCTCTGCAGTTCGGCAGTCCGGTCGTCGAAGTCTTCGAAACCCAGTAGGAAAACGATGCGTCCATTCCCCGCGGCACTGATGCTGCTGTGCGCCGTCGCCATGTCCGCGCGCGCGCAGGTAGCCGGATCCGGCGTCACCGGGCCGCTGGTCGAGGAATATCGTTTCGGCTCGTTCATTGCCGCGGCATCGGTTTCGGCAGACCAGTTCGGCAATATTTACGTCGCGGATGCCGGCGCGTCGACCCTCGTCAAATTCGACATCCGCGGCCGCAAACTGGCCGAGACAGGAGGACCCGGATGGAGCGACGAGCAGTTCGACCGTCCGATGGGAATCGACGCGCGGCAGGGTCTCGCCGTCTACGTCGCGGACATGGGCAACCACCGCATCTCCCGTTTCGACCGGGACCTTCATTTCATGGCGGCGCTGAGCGGGAGCGAGGCGACCATCGATCCCGGCTTCGGGTATCCGATCGACGTGGCACAATCCTCGCTCGAGCAGCTTTTCATCCTTGACGGGGAAAACAGCCGCGTCCTGGCGGTCCGCGCCTTCAATACCGTCGAGCGCGTGTTCGGCGGCATCGACGCGGGCGAGGGGCGGCTGCAGGACCCGGTCGCGCTCGCGACGGACGGCGGGAAGCTGCTCTTCGTGCTCGAGAGCGGACGGGTGGCGGTCTTCGATTATTTCGGCAGCTATCAGCGGCAGTTCGGCCGCGGCATCTTCACGGATGCGCGTGGTCTCGCCGTCACGGCCGATCGCGTCCTCGTCGTCACCCCCGACACGCTGCATTTCTTCACTCCTTCCGGCGAGCATCTCGGCAGCATCGACCGCACGTTGGTCGTGCTGGCGGAGAAATCCGGAGAGTTCCGCGACGCGATATATACCTCTCGTTTTCTCTTGATCCTGACAACCCATTCATGTATACTGTTCCCGCCATTCTATTTTTAGGGAACATTTTTAGGAGGATCCTCATGTCGTACGGTCTGAATAAGGTGATGCTCATCGGGCATCTCGGAAGCGATCCGGAACTGCGCTACACCGAAGGCAACGTACCGGTGACGACGTTCAACGTGGCAACCAACGAGTCGTACAAGGATCAGAACGGGAATCTCGTCGAACGCACCGAGTGGCACCGCATCGTCGCGTGGCGCAAGCTCGCCGAACTCTTCGCCGAGTACCTGAAGAAAGGCTCGAAGATCTATCTCGAGGGCAAGCTGCAGACGCGTTCCTGGGACGACAAGGACGGCAACAAGCGCTACACGACCGAGGTCGTCGTCAACGAGTTCATGTTCCTCGACAGCAAGGGCGGCGGCGGACAGCAAGCCGGCGGCGGCGCGCCCACTGCCCCGCCCGAACCCGCTCCCGGCGGCGAGAAGGACGACGACCTGCCGTTCTGATCCACCCCCGGATCAATCGCATGAAAGCCGGCGGTTCCGCATCTCGCGTTACCGCCGGCTTCCTTTTCACCGCAGCCGCCTTGCAATTTTTCCCAAAACGGCGTATTTTAATAATCTCTACGGACGCATAGCTCAGCTGGTCCAGAGCGCACGCTTCACACGCGTGAGGTCGTAGGTTCAAATCCTACTGCGTCCACTGAAAGGCCCCTAAAACAAGTTGTTTTGGGGGTTTTTTATTAGCTCTTCGTGTCAGCTTTCGACCTTTATTCGGACATCCTCTTGCTAAACGTGGCACTCCAGTTAGCAGTTTCGTTAGCACCTTCGGGGCCGCAGTGGGGACCAACGGAAGCAGAAAACGGTGAGTGACAAATCAAATAAATCGTCCGGTCATTGTCAATTCACGAGACCTCCGGTTCCCCTTCGCCCGTCTCCCTGCAATGGGTTGAGGTCCCCGCCCGCAGCGATCCAAGCGAGAGTCCTTGCATGAGCCCTTGCATCGTTTCATCACCCGCTTCCGAACTCCATGCTTCAGGTTTCCGGGTCGTATTCCTCACTTGTCATCGACGGCCATTTCAAGACCTGGCTTCACAGGCCGGTTGGGCGCCGCAGGCCCACCATTCTTCTTCGTCTGCCGTTCTGATTGCTGATGGGCTTTATCGGACATCAGCGAATCACGAACCGCGGGGACGCATCGTGCCTCTTCAACACAACGACAAGATCGGCATTGCCAGTCGTACCAGCGAAAGTCCGGCGGTGCTGTCCTGTCAGAAAAAATGAGGCCCCGGTTGTGGGGCCTTTCCAATCTCGAGGTCGTGGGTTCGCACACGCGTTCCTAGCGGACTGCGACGAGGGATTGATTGCGGGCGATGTCTGAATCGTGCGGTTAAGATTTCATGATGGGGATGCGCCACACGTTGGCATTTAACACGACAATTTTCTCTTCCGTTTTTCCTACTTGCCCTATTCTTTCCCGAGGGCGAACTGCCACAGCGTCCCATTGATACCTTCCAACGTGAGGGCTGTACCGACGCCATCCACGGGGATGGTTTTGTAGCGGAAATCCCAGCCATTTCCGTCATCGTCATGAATGGATACTGTTGAGGCAGATTCGTTTACAATCCAATTATTGTGCCAAGTTTCGCGTTCACCTGTTGGCCAGACAATATTCATCTGAACGCGACCGTTTTCGACGACCCAATAGGATCCGGAAGCGAAGTAGGCGTCCGGAGACATGTTCCAGGTCTGGACCAC
>CAZWNO010000033.1:29670-33827 GCA_964635845.1 uncultured Chromatiales bacterium
TCCAGTGGACCAGCATTACGATTGTTTTCAGCTAGCTCTATCTCGCGTGCCTTCTCTTCGACTTGTTCGCGTGAGCCTTGGATGCGTTGCTTTGCCTCTTCCAGTTCCGACGCGAACGCTGGCAGTATTTCCGTGTTTCCGAATGATGCATAGAATATCGGCGCGTTGTCCGAATACGCCCCTTCTGCATCCTTTTCATAAGCAGGCATTTCGCCTTCCAAGATGGAGTTGATCTGCCATCTTGGCCCTCCATCCAATAGGTATTCAGTTGAGCCTCCATCATCGGGATCCGACTCAAGCATCTCTTCGATCGCCGGGATAGCTAATTTGCAACGAAGCAACAGGACGATATTCCGGGCCGGACCTGAAAGGGGATCTTCGGGCGCAATGTTCAGGCGGTGTGCATACATTTCGGCGTTCGGGATATCATACGTCTCGTTCAATATCTCGACAGCTTGATCATATTCCCCCTTCTCGATGAGTGGACCCGCCTTGGCCAGAAGTCGTGCGGCTTCGATGTTTCCATTTTCGAGTTTGCTGTCACCAAGCTCCTTAAGGATGAGACTTGCTTCTTCGTACTTCCTTTCGCCGAGCAGATCGCAAGCATCACGGTACTGTGAGTCTGGCGTGCTGCAGGATACAAACACAATGACGAGCAGGAAGATCAACTCCGTCCTCATTAGTTTTCGTAGACGTTCGGACATAGGTCGCATTTCAGCCTCCTGTTGATAAAGACAAGTCCTCCGCGCCACAGAATGTGATCCAGTGATTTGACCGGAAGATTGACGAATTGAATTATGCCCATTTTCATTTTTTCCTTCGTGAGAATCCAGGGTGAGATCAATTACGAATAGCGTGGCCGAAATTCACGTTTGGTCTTGTCTAATGCGTATTGTGCCCACAATTGCGAAGTGGTGAAATTTCCAGCATTCGTACACGATACTTTCCGTCACATCCACCCGCTCTCCGCGAAGCTCACATACCCGTCCCCTGTGATGATGATGTGGTCATGTACCGGAATGTCCAGCAGCTTGCCGACCTCGGCGAGCTGTTTTGTTATCAGGTGGTCCTCGCGGCTGGCCTCGCGGACGCCGGACGGGTGGTTGTGCAAGAGGATCACCGACGATGTCAGATGCGCGACGGCCTTCGAGAAGACTTCGCGGGGATGTACCAGCGAGGCGTTGACGATGCCTTCGGAGACGATCTGCTCGAAAGTCACCTTGCCGCCGTTGTTCATGTGCAGCACCATGAACCGCTCGTGCGCGAGGTCGCGAAGGCGCGGCCCATAGATTATGTGGATGTCCTGCGGGGAACTGATGGCCGGCCGGTCCTCTTCCCTTTCCGTCACATAACGCCGTCCCAGTTCGAAGGCCGCCGTGATCTTGTGGATGGTCGCCGGACCGATGCCGGTGTAGAGCTGCAGCAGCTGCGGCGCCCGGGCGATCTCCCGAAGGCCCATGTTCATGGGTCCCGGAAGACGCTTGCCGATGACCGCCTCGATCAGCTGCTCGTCGCTCGCATGTTCGATGTCAATCATGGTCGCCCTCCTTCATTGTCGTCCTCCCTGCTGAACTGCATGCCACAGCAGACACACCGGAACCACGTCAGCCGTCCGAGACTTCCGAGTTCTGCCGCGTCGCCGCCGCACACGAGACAGTCGACCAGTTCGTCGATGGCCACGTCGCATCCGTAGTCGTCGTATTCGTCGTAATCGGGATAGATGTCGCTCATGCGTACCACCTCACGACGATGGTGAATATCCACGCGAAGACAAGTTCGTTCTCGACGAGGGTGACAGGTTCGCCCCATGTCCAGGTCTCCACGTTTCCTCGCTGGCGGAAACGCAAACGAGGCAGCCACTTGGGCCGCCTCGCGATAAGTCTGATGGTCATATGTCATTCCTGATTATTCTACATAGCGCCATTGATAATAAGCGACCTCACCGGTCGCGAGATTGGAGAGTTCCCACATGCGCATGTCATGATCCATCGACGTCCATTCCGCGCAGGACATGGTCGTCGCGCAGAGGCGCTTCCCGTTTCGGTCGAATCCGACGGCGACGATGGACGGCGACCTTCGGAGGCGCGTGTCTGGCGGATTGTACTTCCTCGATGGCGAGAGGCGTTCGCCTTCCGGTCCCGGGAAGTTCTCCGGCCGGTATGTCTCGTCGTTGGATGGGTCGTACCCGGACGGATCAAATCCGTGCCGCTTGCGATCCTCGAATGCCCATTCGTACGAGTAGGGCAGACGGGATGGAACCTTTTTTCCCAGATAGCTCAGCCGGTTGAAATGGCTCATTTGTTTCCAGAGTTCAAAGTGCTCGCGAAACAGGCCGTTGGTCTTTCCGGAGCGGTTGAAGGTTCGAATAATGACCCACCGGTCGGAACCGGCGTCGTCGCGCTTCGGGGTGGAAGGTTTTGTCATGTGCTGCTTGTACGATTCTCTTGTGGCAATCATACGCAAGATCTCCGGCACCGGCCGAAAATCAAAATGTGCCGGCCGAAGTCTAAACGCGCATGTCATCGGTCGCCGCCCTGTTGCCGGTCATCATGCCGCCATCGTTTCCTCGGGCGGATGGTTGAATCCGATCTCCTCGGCGGGTGGGATGATGCGAATGTCCCCGGGCGTGATCACGTCGATCGTCACGACGTCGTCGCCGCGTCGGATCGTGACTGCGCTGTTCCCCGCGACGATCGCGTCGGCCCGGATGAGAAGACGGATGTTGTTGAGTATGAGCTGGTACATGTCTGGTCCTCAAAAGCTGATGGATAGGCTGGCGTCGGGATTCTGCATCTGGATCGCCCGACCGTCGATCTCCGCGGCTTTCTTCATGCCCTTCAAGCGGGCCTCCATTGCCTTGCACTCGACCTCGAAGGCGTCGATGTCGGAAGGGTAAGTCCACCAGGACCGCCCCTTGATCGTCACCTTCGCGCCGAGGATTTCGGCCGACTTGTCGCGCGGGTACAGTTGCTGGAATTCCTTCTTCGCGCCTTCCTGCATCTGCTTGATGACGCCCTCGTCCTTGTCGGCGATGATCTTCTCGATCAGCTTGACGAGCAGATAGGCCTTCAGGGGCCCGAGGTTGCCCGTCAGCCGTTCGACGAGGTCGGCGCGGAACATCTTGATTTCGTGTTTCGACGGCAGTTGCTTCGGCAGCCGGTCGGGGACCAGCTGCAGACCTTCGACCGTGGTATCGACGTCGTCGTCGAAGAGTTCTTCACGTTCCATATTCATTCCTTTCGTGTTGGGGTCAGTTCGTTGTCATGAGCGCCGGGCCGGAGAAAATCCGGTCGGCGATGATTTCCTTCGCGGCGCGTATGCCGTCGCGCTTGATGCGTCCGCCCTCGCCGAAGACGGCATAGTCGAGCACGCGATGGCTGGCCGTGTTGCGAATGTGGTCCACCCACTCGGTCAACGCGTTATAGGCATGCCAGAGCGTCTCCCCGCGGTTGCCGCGTCCGTACATGAAGGCGTTGGCGATGTTCTCGAAGGCCGTCTGCCAGGCGTTCGAGCCCTCGTTCCGCTTGGCCAGCGACGGGATCACCTGCTGCCAGTACCGGATGGCCACGGCGGGTTCGATCCGCATGTCGTTCATCCGGTTGAAGATCTCCACGGCCTCGCCGAACGAGTACTGGGTGGCCTTCAGGACGTTTGTGGCGAACTCGAGCTTCTCATGCACGTCGCCGGTATGGCGGATGGAGAATCCATCGTCCTGTCCCTTTTGCAGGGCCCATGTGAGCGTGTTGTTACAGACGATGCGGATGCCCGTCGGCAGCAGCCGAAGGTTCATCGTGCCGTCGTGCGAGGTGACGATGGCCACGTACTGGTCGATGCGGTCGTCGCCCACCATCGCGCCTTCCGGGGCCTTGGCGAGGATCCAGACCTTCCGGCCGTTCTTGACGGCGCCGGCGGTCTCGTACGTGTAGCCGTTGTCGGCCTGGTTTTGGTAACCGAAAATTGACCCCCCTGAGCCCAAAATGGTAACGCAAAATTGACCCCCCTGGGCAAGTCCTTCGCGGCGATATTGGAGAACATCGCGGTGAAGGAGAAAGGATGCTCACGATGGATCAATACGAGATGATTCGCAGCGCGAATCGGGTGTACGGCGAGAGCGTCAAGTCGCTTGTCAAGCGGACAGGCCATTCGCGCAACACCAT
>CAZWNO010000034.1:0-7489 GCA_964635845.1 uncultured Chromatiales bacterium
TGCAATTGTCCTATCTAGTATCTTGATTCGATATGCTGCATCATCATTTGGGTTGAGTAATAGCATGCGAGATGCTAGCGCTGTCGTGAAAGGTGGGACAGTGTTGGTTAAAGAGGATCGAGAGAGAGAAAATGAGGTTGTTCCGCCAGTATATGATTGGGAGCGCGATACATCTAGGTAGAGAAGTAGCAGAAATGGAAGTCAAAAGCATTCGGTCAAATTAGCAGTGAAAAATATTCTCATCTAATATAATGCAAGACAATCTTAATAAATTACTTCATTATCTTGTGACGAGTAATTACAATGGCTATGACCCATATGACACGTTAAATTCCTGGTTACCGTGCCGGTGGCTGGGGAAGTGGGGGCCGGTACTGGCTATCCAATTCCAGAAACGAAATCCGATCAATATCCGCCCTCTGATCGGTGTCAATAAAGGCCGGAATCCCAAAGCGATCGGCCTTTTTTTACGCGCGTACAGCACTCTCTACCACTCCGATCCCCGTCCGGAATATCTCCAGCACATGCAGGAATTCTTCTACTGGTTACGCGATAATCCCTCGAAGGGGTATAGCGCATACTGCTGGGGCTATGACTTCCCCTGGGCTTCCCCGGTGAAATATGTCGATGCGTACGTCCCCTCGGTGGTCGCGACCGGATTTGTGGTGAAGGGATTGCATGAATACTATCGGGCAACCGCTGACAGCGAGGTGTTGCCGCTCATGCAAGGCGCCTCAGATCTCGTTTTGAATCATGTCGAGCGTTACGCGGACGAAATCGGCCTGTGTTTTTCCTACACGCCCGTGATGAAGGACGCATGTTACAATGCGAGTCTGCTGGGTGCGGAAATACTTGCCAGATACCTGTCTCTACAGAAAGAAGTGAACATATTCGTCACCGCGAGTAAGTCGCCGCATGCGGCCGAATCGAGGGGCGACGATCCCGCCCTTCGATACGGTCGCCCTTCGCTTCGCTCAGATCGACCTACTCAGGGTGACTCAAACGACGCGACTCTTTGCTCAGGTCGCCCTACTCAGGATGACGAGATTGCTGTGTTGATAGAAAAAGCAATCGACTTTGTAGTCGCCCGGCAGCTGCCTGACGGGCGGTGGAATTACAGTGTCGATCTCGAAAACGGGAAAGAACGTGTGCAGATCGATTTTCATCAGGGGTACGTGATCGAGTCAATCGAAGAAATCATGCGGCTCACGGGAATGCGCAAACCGGAGTGGGAGGAGGCGGTCCGGAAGGGGCTGGAGTATTATCGAAACGTTCAGTTCTTCGACGACGGTCGCTCGATGTGGCGCATTCCGAAACAGTGGCCGGTTGAGATCCACAATCAGGCGCAGGGTATCATCACCTTCAACATGTTCGATGAACACCGCGACTTTGCCCGCACCATCGCCGAGTGGACGATCGACAATATGCAGGACAAAAGCGGATATTTCTACTACCAGAAATTCCCGCACTACACGAACAAAATCCCCTACATGCGTTGGTCAAATGCCTGGATGGCAGTCGCTCTCGCAGATACATTCGTAATTCAAAATTCCTGATTTGAAATTTCTTTTCTACATGGGCCATCCGGCGCATTTCCACCTGTTCAAGAACGTCATCGCCGAGCTGCGAGCGCTGAGACATGAGATGGCCATCCTCATCAAGAAAAAGGACGTTCTCGAAGACCTGCTCAAAACCACGGGCTGGGAGTATCAAAACATCCTCCCCGAAGGTCGCGGTGATTCCAGGGTAGGACTGGCGCTGGGCATGCTCAAGCGCGACTGGCGGATGTTCCGTTACTGCTACGAACATACACCGGACATCCTCGTCGGGACGAGCGTCGAAATCTCCCATGTTGGCACCCTGCTCGGCAAGCCAAGCATCAACGTCAACGAGGATGACTGGGACGTCGTGCCGATGTATGCGAAGCTCGCCTATCCCTGGGCAACCGCCATACTCGCACCGCAGGGCTGCCGCATGGGCAAGTGGGAATCGAAGACAGTATTCTATCACGGCTATCACGAGCTTGCCTATCTCCATCCCGGCAGGTTCACGCCGGATCCCGGGATCATCCGCAAATACTTCCCGGGCGACCGCCCTTTCGCCGTCCTCCGCTTTTCGAGTCTGAATGCGCATCATGATGCGGGAGTGCGCGGCATCACGGACAATCTTGCCGAACAGCTGATCGCCGCGCTCAAGCCGCATATGGATGTGTGGATAACATCCGAACGACCGCTGCAGGACAAGTTTGAATCCTTGCGCATGCCCATCGATCCGATCGACATGCATCATGTCCTTGCGTTCGCGGAGATCTACATCGGGGATAGCCAGACAATGGCGGCAGAAGCAGGTGTGCTTGGTACTCCATTCCTGCGTTTCAATGATTTTGTCGGAAGAATCAGTTATCTTGACGACATAGAAAATCACTATCTGCTCGGATATGGCATCCCCGGCAGTCAGCCCGGTCTGCTGCTGCGCAAGCTCGAAAAAATATTGAACACACCCAACCGCCGAGACGTCTGGCACGAGCGCCGCGACCGCATGCTCGAAGAAAAAATCGACGTCACTGATTGGATGGTCTCGTATCTATTGAAATTCATGGAAGGAAAGAATTGAACCACAGAGAGCGGGAAGGGCAAGGAGAATTTTTTCCATCAGTCCTTCCTGCCCTTCTAGCCCTTTGTGGTTCAAAAATCTTTAATGCGCGTACGATATAAATACCCTGCAGTCCTCTTCTTCGACCTGACCTTCATCGCGGTCGCGCTGATGCTGAGTCTGCTCATCAAGGGCGCGGACCTTCACCGTGCGGTGGTTTCATACCGCGTTCCGATGTTGATCTTCACGATAGTGTGGCTGAGCGGTTCGATTATATTCAGGAAATACCAGATCAGCCGCGAGGTGAGCATGAAAGCGGCCTCGTTGAATCTCCTGAAGATGAATGTCATCCTCTTCCTCGGCGTTACCTTTGTGATCTTCCTGATGCAACAGGACTACTCACGCGGCGTTCTGATCGGAGCGGCGATATTCACGACCGTACTCGAATTGATAGCGACATACGCCTACATGCTCGATCGACAACTAAGCATATCGAGTCGGGCTGTGGAAGAATATCTCAACCTGCCGGTACATCAGAAACCGATGGTCGAGAGAACCGTTCAGGGAGTGGAGATCGACGCTCGACTGCGAGACACGATTCTCGAGGAGTCTGGCGAAACCGCGTTCGATTTCATATGTGATCAACTGGGTGATGCTACCGGTCAGACACTCTTCATCTCCACGACTACGAAATTTAATATTCTTACACAACCAGATGGTGCGTACCAGAGTATCGTGAACCTTCACCGGAGTAACGACATTCCGCGCATCAACAAGTTCTTCGAGACCGTCAATGAGAAGCTTCCTCCTGGCGGACTCTTTTTGTGCTGTGTGGAGACGGCGGCACAGAGGAAGGCGCGACTGCTGAAGAAATATCCGCCGGTTCTGAATCACATATACTATCCCTTTGATTATATATTCAAGCGCGTCTTCCCGAAGTTCCCGGGCACGAAATGGTTGTACTTCCTGATTACCCGCGGAAACAACCGTGTACTCTCGCGCGCCGAGGCGCTGGGGAGACTCTACTCCTGCGGCTTCGAGGTTATCGACGAGGAGAACTCCAACGGACGTCTTTGCGTCGCTGCTAGGAAAATCAAGGAACCCGCGTTCGACATGGATCCGACCTACGGTCCGCTGGTCAAGCTCCGCCGTGTCGGTAAGGACGGCAACATCATCGGCGTCTACAAGATGCGGACCATGTACCCATACTCCGAGTACCTCCAGGACTTCATCTTCAAGAAAAACCACCTCGACCAGGGCGGCAAGTTCAGGAACGACTTCCGTGTGACGGGACTCGGTCGCTTCATGCGCCGCTTCTGGATCGACGAACTCCCGATGCTGTTGAACTGGCTGAAGGGTGATTTGAAGCTGGTGGGCGTGCGTCCGTTAAGCAAACACTACTTCAGCCTCTACACGCCGGACCTGCAGGAACGGCGCATAAAATACAAGCCCGGTCTCGTACCGCCATTCTATGTCGATCTCCCCAAAACCCTCGACGAGGTAATGGAATCGGAGCGGCGGTACCTCGACGCCTACGAACAGGCCCCGTGGAAGACCGACTGGCGCTATTTCTGGGCAGCGATGAATAACATCTTCCTCAAACGCGCCCGTTCGAGTTAGATTGGGGCTGTTCTTCGAACCTTTCGACACGGAGCGCACCGAGCGCACTGAGCTCACTGAGGGACTTTCAAAGCGCTATCCGTTTTAGCCCGCGTGTAAGCAACTTCTCGTGGAAGTTGATGAGCAGTCCAAGCCGGTAGCCGCTCAATCGAAGGTATGAGAGCAACTGGGCATGATGGATCTGCTGGAGTGACTCCACAGCCTTGATCTCGACCACGACCGCGGCATCCACGAGCAGGTCGATCCTGTAAGCAGTTGCGATGCTGATGCCTTCAAACTCGACCGGAACCCGAACCTGATGTTCGACCTGGTGACCAAGCTTTTTCAGTTCATGCATGAGAAAGATCTCGTACACGCGCTCGAAGAGTCCTGGTCCAAAATGCCGGTGAACCTTGATCGCACAGCCAATGATGTCATCGGTAATCGAATTGAATTGTTTCAGTTCATCCATCGTATCTCCCTGAATCTGGATATGTTGGCCACAATCTACCATCGACGAATAGCGCAAAACATGCAAAAAGCGATACTCAAGCAATCCCTCCGTGCGCTCAGTGTTCTCAGTGGGCTCTGTGTCGCGATGTTGCTTGCGACGACATTATCGTATGCACAGTCAGTCCCAGAACACATCTCATGGACGACTCTGTACGAGTTCCTTGACGAGCTGGCCTCGGAACAGATCATCTCGCTGAACACTTCCGTCAAGCCTTATTCGCGCGAACTGATATACTCGAAGCTCACTGAGGCGCAATCAGCGTCGGCTTCGCTCTCTGCGCGCCAGCGCGACGAGCTGCGCTTTTACCTTCGCGCGTTTACGCTCGAGGCCGGCTCAAATGCCCGTCAACCCGGTGACATCGACCTCATCCGTGAGTCTGAGAAAGCCTCTGTCTCTCTGTACCCCACCGGCATCTTCTACCGCGACTCGATCTTCTCTCTTGGAGTGACTCCGGTCCTTGGCTTGCAGTATTTCAGCAACGCAAACGACAGCTGGTACCACCGCTACCACGGTGTCTCGGCTTTCGGGAGCATCGGCGAGAACGTCGGTTTCTACGTCAGCCTGCGCGATAACCATGAGAGCCTCCCGCTGTCGTCGGAACATTTCCTCACCGACCGCTATGGCGTGCCTGCGAAACGTTCAGGAAACGGCGTGGATTACAGCGAAACCCGCGGCGGACTTACCGTCGGCTGGAACTGGGGTTCGATCGGGCTGGTGAAGGAACATTTTGCCTGGGGTAGCGGATATGCTGGTACGAATATCTTCTCCGGCCGTTTTCCTTCGCCCGGACAGATCACGCTGCATCTGACGCCGGTCGAGTGGTTCGAATTCAACTATGTGCACGCTTGGCTGGTGTCGGAGGTAATCGACAGCAGCCGTTCGTTCCGCACTGACGACGGTGTATACCGCGAGGTGTTCCACGACAAATATATGGCTGCGAATCTGTACACCTTCAAGCCCTGGCAAGCGTTGCATGTATCCTTTGGCAATTCGATTATATACAGCGATATCGGCGTGCAGGCGGCGTATCTCGTGCCCTTCCTGTTCTACAAATCCGTCGACCATACGCTCAACAGCGCAGCGAACAAAACGGGTCAGAACGCGCAGATGTTCATCGATGTCAGTTCGCGGCAGATCCGGCATCTGAACCTGTACGCTACGATATTCTTCGACGAGCTCAACACCCGCCGATTTACGGAAGGCGACGACAACAATTTCTTCAGCTTGAAAGCAGGCGCACGTCTGAGCAACTGGCCGTTGAAGGATGTGATGGTGACGGCGGAGTACACTCGCACCAACCCCATGACATACAAGCACAACCTCGCGACCACGACGTTCGAGACCAACCGTTATGTGCTCGGTCATTACCTGCGGGACAATGCCGATCAGCTGCATGCTTCCGTGATCGTGCGGCCGTTCAGGGGAGTTCGGGTGCTTGCAGCAATTACGAAAGACCGGTGCGGACCGGATATCACATACGTCTCTGGCACCGATGCGATCAAGGTTCCCTTCATGGAAGAAGTGCGTTTCGAGCGGCAGAGCATCCGCTTCGAAGCCGGGTATGAACTGACCCACAACGGACGCCTCTTTGCCGGCATCGACCTGCAGGACGTGAGTGGCCCCGACGCGGCGAAATACGTCCCCGCGCCGTATCTCGGCAAAACCATCACCATTACCGGTGGTTTCCATATCGGCTTTTAGTTGCATAAAGAAGAATTGCACCACAGGGGACACAGGGAACACGGAGAGATTTTTAAAGGAAGCCCCCTGTGTTCCCTGTGTTCTCTGTGGTGCAATTCAAAGTTTAACGATCATACTTCATAATCCCGAATAACTTCATGAAAACTGCACTTATCACAGGGATCACGGGCCAGGATGGCTCATACCTCGCGGAGCTGCTGTTGGAGAAGGGCTATGCAGTTCACGGCATCATACGCCGCAGTTCGTCCTTCAATACCGGCCGCATCGATCACCTGTACAATGATCCCGCCATCTATAACGAGAAACTCTTTCTCCACTACGGCGACCTGACCGATTCGAGCAATCTCAACCGTCTGCTCGAGAAAATCGCTCCGGACGAAGTATACAATCTAGCCGCGCAGAGCCATGTGAAGGTATCCTTCGAAGTACCCGAATACACCGCCGAAGTCGACGCCGTCGGCACGCTGCGTTTCCTCGACGCCATCAAGGAAACCGGACTGCGCACCCGCTTCTACCAGGCCTCCACCAGCGAACTCTACGGCAAGGTGCAGGAGATACCGCAGTCCGAAACCACGCCGTTTTATCCCCGTTCCCCGTACGCCGTGGCCAAGATCTACGGCTACTGGATCGTTGTGAATTACCGCGAAGCTTATGGCATCTATGCGAGTAACGGTATCCTGTTCAACCACGAATCCCCGCGTCGCGGCGAGACTTTTGTGACACGCAAGATCACCCGTGCTGCCGCGCGTATCAAGGAGCGACTGCAGGATCGTCTGGTACTCGGCAACATGGACGCCAAGCGCGACTGGGGCTATGCACCGGAATTCGTCGACGCCATGTGGCGCATGCTGCAGCAGGACACACCTGATGATTTTGTTGTCGCCACCGGTGAGACGCACACCGTCCGGGAATTCACTGAAATCGCATTTCGTGAGGTCGGTATTCATTTGCATTGGAAAGGTGAGGCGGAAAAAGAACAGGGTTTCGATGCAGCGACTGGGACGATCCTGGTCGAAGTCAGTCCACGTTACTACCGCCCGACCGAAGTCGAACTCCTCATCGGCGATCCCTCCAAAGCCAAGG
>CAZWNO010000034.1:7499-33798 GCA_964635845.1 uncultured Chromatiales bacterium
AGCCGAAAGTGAAATTCGAGGAACTCGTGAAGATCATGGTTAACGCGGATCTCGAAAAAGTGCGCAGGCGCGGGTTCTGACTTTGGAACACTGAGCTCACCGAGCCCACAGGGATCACCGAGCTTCTTTTTAAAAATTTACTCGGTGCGCTCAGTGATCTCCGTGCGCTCTGTGTCAGATAGCATGCATCACATACTTTAGCGATATGAACAAGACAGACAAAATCTACATCGCCGGGCATACAGGCATGGTTGGTTCCGCGATATGGCGCAGACTGGAAGCGGACGGCCACACGAACCTGATCGGACGCTCGATGCACGAACTTGACCTCACCCGGCAGTCCGCCGTCGAAGCGTTCTTCGAGGCCGAGAAACCCGACTACGTTTTCGTCGCCGCTGCAAGGGTTGGCGGAATTTATGCCAACAACGTCTACCGCGCGGAATTCATCTACCAGAACCTCGCGATACAGAACAACATCATCCACACCGCACATTTGTTGGGTGTGAAGAAGCTTCTGTTCCTTGGTTCGTCGTGTATCTATCCGAAATTCGCACCGCAGCCGATGAAGGAGGAACATCTTTTAACAGGTGAGCTGGAGCAGACGAACGAGCCCTATGCTATCGCGAAGATCGCGGGGTTGAAGATGTGCGAGTCCTACAAACGGCAGTACGGGGATGATTTCATCTCGGCGATGCCGACAAATCTGTATGGATACAATGACAACTTCGATTTGAAGAATGGGCATGTGCTGCCGGCGCTGATAAGGAAGTTCCATTTGGCGAAATTGTTGCGTGCATCAGACCATGAAGCTCTCAAAAGGGACATAAGAGTAACCACAGATTCCACAGATTACGCAGATGGACTGGTTGGAGTTCTCGCTTCTCATGGCATCGGTGCGGATGCGGTGGAGGTATGGGGGACTGGGGCACCCAGACGTGAGTTCTTAAATGTAGACGACTGTGCGTCGGCGGTGGTGTTTTTGATACGGAATTACAGTGGGGAGCGGCATGTGAATGTGGGGACGGGGGAGGATTTGTCGATTCGGGAATTGGCGGAGATGGTGAGGTCGGTGGTCGGGTTCGAGGGTGAGTTGAGATTCAATCCTGAGTATCCGGATGGGACGCCGAGGAAATTGATGGATGTGTCCCGGCTGAAGGAGATGGGGTGGAAGCCGAGTATATCGTTGGAAGCGGGTATACGGCAGACCTATGATTGGTACCTGCAACGCATGCGCCGTTGACGGATCTGAACCACAGAGAGCGGGAAGGGCAAGGAGGAATTCTCCTTTTTCAACGGATCGTGCCATCGTACCGGGTGCCGGTGTTTCGGAGGCTGCATGAGGAGCTGGGGGTGGTGGTGTGTCACAGTCCTGGACTCGCGGATACGGTCAAACCATCGGGTGATGATGAGATGGATTTTCCATCCGAAATTCTTCCCGGGAGATACCTGTTCGGAAGGAAGAGCCTGATTTCCCAGTGTATCCTTCCCATACTCAGAAAGCGCAAGCCAGCTGTCGTCATCGCCCAATTCTCACTGGGCGTTGTTACCTTCTGGAAGCTTCTGCTCCTGCGGCCGTTCTTCGGATACAAGTTGATTCCCTGGTCGCACGGCATACGAAATCTGGACATGGTTCTCGCTGAGAGGTCAGGACATTTCAGAATCGCGCCACGGGTATACAAAATGGCGGATGCCACGCTCTTTTATTCACATGCGCGGAGGGACCTCGTTGTTCGCAACACTCCTCGGCTCGCGCACAAGTGCTTTGTCGCTGCGAACACGCTGGATACTCGCCGATTGAAGGCAGCATATGAACGCCATGCTGCGGGGCGTCCCGACGATTCCTTCACCATTCTCTATCTCGGCCGCATGCGGGCATCGAAACGCATCGATCTCGTTCTCGATGCTTACACGCTCCTCGCACGGAAATATAAAGTGCGACTCGTCTGTATCGGCGATGGGGAGGAACGAGCCCGTCTTGAACGCATACAGGATCCCAACATCATTGTCACGGGTGCGATCCACGACATCGATGAATCCGCTCCGCTTCTCGCCGTCGCCCACATCATGCTCATGCCAGGTTACGTCGGTCTCGGCATCGTACACGGTTTCGCCTTTGGACTGCCAATGATTACCTGCCGCAGTACGGTACAAGGACCGTTTCATTCGCCTGAGATTGAATACCTGAAGGACGGAGAGAACGGTTTCTTCTGCGAGTCGAATGCGGAGGATATTGCGGCGCATATCGAAAAGCTGATTCTCGACCCGGCCCTTCTCGCCCGCATGTGTCGGAATGCGCTGAAGACGGTGGCGAATGAAGCGAATATCGATCGAATGATCGAAGGATTCAGGGAGGCGATAGACTTCGTCACGAATGACAAGATGACAAGATGACAAATAACAAGATATGTTATCCAGGATGGTATCAGCTGATCGGCTGCGGAAGGATATAAGTGAGATCGGCTGGCCGGTAGTGGTATGGCTGCTGTTATTGCTCCTGCGGCCGGTGATTGATACGACCTGGGACTGGAAGCACTCTGGTCCCGGCGTTTCGCCGCTGCAGCTGCTGGGCGCCGGGTTGCCGGCGTTTTTTATTTTGGTGCTATGGCGGAAGCGTGCGGTGTTGCGCGGCGCCTGGCGCGCGCACTGGGAAATGCTCGCCTGGGGCGCACTTCTGCTGCTCGCGGCCTTGTCCGCGATCGCGGTCGAGCCCGGTGCGGAGTCGGCGGGCACCGCGTTGAAATGGGTCCTGCCTCCGCTCGCCGTGCTGTTTGGATATGTGTACCTGCGAAGCGATCGCCTGATTGAGGCAGCCGCCGGCGCGTTGGGACTCGCGGGAATCGTCCCGCTGTTCTTCGTCCTGTATGAACTGCTCGTTCACCCGATGGGAATGTCGATGCGCGGGGGCGTTCCGCGCTTCACGGGACCCTACGCACAGACGGCGGTGTACGGCCTGCATTTCAGCCTGATGCTCATGGGAGCCGGGTACCTCGCGCTGAAGCGCGAAGGGTGGACCTTTTTCCTCGTGCTCCTGGCCGCCGCAGGCGTGATGGGAATCACGGCGGCCTTCGTCGTCCACGTGAGCACCTGGGCGGTCCTCGCTGCCCTGACCGGTCTGATCCTGCTGTTCTTCCTGCGACGGAAATCCTCGCTGCGCGCGGCGCTGCTCGCCGGCACCGTGATCGTTACAACGGCGGCGGGCTTCCTGCTGCGTCCCGAACACACCTACCGCTGGGTACTGCTGCGCGATGTCGAGATCGCGAAAGGCGAATTTCCCGCGGAACAGTTCGCGAATTCCCGCGGACTGATCTGGTCCAATATCGTGCGCGACTACGCGCGGCTGCCGCTGCATGCGCAGCTCTTCGGTTCCTCGCTCTCGGGTCGCAACTATTTCCATGCCACCGCCTTCGGTGCGCACAATGATTTCCTGCGCATCCTGATGACGACCGGCATCGCGGGGCTCGCACTATACTTGCTCTGGCTCGCGCGCACGATCCGCTCCGTCCTGCGGCAGGAGGAGTTGTGTATGTATTTCGGAGCGGCATGTCTGATAATATTGTTGGGGTATTCGGTGGCGTTGACGCCGACGTATATAATGCCCCTGGTTACGGTGCTGTTGGCGGTGTTGGGGGGAATGATCCCTCGATACGCTCGCCCCGCTGACGCGGGTCGGGCTACTCGGGATGACGGGGGGAACGGGACTGACGCTTGTGGGGGACGAGCTACTCGGGATGACGGGGGGAACGGGACTGACGCTTGTGGGGGACGAGCTACTCGGGATGACGGGGGGAACGACCTTTGTGTATGAAAACCGACATGATCATCGTGTTCGTGCTGGTGCTGTGCGCGGTGAAATTCGGGTGGGATGCGCCGCGGCAGGTGATGCTGGCCGGCTGGGACGAGACGATATACATGTCCTGGGGAATGGAATTCCTGGAGGAGGGTCCACCCGGTCAGGATAACGGTCCGCTCTATGCCCTCTGGTATTTCGGCCTGCATTTGCTGCAGCCGGATCCCGTGCGGCTGTATTATCTGAATGCCGTCCTGCTCACTGCGCTGAGTGTCCTCCTCGCCTTCATCGCCGCGCGGCTCCTGGGGGCGGGACGCTTCACCTCCGCCGCGGCCGCGCTCTTCCTGCTGCTGAGCCTGGGCAATCTGCGCGTGATCCCGAAACAGGCGCATTTCGCGGCGGTCGGCGTGCTCGCGCTGCTCATCCTGCTTCTGCTGCTGCCACGCCGCTGGAGGCTGCCGGCCGGGGGATTCGGACTCGCATGTCTTTCTTTCGCGCGTCCCGAACTCATATACGCCGCCCTCCTGCTGTCCGGAGTGGCGGCTGCCGTCCGCCTGCGCCGCCGCAAATGGAAGCGCCTCGTCTCGGATCTACTGCCCCTGCTGCTGTTTCTCGCGCTGTTCGGCGTGCTCGGAAAACTTCCCTCGCTCAGCGGCAGCTCACGCGCCATCTGGGCCTTCGGCCAACACTATGTCATCGGCGATCCTGCGCGGAGTGCACGGTATCTCGACAGCTTCATGCACTGGGAGACCGTCGTGCAGGAGGACTTCGCGGGAGCGCAGTCCATCCCCGCCGCTTTTGTCGCCAATCCGCAGGCCTTTCTCGGCCATGCCGCGCGCAATCTGCGGCGCGCGCCTTCCATGTTCTTCACGCATATCGCGGCGCACACGCCGTTGCTGCTGCCGAACACACGTCGCGTCATCGCGATCGAAGCCGCGGTGCTGCTCGTTCTCCTCGCCGTCGCGCTGGTAGTGCGTCCCCGCGCGACCGCTGCGCGCTTCGCCGCCCTGTTCCGCGCGCAGGGCGCCGTCATCGCCGTCATCCTTTTCGTGCTGTCCGTCGTGCTGATCACCGCGCTGGTCATTTTTCCGCGCGAGCCCTATCTCTGGATGGCTACGCCTCCGGGAGCGGTGCTGCTCGCCGCGATCCTGCCGTCCCCCCACGTCGGCGAGCGCGCGGGACGCGTGCTGCTGCTCGCGCTCCCCGCCGTCGTTCCCGTCTTCATCAACCTCGATTACGACGCAGGGCGTGACCAGATGAAAGAGCTGATCCGACTCTCCGGGGATTCCTCCATTCCCGCCGGCACCGTCGTCGGCGATCCCTGCGGCGCGGAAGTCTATCTGCGCGGCAGCAGGCTGCGCTACATCGGCGTCTGGAATGCCGGGGAATTCGACCGCGTGCTGCGCGAACAGCGTCCCCTGCTCATCTGGCGTCTCGACGTGCTCGAATCCCTGATACAGAGGAAGGGAATTGCATTGGAGAATTATGAATTGGTGTCGTCCCCGCGGTTCGGCAGGATGTTGTGGCGCGGTGTCGTGCCGCTGCGGAGGGAGTGATGATAGCCGATCGCGCCGATGCGGCGCAGCTGCCGCCGATACGCACGCATCTCGGGGGTGCGCGGTAAACGAGAAGAAGAATATCGTCCTGGTCATTCCGGCATTCAACGAAGCCAGGCAGTTGCCGGTCGTTCTGCGTTCCGTTCCGGATTTCATCGAGACGATAATCGTGGTGGACGACTGCAGTACCGATGGGACCGACGCGGTCATCGCCGTACAGGAAGATCCCCGCCTCGTGCTGCTCCGGCACGTTCGCAACCGGGGAGCGGGCGCCGCAATCGCCACGGGTCTGCAGGAAGCACGCCGCCGCGATGCGGACATCGCCGTGATCATTGACGGCGATGGCCAGATGCGCACGGATGAAATCGCTTCGATCATCGCACCGCTGACGGACGACGAGGCGGATTATGTAAAAGGCAACAGGTTCGCGCATGAGGGAGTGTCCGCCGTCATGCCAAAAGGCCGCTACATCGGAAATCTCGTTGCGACTTGGCTCACACGCGTGGTTTCAGGCTTTCCGGATTTACATGACGCACAGAACGGCTTTCTGGGTTTCAATCGTCGCGCGCTCATGGCGCTCGATATTCCATCGCTCGACCGGCGGTTCGGATATCCGAACGATCTGCTCACCCGCGCGCGCCTTGCAGGGCTGCGCATCAGGCAGGTGCCGGTGACGCCCGTGTACGCGATCGGCGAGCAATCGAAGCTGAACGCCTTGACGGAAGCGCTGCCCATGGGCATGCTGCTCCTGCGGCTCGCGTTCCTGCGTGCATGGCACGCACTGCGCATTGCAGGGAAACGGTGAGGATCGCCGCCACATGCTGAGCTCCTGGTTATCCGCACTGCTCGCCGTTGCTGTGGTATTGCTCGGTGCCGGAGGCGCGGGTCATGCGCTGCGAACTTTGCTCCGCCTCGATGGTCATTGGAAGCATCTCTCGATGACGATGGCCCTCGGCCTGTCGTCGCGCATGCTGCTGCAGACCACGGCGGCATACTGGATTCCAGGAGGCGCGCCATGGATTAAAGGCCTGTTCCTGGCCGCTGCCGTATATGCAATCGCGATGAGCGTGCTGCGCATCCCCCGGTGCTGGAGTGTCCTTCGCGCATCCTTCGTCAGGTGGCGGCGCGAATATCTCCTGATCCTCCTGCTCGCGCTTCTCGGATCCATCTTCCTCGCCACGCTGCGCTTCCCCGAATACAGCGATGCGTATCGCGCGCATTTCCTGATCGTCGAGGATCTGTCCCGCGACGGCGGACTCGATGCACCGAACCTGCTGTACTATTACGGCTTCGCTATCGGGTCGATGGCGCTCTACTCGGCCGCGGCATCCGTGCCCGCGCTCTATGAGCCGCAGCTGATGCATTATGCGTTTCTCCTGCTGACCGCCCTGATCATCGTCGAATCCGGAACCCGCCTCGGATATGCGCGTCCCGCGGCGCTGCTCGCCGCGTTGCTCGCGGTGAGCATTCTGGAAGTTGTCGTGATCGCGCGGAATCCGGCCTACGATCTCGTCGCCCTGTTCTTCCAGCTCGCGGTCGTGTTCCTGCTGCTCGACCGGAAATCCGCTTCCTTCGCACCCCGGGAAATTCCCTTGCTGGCGCTGCTGCTCTACGCGGCGATCTCCTCGAAACTGTATGGCGTCATCGGCGTGGGACTCATCGGCCTGCTTGCATTGCGCGGGAGGAACAAACGGTCCGCCTTGCTGTCGGCCGCGGGAATCGCCCTCGTGCTTCTCGCGCCGGCGCTGCTCGGCGTCGCCGCGAGATTTCACTCTCCGCTGTTTCCATACATACACAATATATTCGGACAGAGTTGTCCGGGCCCCGCCGTCGCGTACGATCAGGACATCTTGTCCTTTCTGCGTTATCCGTTTGATCTGACATTCCGTTACCGGTTCTGGACCGGTCCCGTATTTCTCGCAGTGCTGCCGCTGTTGTTCCTCCCGCGCTGGCGCGCCGGCGCGCCGTCCCGTGAAGGGGACATCCTTCTGTTTTCGCTGCTCTTCATCGCGCTCTGGTTCTGGCTGCCCTTTACTTCCCTGTCACTGCGGTACCAGCTCCTGCCGTTTTTTCTCCTTGCACTCCCGATCGCGCGCGTCATTCTGGCGGGCTACGACGGAATGAGGTCCGCGACGGGTCGAAATGGATTTCTCATCGCGATCGCGCTGTGCGTCCTCACCGTCGTCCATGTCTTCCCCGCCTTCTGGTACGGAGGGAAGAAAGCGGTGGACATGACGCTTGCCGTGCGCTCCGATCTCAGAGACGGTGCGCGCGACATGCTGCGCGCGAGCTATCCCGATCTGGCGGCCCTCGACCGCGCGCTGCCCGAAGGAGCGCGGATCTATGCGGATGTCGGTGATTTCGAATTCCTTCGCCACACGCACGACATGAATAACTTCCTCGACGACGCAGGCGCCTCTTCCGGCAGCGCCGACCTGGTCGTGCTCAACGTCCGCGGCATCGGAGCGCAACCATGGTGCATGGTGCTGCTCGCGACGAACGGTCATGGTGAGCGGCTCGAGGACTGGCGTTCGACCATTCGTGCCACGCGCACCCGAATCGCGACCATCGCCGGGCTCTATGAAATCTATCGATAAACCCGATCTGCTCGCCGCGCTGTGGGTGCTGCTCGTCGCGGCGGCCTATGTCATTTTTTCCTACACGAGAATGTTCTGAATCATCCGTTTTCAGGATATTATACCTAAAAAGGTGTAATATCCGCCAGGATCGCATGATTGCACCCTTCCGGGTATAAAATGCTGTGTGTTAATTACGTCATGCCCTATGCCCTGAAGGGTACAGTATCGTCAGAAATATCCAGGTGTCGAGATGATGTTGCGGGAATATGTAAAGAGCCAGCGGAAGAAATATGGCCTCACACAGGTGGTTGCGGCAAGGAAGGCCGGCGTGGGTTTGCGTTTCATCCGGGATCTCGAGCAGGGCAAGGCGACCATGCGTATGGATAAAGTCAACCAAGTACTCGAATTGTTCGGAGCGGAACTCGGTGTCGTGCCGCTGCGGCGGGAGTGACATCTTGCGCAGCAGTTTTCCCTGTCCCGTCTGCGGCGGCTCCGATTGGGAGAATGTTGCAGTGCATTCATTCGAGCGGGTGGGGAAGGACCGGCTGCCCGAGTATTTTCGCC
The DNA here is from genome assembly GCA_964635845.1 of uncultured Chromatiales bacterium. GTDB lineage: Bacteria > Bacteroidota > Ignavibacteria > SZUA-365 > SZUA-365 > SZUA-365. The sequence goes on from CAZWNO010000034.1 coordinate 15,986, forward strand.
TGCGTTGGGAGGTGTTCTTCGATCTGTGGTTCCCGGGGCAGGAGAGCGTGGAGCTGCGGTCGGTGATGTGCCGGCAGTGCGGACTGATGACTTACGCACCGCGTCCGGAGACGGTGGACATCGACGCGCAGTACGCGTATCTCGATGCGCGGCAGACGCCGGTGCCGACGAAGCGCTTCGCGGAGAATGATGTGGGAACGCTGTGGCGCATCCGACGCGTGCATGCATTCATCATCCCGCATCTTCCGCATAGGACGCTGCGCATTCTCGACTACGGCGGCTCAGACGGCAAGCTGCTCGTGCCTTTCGTCCTCGACGACCACGACTGCGAAGTCGTCGACTACGAGACACGCACGCTGCCCGGCATCCGCCGCCGCGGAAGCACGATCGATGAACTGTCCGCAGGCCTGCGCTACGACCTCATCATCTGCAGCCATGTGCTCGAGCACCTCGCCGAACCGGCCGCGCTGCTGCGGCAGCTCGCGGCGCTGCTCGTCGACGGCGGCCTGCTCTACGTCGAAGTGCCCGACGAGATCTGGCGCGGCATACCCATCGCCTACGATCCCGTCACGCATGTGAATTTCTTCAATGAACAGAACATCACCCTGCTCTGCCTGAATCAGGATCTCGGCCTCGTCGCGCGCCGCCGCCGCATCGAGCGCTTCGGCGGCTGGCGCGTGAAGGTGACAGGGCTGCTGCTGAAGGCAGGCGCGCCCGTGGCTGATGTATCCCTCGATCAGGCGCGCAAGGCGACATTGAAGCTGCTGCAGCCGGGACTACCGGCCTCTCTCCGGCAACTCGTCACCATACGCATACCCAACCGCATCGCGCGGCGGAGCGCGGGGATATGATCGTTCTTCCTTGAGGATTGTATGTCGCTAATCCTCACGCGCTGATTGCCGCGAGAGTATATGCGCCGCGACCTGCCTGCCCGATTGCACCGCGTAATTCGTTCCCCTGTCCCAGGGATAGATGTGGTGCATGGAGGCCCAGTAGAGGTTTTCGATCGGCGTGTCGAAGGAGGGAACCGTGGAGGCGTGATCCAGACCATAGAGCGGCTGCGCGTATTCCGTGTGATGCTTCCATTCCGACACGATCCAGGATTCGTCGAAGCGGCCGTTGACCTCCCTCATGACCTGCAGTGCGTTGCGCCGGAAGAGCGCCCACTCCTCGGCACTCCGCACATCGCGATAGAGCCCCACGTAGACGAGAGCGCTGCCGCCGTAATGCGAGCGGTCGGCTATCGCGGTCTGTTCGACGACGACGAGCGGCCAGAGCACATCCTCCGCGGCCCGGTCGTCCGCGACGTTCAGCCAGTAATAGCCCCGCAGCAGGGATTCCTTCAGCACGAAGACGAAAACGGATGCACAGAGATACCGCAGGCTCCGAAGCCGCTGCGTGAAGGCGGCGTCGGCATGACCGCACAGTCGTTCCACGGCCGCGGGTGAACTCGTGAGCAGGACGATATCATACCGCTCCGTGATGCCGCCATCCCGTGTCACCGCAATCTTCCCACCTTCCTTCGTGATGCCGGTGACATCTGTACCGCAGGTGACGCGGACGCCCTTCATTTCGAGCGCGGCCACCGCATCGCGGGCGAAGCGTCCGAATCCTCCCGTATAATATCCGAGTCTTGTTGTCCGTTTTTTGATCCGCGCCCAGAACCAGGTCATATTGACCTCGCGATACTGGCCACCCCACTTGCTTCGTGCGAGAGGCGCCCAGATCCGTTCCGTGGCGTTGGTGCCGAACAGTGATCGAAGTCCATCCTCGAGAAGGACGGAGTCGAAGCGCTGCCAGCGCGTGACCGTTTTGAGATACAGGACCGCGGCAGCCAGGCGCATTTTCGCGGTGATCGAGACCCCCGGATATTGCAGGATGGACCAGGGTCCATCGATCGGATGCACGGCTCCGTTCCGCTTGATGCCGGTCTTCGTCGCGACGACGAAGCGGTTATGCGCGAGGCCGAGCGCGTCCATGAAGCGGAAGATGTCGCTGTCGTTCGTGAACCAGTGATGATAGAAATACTCTGCGTACCAATCCCAATCCGGCATCGTGAAGCCCGCCGCGGCTCCGCCCGGAGAATCACCGCGTTCCAGGATGGTCACGGAATATCCGCGCCCGGCAAGTTCATGGGCGGCGGCGAGTCCGGTGAAACCGGCGCCGATGATGCAGATGCTTCGCGGTATGGAATCGCTGTCCGGCATGAGGCTTGAATACATTTCATCCCTTGTGGTTCCGGCAATATACGTCAACGAAACCGTGACACCATGAACCCAGATCCTTCATCATGACCGCAGACAGTACCCATGCGCTTCGTCCGGGCGCGAGTTTCTACCTTTCCGCCGGCATGCTTCTGTTCGGCACCTGGTACCTCGCCCGCTCCATCCTGGCCTTCACCGGCGGTCAGCTGATATACGGACTCGACGATCCGTATATCCATCTCGCCATCGCGCAGAACCTTCTTGATCATGGCGTGTTCGGCGTCGCACCGGATGCGGTCACTTTCGCCAGTTCATCGCTGCTCTGGCCGCTGCTGCTCGCCGGACTCGGGAGTGTAGTCGGAGCACTGGGCACGCTGCCCCTGCTGCTGAACGTCCTTGGCGCCTTGGGTGCGCTGTGGATGGTCGAGGCGCTGTTCCGCCGCGAGGGAATCGGAATGGCCGGGCGATTCGCGGCGCAGCTTCTGTTTCTCGTCATGACGCCCATGATTCCGGTCATCTTCACCGGCATGGAACACACCTTGCATCTTTTCTCCATTCTGCTGGTCATCTATCTCGTCCCGCTTGCGCCCGGGCGCATGGCGCCTCGGCGGCTGGCGGCGCTGGCCGCGGCGATTGTCCTGGCTGTCCTCGTGCGCTACGAAAGTATCCTGCTCGGCGTCGCGCTCGGTGGCCTGTTCCTTTTCCGGCGTGACTGGCATGCGACGCTGGTCACGGTCGCGGCCGCGGCTCTGCCGGTTATCGTGGCGGGACTGATCATGATCGGCAATGGCGGGTACTTCCTCTCCAACTCCCTTCTGGTGAAAGGGCCGCTTCTCGAAATGCGGGATCTTCTGAATCCCTTCAATGCGCTGTATTACTATCTGCTCTGGCCCGAAAACCAGGCCATTCACTGGCGGGAAGTTTCGCTTGTGCTTTTCATGCTCGCGGTGCTGTTCGTGCTTCGTGGAGGCAAACCCGCGCGATGGTACCGCCCGCTGATGTACACGATGCTGGGCTTCGTCGCCCTGCACATGCTCACCGTTCGTCTTGACCAGTTCAGCCGCTACACCGCGTACGTGGTAGGCAGCGGTCTCGTCGTCGCCCTGCTGGCGCTCTTTTCCCGCTTCAGGGAGATTGCCGTGACGAAGCATGCGCGTTGGGAGCGCTTCGACACCGTGCCGCTGCTGCTGGCGGGAGTGATCGCGCTGTGGCCGCTTCTCATGCACGGCATGTCGCAGGCGCGGCATGTGCCCGCCGCGGCGCGCAATATCTACGAGCAGCAGTTCCAGCTGGGCCGCTTCATGCAGCGCTATTACCGCGGCGAACGCGTGGCGCTCAACGATCTCGGCGCGATAACGTATTACGGACGCATTCGTCCGGTGGACCTCGTCGGATTAGGCGAACCGCGCGTCGCCATCGCGCGGCGTCACCGCCTGCTCAATACCGACACTCTTCGTTCCGTGACTGCCGATTACGGAGCACGCATCGCCGTTCTCTACCCGGAGTGGTTTCCCGAACCATGGTCGATCCCCGACGAATGGATCCCGGTTGGCGATTGGATACTCCGCGACAACATCGTATGCGGCGGTGACACCGTGCGTTTCTACGGCCTCACGACCGATGAAGCCGTCCTGCTTCGGAGCCGGCTCGAAGAGTTCGTGCCGGAGCTGCCGGCGCGCGTGGGCGTCCGCATGCTGCATACAAGCGTCCGGGAGGCGCGGCCGTGAGAAGTCTGTTTTCGAGACTCTCCGCGACATTGCTCCATCCATTTCTGCTGGCAGGACTGTCATGGACCCTGCTGCTCGTGGCAGTGGTGCATGCGGGGCTGCTTACGCTCGGGTACGGACAGATCGATCATGATATCGGCGTCGCCTTCACAGGCGCGGAAGTGCTGGAAGCCGGCGGACGGCCGTTCAAGGATTTTGTGGATATCAATCCTCCGCCGATTTACGAGCTCGGCCGTCTCCCACTGCGCATTTCCGCATGGACAGGCCTCGACGCCGCACGCGCCTCAGGTATCGGGTATTTCCTTGTCATGCTTCTGCCGCTGGGCACGTGTGCATGGCTGCTGCGCCGCACTGGCGATACCCCGGCGAGCGCGGCAGTCGCGGCGACGTTTGTCATGGTTTGGTTACAGGTTGGTCTTGGAGTGCTGTACGTGATGCAGTACGGGCAGCGTGATCAGCTTGTCATGGTGTTTCTGCTTCCCTCGATTCTGCTGTCCGCGATCCGGTGGAGTGGCTCCGTGCCGGCGCGTCTGCCGTCGGCTCTTGCCGGTTGCTGCGCGGTGATCGCATTGCTGGTCAAGCCCCAGTACATACTTGTGCTCATCCTCCTGGAGCTGTCGCTCCGCTGGAAAGTGCCGGAGCTGCGTCGGCGCGTGCAGCTGGAGCACGTCGTGATATTCGCAGGCGCCATGCTGTCCGCAATGTGGTTGTGGTCCATGCCCGGATTCCATGAATACCTGTTCACCTGGACCCCGCTGTTCGCCCGCTACTACGGCGTCTACGGTACGAGTCTGCCGAACGTGGTCGAGTACCTCTCCACCGATGTGATAACCCGTTTCCTGTTGCTCGGCGCCTTCCCGGTGGCGCTCATATTACACGGACGTGCCGATACGCTTCAACATAAGCTGCTGCGTGTGCTTCTTCTCGCGGGCGTGGCGGTGCTGGCGATATACTTCCTGCAGGGGAAGGGCTGGTTCTATCACCGTCTGCCGATATGGTATGTGGCGGGTGGCGTGATGGCGCTGGGGTTTGCGGCATGGGTGACACGGAAAGAGAGACGGCCGTGGTGTGTGCAACTCGTGCCTGCAATGCTGCTGCTTGCGCAGTTCGGGATGATGCCACGCCTGCACACGCAGCTGCCGCGCATGCTCGAGCAAAAACCACGGACGGACCTGTCCGATTATCTGCGATCTGCCACACGCAACGGCGATCGTATCGCGGTGTTCAGCATGTCCGTCTGGCCCGCTTCCCCGGCCTACGCGTATGCGCGACGTCTGCCGGCGTTGCGCTACAGCATGGCCTTTCCGGTGGCTATGGCGCATGAGGGTGCGGGAACCTGGGCGCTGACGGGAGAACGCAAGTGGATGGCTGATACCTACTATCGGCATGTGCTGGAAGACGTGGCCCGGCACCATCCAGTCGTCATCGCAATCGACACCGTGTTGGCTTTCAGAAAAGTACCGGCGGATTTTTCGATGGACAATTGGCTTCGTCGTCGTGGTTTCCATGACAGCGTGCTGCAGGATTACGTCCGCCAGTCCCCGGTCATGAACCTGCAGGTCTACCTTCGCCGCGACCGCGCGGTCGGATTCAGGGAGGGGATGCACCCATGATCTCGCGTGGCGGTAATGGGCCATGGCTGCTCGGGCTGGCGCTCCTGCTCACGGCAGCCTATGTACCGCTCATTCTGCAGCAGGGTGATTTCCGCACGGACGACTACGTGCTGCTGGCCATTCTCGACCAGGAGGGACTGCCGTCGCCTTTTTCCGGAGTACAACATCCGTTTTTCAGCGCCTTCCGTGTGCTGCCCATGCTGTCTCTGCTGATCGATCTCGCGCTGTATGGCAACTCGGCGTGGGGATACTACGCATTCAACCTCCTGGTGCACGTCGGCAGTGCCCTGCTGCTGTTCATCCTGCTGCGGCTGGTCTTCGAATTCTTTTTCGAACAGGACGCGCCATGGCTAGTGTTTCTCCTCGCCCTGGCGATGGGGCTGCATGCCGATCTTTTCTACAACGCCCTGTGGATCTGCAATCGCACCGAGGGATTGCTGCTACTGTTTACCCTCGCGGCAAGTTACGCCTGGCTGCGCCACGCGCGCAACGGCGGACTGGGCTGGTACATCGCGGGTATGCTCGCGGCGGGCCTTGCCTTGCTGACGAAGGAGCAGGCGCTGCACCTGCCGCTGCTGTACCTGTTGATCGGCATCACCGCCGCGCGCAGCGGGAAGGGAGCGGTTCCGATGCGGTCGGTGCTGACCGGTGTGCTGCCCCTCGTCGCGATGGCGGCGGCCCTGCTCGTACTCCGATGGGTGTACGATCCCGCAGCGACGCATTTTCTTGGATTTCTTTCACCGCGCAAGGCGCTGTCGCTCGTCGGCATCAACCTGATCGCGTTTCATCCTACGATGGCCAAGCCGCTGTTCGTGTTCTTCGTAGAACACAAGCTTGCCGCCTCGGTTGCAGGATTCATGATTATCGGGGGTTCTGCGCTGCTGCTGCGCCGGTCCAGTCCACGCGCGCGCCGCATCGCTCTCGTGCTGGCGCTGCTCGTGTTGGTGACGTCGTTCCCTCGTGTGCTGTATCATGTGTTCAACCGGATCAATTCCGTTCAGGTCGCCGTGCTGCTAGTGATCATCGGGATCGGATTGCTGCACCTGCGCTCGCGCTGGTATCTGTCTCTGGTCGCACTGCTGCTTGCCGCGCAGATCGCGGGTTTCGCGTTCGAGCTGCCCGAGTGGCGACGCGAGACCGGCAATGAGCGCTACCGCTCGTTGCTGGAAAAGGAGCGGGAGACCGGTCCGCGGCATTATCTGCTGCTGACATACTACCACCACCTTGCGCCCTATATAATGCACTACCAGCGATACGGACAATTCGGATATGACAGTACGGTATCCCGAGTGCCGCTGGTCGTCGACCGGCGTTACGGATCGCATATCGGTCTGGAGTTCGCGATCTCTCGATTCGAGGGTGGCTACGCATTTCGATCCACAGATCCCCGCGCCGTGTTTTTCGTCGACGACAGGGTACACATGCCTACCGGTTTCCATGTGACGCTCTCCGAACCTGCCCCTGACTACGGTTATTATCGTGCGCGGCTCCATGTCCCCGCGCCCCCGAGGAACACCGTGTACCTGCTCGAGCGGAATGTGGATTTCGAGATTGTTGCGGATGCCATGCGATGACAATGAGGGACAAATGCCTGCCGTCGGCCTGCTGACGCGTCGCGCCCGCCGAATGCGAGGCAATCATTTCCTCGACAGCATTCGAAATGAGGACGAGGTACTGGAAATCGGTTGTGGTTGCGGGTGGGTGAAGGAATACCTGCTTGACCGTGGGCATTCGCGGTATGTCGGTCTTGACCTTCATGCGCCAGCGGACATCGTCGGAGACATCCGCGAATGGCGCCAGCTCGGTCTGCGGGAAGCTGCCTTTGATGCCGTCATCGCCTTCGAGGTCATCGAGCATGTCGACTGTCTCGACATCTGCCATCGGCTGCTGAAACCCGGCGGGCGTCTGATGGTCACCACGCCGTTACCGTCGAGAGACTGGATCCTGCGAATCATGGAGGGTATCGGCCTGAATCAGCATAGGATGAGTCCGCACATAAATCTGACGGACCTGCGACAGATCGTCGGCTATCGGGATGTGAATATCCGGATTGTCGCAGGACTCTCGCAATGGGCGATCATGACCAAATGAGAAATCGTCAACAGTTCCTGTTTCTGCTTATGGGCACAGGACTGACCGCGCTGCTGATTCGTTACGCGACACGTCTGCTTCCTTTCATCAGTGACGACGCCTTGATTTCCCTTCGTTACACGCAGCGCTTGCTCGAGGGGCACGGGCTGTCGTGGACCGAGGGCCCCGCCGTCGAGGGGTATTCCAACCTGCTCTGGGTGCTGTTCGCCGCCGTGCCGGGACTGTTCGGCGTGGACCTGATCCTCGGGCTGCGTGTGCTGGGGATTGCGCTGCTCGCCATGGTGCCGCTGATCGTGCTCTGGTCGCAGGGGCGGGACACGGGCATCGGGCTCGTCTTCACCGCGCTGCTCTTCACTCTCTGGCCGTTGTCCGTCACCGTGGCTACCTGGGCTATCGGCGGACTGGAACAACCGCTGCAGGCCGCGCTGCTCGCCGGCGCCATCGCCGCGTTGCTGCACAAGCCGGAATCACTGGCCGCAGGTGAGGGTGGGCCGAGTCCCGATGGCAGCCTATCGAATGGCGGCAGAAGCGCGCGCAAGGCCGATACCGGCTTGCGTATCGCAGGATTGCTTCTCGGGCTCTCCGCGCTCACGCGACCGGATGGGTATCTGTTCGCCATGTCCTCTGTCGTCGCGGCACTCATCATCGGAAGGAAAGACCGAATCCGTCGCGAGGAGATGCGATGGCTGCTGCTTGTGCCGTTGCTTTTCGTGCTCGGGCAGTTGCTGTTCCGCGTGTTCTATTACGGCGACTGGCTGCCGAACACCGCGCGGGTGAAGCTTCCGGAGGACGGCGGGCGCATTCCCCTCGGGATCGAGTACCTGTTCCGCGCCTTCTCGGTACAGCTGCTGTACTGGCTTCCCGTCGCAACGGCTTTCGTTCTGCTGCTGCTCCACCGCGCGACCATACGTCTCGCTCTCGCCCTGTTCGCTCTCTTTCTCCCATGGTCACTGTATCTCGTCGTCATCGGTGGGGACGGTTTTCCCTCCTACCGGCAGACGATGCCGCTGCAGGTGGTCGGCCTGTTCCTGCTCGCGGCCGCCGTCCGGGAATACCAGCCCTTGCTGCAGAAGAAATGGCGGTTGATTCTGACCGGCCTGCTCGTGCTGTTGCTGCCGGGGTACCTTCTCGCGTACCTCTCCCGCCAGCGCGACGACTATTTCATGAAGCTCGCCGTGTACGAGCGATGGGAATGGGACGGGAGGACCGTAGCCGAGACGCTCCGCGCAGTGTTCGAGGAGGAACAACCGCTTATCGGCGTGACCGCCGCAGGCTGCATTCCATACTTCTCCGGCTTTCCGGCCATCGATATGTTCGGGCTGAATGACCGGCATATCGCACGACAGCCGCGAAAAAAACTCATCGGCGGCAATTTCATCGGCCATGATCACCTGGATCCCGCGTACCTGCTCGACCGGGCACCTGATCTCATTATCTTCACGGATGGGACGGGACGAACACCGGAATTCGGATACGAGACAGCGTTTGGCCTAGGAAGCCGCTTCCAGAAGGAGTACGTTCCCGTGCTCGTTCTCGGAACAGAAGCCATGCGTTACGAACCGCTCGTCTGGTTTCGGTTCAGGAGCGGCAAAACCGGTTGCCGACCGGAGAACGGAGGATACTGGATTCCCGCATATTTCTTTGAACGCCGAGGCAGGAGGGAGGCGCGTTTGGGGGAGGATAACCGCTTTTTCACCCTCGTGCCCGCGCATGACAGCGTATCCTTCGTGTTGCCCGATTCCCTGCAGGAATGCACTGTCGATGCAGATGCGGTCGACCTGCATGCGGACGACCTGCGTGCGACCGACGCAGCCGGGGCGGAGGTCCGCCGCGACGGCGACCGGCTTGTCCTCCACGCCGGCGCGACTCCGTTGCGCTTTTGCGGTGTGACGGTAACCTGCCTTGTATCCCACGCCGGACCATGATAGTTTTCCCTATTTAATATGTGCGGCTTGAACACCATCTTCCACTATAACGAATCGCGGCGCGTCGACCTCGGCGAACTCCGCCGCACGCGCGACCGCATGGCGGACCGGGGTCCCGACGGCTTCGGCGAATGGCTGTCCGCGGACGGCCGCGTCGGACTCGGCCACCGGCGTCTCTCCATCATCGATCTCTCCGAGCGCGGCGCGCAGCCGCTGCATTCGGTCGACGGACGCTATACAATCGTCTTCAACGGCGAGGTATACAATTACCGCGCGCTGCGCGAGGAGCTGCGCGCCTCCGGCTGGCGCTTCCACTCCGACACCGACACGGAGGTCGTCATCGGCATGTACGCCCGCCACGGCGCCGGCATGCTGCCGCATCTGCGGGGAATGTTCGCCTTCGCGCTGTGGGACAATGAAACACGCACGCTGTTCTGCGCCCGCGATCCCTACGGCATCAAGCCGCTGTACTACGCCGACGACGGCCGTGCCATCCGCATCGCCTCGCAGGTGAAGGCCTTGCTCGCCGGTGGCGCCGTGCCGGCCGAGATCGATCACGTGTCGTTGCTCGACTTCCTCATGCTCGGCAGCGTTCCCGAACCCGCCACGATATATACAACCATCCGCGCCCTCCCCGCCGGCTCGTGGATGACAGTGGATGGGGAAGGTGTCAAAGGACCAATATCCTATTTCTCCGTTGCTGCGGTACTTGCTGATGGATGGAAAGATGACAAGATGGAAAGATTGAAAAATGGGGATAACGGAGGCGAGAAGGATATCGATGAAAAGGTGGCGGTGGCATTGAGGGATTCCGTCGCCCATCATATGATTGCGGATGTGCCGGTGGGAGCCTTCCTGTCGGCGGGGATCGATTCGGGGACGCTGGTGGGACTCGTGCGCGATGCGGGGATCACGGATCTGACGACGGTGACTCTGGCCTTCGAGGAATTCCGCGGCCGGCACGACGACGAAGCGCCGCTGGCGGCGGAAGTCGCGCGGCATTACGCGACGGACCATCGCGAGCGCATGCTCACACAGGCCGAATTCTCCGGCGATCTCGCGCATATCCTCGACGTGATGGATCAGCCCAGCATCGACGGCATCAACACCTACTATGTCAGCAAGGCCGCGAAGGAAAACGGGCTGAAGGTCGCGCTCTCGGGACTCGGCGGCGACGAGCTGTTCGCGGGCTACAATACCTTCATCGACGTGCCTCGCTGGGAGGAGCGCTTCTCGAAGCCTTGGTATCGGATGCTGGACTCCGATTATATACAGTCGCTGATGTCGATGTACCTGCAGAGGGGCAGTCCCAAGCGCGCGGGCATCTTCAAATACGGCGGCACCTATCCGGGCGCCTGGTACCTTCGCCGCGGACTGTTCATGCCATGGGAACTGAAGGACCTCGTCGGCGAGGACATCGTGCACTCCGCGCTTGACGACGAGCGTTTCCTCGCGCGCATCGAGTCCGCGATGACGCCCGATCCCGTCACCCCCTACGGCCGCGTCGCGGCGCTGGAAGCGGGATTGTACATGAAGAATCAGCTGCTCCGCGACTCCGACTGGGCCGGGATGGCGCATAGCATCGAGATCCGCGTGCCGCTCGTCGACGCCTTCCTCCTGCGTGATCTCGCGCCGCTGCTGCACCGGCATGCGCTGGAGCGCCGGAAAACATTGCTCGCGCAATCGCCGGCCAAACCCATTCCCGAGAAACTCTTCACCCGCGCCAAGACCGGTTTCCAGGTACCCATCCGCAACTGGCTCGAGCAGGACGAGCGCATCGACGTCTGGAAGCGCCATCCGCTTCTCTCGCGCGAGGGAGTGAACTGGGAGCGGCGGTGGGCGTATGTGCTGGCGGAAAAACTGATCAGTCGGTAGAATGGGATTGCATCGGACTCGACTTTCGTGTAACATTCAGATTGCACAAGCGATTCATTGACATATGCGTGCACTGAAACGAAAGTATCCGTTGAAAAGACAATTAATCGAGGAGGTGCCCGAGAATGCGGACGCCATCGCAGGCAGGTCCAGTTACATCGGCAGCCCGGAGCACAAGAACTCCCAGTCATTCGCCGGGCGACCAGTTCCAAGGCGGGATGCCTCACTTTGTGACATTCGATTCGCCGCGAGACAGGAAATGCTGACGCACTGGTTGCAGGAAGGGATTCGCAGAGGCTGTTGCACCGTATTCGGAGGAAATGACTTTCCGAAATATGTCTGGTACAAGGATGCCGACACAGTGTACGAAGCCAGGCTTGTGAACCAGGGCAAGGGTGAATACAAGGGCTATCCGCTTTCACGCGCAGAATGGCCCGCGGGTGTGGAAAATTGCCATGGATGATCTTCAATTCCGGATCGAATGGTTGGAGTCAGACGAGATCGCCGGTCCCGAGCTCCAGGCGACATGGTGTCGGCTTCAGATTATCCTGAATGGCAAGGACTTGATCGATCTGCTTGATGAGCGCACGCAATCCGTCCGGAAAGGAATATACTTGCCTGCGTACGTGCTCGCCGAGTGGTTCGTGGACCGGTATCATTTCCTGTTGCAGGAGTATCCCCGGGCAACTGTTCGTGAATCGGAGTATTCTTATCGACATGATCTGCTTTACAATCGGGAAGGGTATCTCTTCCCCGGATTGCGAATATACCCGATTGACAGGCGAACGATCGCAATCGAAGTTACACCGGTGTCCTACGATTACGAGAAGAAAAGATTTCTCGCCGAGACGCATACCTACTGCGACAGATCAGCGTTCGAATCCGGCCTGCGCAATTTCATGAATGTGGTTACCGCCCGTCTCGAGGATTACGGAATTCAAGGGACCTATCTCTCCCGACGTTGGCGGGAATTGATGGAGTGCGACAACGAGGAACGTCAGTTCGTCGAGATTACCGCCGCGCTCGGAAAACACTACGCCGGATTAACGGAGCAAGAGGAGCGGGCATTCCTGGAAATTTCCGATGGTGTCCCCGAGGATGTCCTTCAAGAATTTGTGCACCATCTTACTTTCGAGGAGTATCTGCAGCAGTTCCGTTCACTCTCGGAGTTCACGATGAATATGCAGACGAACGCGAACCGGGTACTACGACTGCAGGAATTCCGGACGGAACTGCTCGGCAAGACGCAATGGAATTCCGTTCCGTGGGAGTATGGGTACACCCTGGCGCGTTCGTTGAGAACCATACTCCACGCCAATGCGACGGTGTTCGGTACGGTCGAGGAGATTCATCGCCTGATGGGAATGGGATCCACGGCAGTGCCAATATTCCCGGTGGTTTCAGGGGTGCACTCATCCATCAATGCCGTGATTGTTTCGCCGACCAAGGATCGGTTCAATCTTGCACTGCGTGACAATATTGGTGCACGTTCCCGAATTTTCTCATACTGTCGCGCGCTCGGGGAATATTTCAATCTGGGGGAGAAAAAGGTGAGCGTCGTTTCATCGATCGAGAGCTGGGATCAGCAGATGAATCGCGCGTTCGCAGCCGAATTCCTTCTTCCGGTGAACATACTGCGAGAGAGAATAACGGAATCTGCTGTCCATGCTGAGCAGATAGATGCACTCGCGGAAGAATTCCACGTTTCCACGTACCTCATCAGACATCAGCTCGGGAATCAGACCGCGATCAAGGTTATAGAGGAGGACTGACCTGAATTCCTTCACCCTCCGCAGACTCCCCGGCATGCTGATGCGGCGGATGGGATTCCTGCCGCGGCGCTGGGTCTTCACCGAGATCTGGCGCAACAACGTGTGGCGGGGAGAGGAGTCCGCCAGCGGACGCGGCTCCGAAGCGGAAGAGGCGCGCCGCGCGATCGACGCCGTCGAGCGCGTGATCGCGGCGCAGGGCGTGCGCACGCTGCTGGACCTCCCCTGCGGCGACTACCACTGGATGCGGCAGGTGCGCCGTGAAGGCGTGCGCTACATCGGCGGGGACATCGTCCGCCGCATCGTGGAGGAGAACACCACGCGGCATGCGGACGAAACAACGGAGTTCCGGGTCCTGGATATCGTGACCGATCCCCTTCCCGTGGCGGACCTGATCCTGGTGCGCGACTGTTTCGTGCATCTCTCCCGCCGCGAGATCGAACGCGCCCTCGCCAACATCCGCCGCGCCGGCATCCCCCTGCTCTTGATGACCCACTACACCGGCGATCGTCCCTTTCACGACATCACCACCGGCCTCTGGCGTCCTGTTAATTTCACCCAGCCCCCGTTTTCATTCCCCGTGCCGCTGGCCATGTACCCGGAATCATCACCAGAGGCATCCGACAAGACCCTGGCATTGTGGGAATGGGGTAGGAGGGCAGGAGGGTAGGAGGGTAGGAGGTCCAGGACAATCCGAGAACCTGCGACGGCAGAGGAAACATATCTGCCCAGGGCGTGAGCCCTGGGAGGAGCCCTGGGAGGAGCCCTGGGTGAGGCCCTTGGAAAGGTCTTGGGGGGAAAGCCCTGGGTGAGGCCATGGGATAAGCCATGAGAAGGCAACTAATCACAGCAGCCAGGGTCTCAACCAGGATTCTGAATGTAACACGGCCAACAGTGGCGTGTCGATTGAACGGCGCGCTGGAGCGCGCCGGTCCCAGTAGCGCGCCGGTCCCAGAGGGCTTCCACTGCACATCCAGCTCAGCGCTCCAAAAAATTTTCGTGTTCTTCTTCGTGTTTTTGCGTTTTCGTGGTTTTTTCTTCCAAGTCTTCGTGGTTTTTTCTTCCAAGTCTTTGTGGTTTCTTCTTCCCCTTTGTCCGCTTCCTGAAATTGCGTAATTTCCACCTATTGACCTGATTCCAAGGCACTGCCACCATGCTGCTGTATCCCATACTCGCTCTCATCCTCGCCGTGACGGCGATGCCGCTGTGCATACGGCTGGCGCGCCGCTACGGCCTGTTCGATGCGCCCGATGCGGAGCGGAAGATGCACGCAGGCGCGGTGCCCTTCACCGGCGGCTATGCGATCGTCATTTCCTTCGCGCTGACCTTCCTCGTGATGTGGCTGCTGGAAGGGGAGGTGTTCTTCACGCAGCAGTACGCGAGCTTCGCCCCGATGTACATGTACATCGCCGAGGCCACGCTGATCATCGTCATCCTCGGCATCATCGACGATTTGCGGGAACTCACCTATTCGCAGAAATTCTTTTTCCAGTTCATCGCCTCCTTCCTGATGATTCTCGGGGCGATCAAGTCGGGACTCTTTCCCTCGGTGTTCAGCATCCAGAATTCGGGCGTGCTGGTGAATTCCGTCGGCATGGTGGTCTCGCTGCTCTGGCTGGTGGGAACGACGAACGCGATCAACATGATCGACGGGATGGACGGGCTCGCGGGCGCGACTTCGCTGATCTCCGCATCCGCCCTCGCCGCGGTGGCGTTCCTCTGGGGCAATCCGGTGCTCGGCATCGTGCTGCTCACGCTCTCCGGCGCGATCACGGGCTTCCTCGTCTTCAACCTCCCGCCCGCCCGCGTGTTCATGGGCGACGGCGGCTCGATGTTCATCGGCTTCATCCTCGCATTCAGCGGCTGGATGCTGGTGGACAGCGGTCCCAAGGATTTCATCGCCGTGCTCGTGCCGATCATCATCCTCGGCCTGCCGGTTTCGGATACGCTGCTCGCGTTTTTCCGCCGCATCGTGCGCGGTACGAATCCCTTCGTCCCCGACCTCTATCACATCCATCACATGCTGGCCCGGCGAACGGGACTCCCGCTCCGCCAGAACGTGCTCTTGCTTTCCCTCATCGCACTGGTCTACGGCGCGGTCGGCGTGGCCGTGGCGGTGCTTCCGACGGTCTACGGATGGATACTCATCGGCGCCGTGCTCGCCGCGAAATTTCTGCTGCTACATAAGCTTGGGTACACCGACATGCTGCGTTCCCGCGACAGCGAAACGCATCACTCACACGTCCTCGCGATGCGCGTGGTCCAGAAGGGCGTCGCCGTCAAGACGAACGGCGTGCACGTCAACGGGAAGAACGGCGTGCATGTCAACGGGAATGGCAACGGGAAATTGAACGGGAACGGATATCATCCCGAAAAGAAACCCGATGTGAAACAGAATCCCGACGTGGATGCGGCGTGATCCGCCCGACGAGCACGGTGGTTCGCCCCTACATAATTATTAATACCTAACGCTTCACTATGCCCTACAACATCGCAGTCATCGGTACCGGATATGTGGGTCTTGTTTCCGGCACCTGCTTCGCGGAAAACGGCAATCGGGTCATCTGCGTCGACAACGATTCGAAGAAACTGCAGAAGCTGACCAACGGACAGATCCCGATTTACGAACCGGGCCTGCATCAGCTCTACGAGCGCAATTTCCGCGACGGCCGGCTGAGCTTCACCGACAATCTCGAAGAGGCCGTGCTCGCGTCGGACATCATCTTCCTCTGCCTGCCGACGCCGCCGCAGGAAGACGGCAGCGCCGACCTCCAGTATGTGCTGCAGGTGGCCGAGGATATCGGCGGGATACTCGCGCGCAACAAGCCGCAGCCGTTCAAGATCATCGTGGACAAGAGCACCGTGCCGATCGGTACCTCCGAGCGCGTCACGGCCGTCATCCGCGAGCGGTACGACGGGGAGTTCACCGTCGCCTCCAATCCGGAATTCCTCCGCGAGGGCTTCGCGGTGGAGGACAGCCTGCGTCCCGACCGCGTCGTGATCGGCGCCTCCGACGCCCGCGCCATCGAGGCGCTGACCGATCTCTACGAACCTTTCGTGCTATCGGGCAATCCCATCATCGTGATGGACGAGCGCAGCGCGGAGATCACCAAGTACGCGGCGAACAGCCATCTCGCGATGCGCATCTCCTTCATGAACGACCTGGCGAACCTCTGCGAGATCCTCGGCGCCAACATCGACAACGTGCGCCGCGGCATCGGCACGGATTCGCGCATCGGCAAGAAATTCCTTTTCGCCGGCAGCGGCTACGGCGGCTCCTGTTTCCCGAAGGACGTCAAGGCGCTGCTCAAGACCTCGATCGACGCCCAGCACACGCTGCGCATCGTGCAGGCGGTGGAGGACGTGAACGCGGATCAGCCCAAGCGCTTCTTCCGGAAAATATACGACTACTTCGACGGCGACCTGAAGGGGAAGACCTTCGCGATGTGGGGACTGGCCTTCAAGCCCAACACCGACGACACGCGCGAAGCGCCGGCCTTCATCATCATCGACCTCCTGCTCGACGCCGGCGCCGTCGTGCAGGCCTTCGATCCCGAGGCGATGGAGAACACGCGCGCGCTGCGCTTCGGTGACCGCATCACCTACTCCGAGAATGCCTACGCCGCCCTCCACGGCGCCCACGCCCTGCTGCTCGTCACCGAGTGGAACGAGTTCCGCATGCCCGACTGGAAAAAAATCAAGGATACGCTCAAGATCCCCGTCGTCTTCGACGGCCGCAACATCTACGACATGAAGGAAATGGAGAAGCTCGGCTTCGATTATTTCTCCGTCGGAAGGCCGATGATACGCGGAAGAAAATGACAAGATGACAAGATTACATGATGACAAGATTGTAGAGGCATTTTGTCATCTTGTCATTTTGTCATCTTGTCATGATCAGAGATTGCCATGACATTTGAACCGACATCCCTCCCCGGCGTTTTATTGATTCAACCGAAAGTCTTCGGCGACGAGCGGGGTTTCTTCATGGAGACCTTCCGGCGGGATGTGTGCGACGGGGCGGGGATTCCGGCGCTGGTGCAGGACAACCATTCGCGCTCGGTGCGCGGCACGCTGCGGGGCCTGCATTTCCAGCATCCGCACGGACAGGGAAAGCTGATTCGCGTGGTGACCGGCGCGGTGTTCGACGTGCTGGTGGATGTGCGCGAGGGTTCGCCGTCCTTCGGGAAATGGGAGGGATACGAACTCTCGGGCGAGAACAAGCGGCAGCTCTGGGTGCCGCCCGGCTTCGCGCACGGTTTCTGCGTGCTCAGCGACGCAGCGGACTTCCTCTACAAATGCTCGGACTACTATCACCCCGACACGGAAATGACATTGCTGTGGAACGATCCCGCCGTCGGCATCGAATGGCCGGTATCGGACCCGATACTCTCGGAGAAAGATCGACAAGGGGTGCCGTTACGGGAGTTGCCAAGGCTCCCGCAATTCCTTCGTTGACCGAAACCCCGCGATGAGCGGGGTTTTTTATTACGGGTAACCACAGGAAGAGTAACCACAGATTTCACAGATTACACAGATTGAGTTGTTCGAGGCGCTGTCTGGAACTTCGGGGCGTGTCGTCGGAAGAGTAACCACAGATTTCACAGAT
>CAZWNO010000035.1:0-13774 GCA_964635845.1 uncultured Chromatiales bacterium
CGGCGAAAAATTCAAGATCCTCGAGTGCAGCATGAAGGCCTTCCCGACCGAGGCACTGACGCACACGCATCTCAGCTGCACGCTGAAGGTCGTCACCGAGAACGACATCTCCTACGACCAGATCGAGGAAGTGCGCATCACCACCATCGCCCGTGCCTGCGACATCCTTTTCGATCCGCACAAGTACCGCCCCGATTCGCGCGAGACCGCCGACCATTCCCTTCCGTACTGCGTCGCGGCCTGCCTGGTGGACCATAAGATCACGACGCAATCCTTCTCCGACGAGAAGCTCAAGGATCCGCGCATCTGGGAAGTCATCGACCGCATCAAGGGCGAGGCGTCACAGGAGTTCGAGCAGATGTTCCCCGCCAAGCAACCGTCACGCGTGGTCGTGACGACCAAGGACGGCCGCCGCTTCGAAGAGTATCTCGAATATCCGAAGGGTGATCCGCGCGAACCGATGACCATGGAAGATCTCGAGAACAAGTTCAACGCATTGTCGGCCAAACTGCTCTCCGCCGATGCCCAGGTGCAGAAGCGCGACATCATCTTCACATGCGAGGAATATTCCGCCCGCGATTTCATGAAAAGCATGATTATCTGATGCGATTCTCCCGAAATAAGCTGCATCCGTATGGATTTTGCCCATGATTTTCAGGGTGGCCGACGGCCACCCTTTGTTTTTCCGTGCGGAAACGACTAGCTTCTCACACTGATTGGCACTATAACCGCGCACCGCGTTCATGGCGATCTCGTCACGTACCTTTGTTTTGCTCGCCGTCCTGCAGCTGCTTCCCCTGGAATGCACGCTGCATGCACAGCCACGCGAGCACTTCCGCTTCGATCATCTGCGCGTGGAGCAGGGTTTATCGCAGGGCTCGATCAACGCCATGATGCACGATAGAAAGGGATTTCTCTGGATCGGCACGGACGACGGACTGAACCGGTTCGACGGCTATCAGTTCGTGGTCCTCAGGCCTGATCCTTCGGATCGGTATGCACTGGCAGGGAATGTCGTCACCGCGCTCAGCGAAGATCCATCCGGCAAGCTGTGGATCGGGACATCGGGATCGGGTTTCCAGAGCTTCGATCCGGTGGCCTGGACGTTCGCCTCGCATCCGAGCACACTGCCGCGAGGGGCCTCGCTGCGCAGCAATGTCATCACGGCCATACAGGCCGACGCCTCGAAGCGCGTCTGGATCGGCACCGATCACGACGGTCTCCTGCAGTTCGACATACGGACGGGTGTCCTGCGTCCATTCCCGCTTCCTTCGTCCGCGCCGGTCCGCACGGTGATGGATATCGCTCTCACACGCACCGGAAAACTGATCGTCGCTTGCGGGCACTCCGGTTTGTTCGTGATCGATGCCCGAACCGGATACTCGCGCCATATCGACCTCGACGGCGCTTCCTCGGCGCCCGGCGGAGGTGGTGCGATGCGTGTCACGATGGACAGTGCACGGTATCTCTGGGTCGGTTCGGACAACAACCGGATCCATCGGTATGACATCCGCACGGGCAAGTGGCGTCAGTACCGGATTCCTATCGGGGTCGGCAGCAATTATGTCGTCGAGATCCGCGACATGGCCATGGATCTGGAGAGAAACCTGTGGATCAGCACCTCTGGCGACGGGGTGTTCGTGATGCAGACGGAAAGCGGATCCTTCACGCACCTGGTCGAGGATCGGCTCACACCGATGTCGCTTCCGAGCAGCAGTACACGCAGCCTCTGTGCCGACAGGCTCGGCAATGTCTGGGTCGGGACGAACGGCAGCGGCATGGGGATGCATTCTCCCGCGGTGAAGGAATTCAATCTCCTCGGCACCGGTCTGCAAGGACACGGCGACCTGACGGTGCACAGCATTCGCGCGATATGGCAAGATCGGGACTCGGTGCTATGGGTCGGTGGGTACCGTGGCTTCAACAGGGTGGACCGAAAAACCGGAGAGGTGACAGTCTACGAACGAAGGAATTACTCCGAAACGGGTACGGGGCCTCAGCGGGATGTCTATCTCCACAATGTCTTCGTCATCCATCCTGATCCCGACGATCCTGATGGCGCTCTACTTGTCGGGACAGAGGGAAGCGGCCTGTTCCGTTTCGTAAAGAAAAATGCCACGTTCCAGAGGATTCCACTCGAAGATGAAACGGGGAGCGGGACGAAGCCGCAGTCGATCATCGTAACCGAGATCTGCCGCACGCGCGACGGTGTGCTCTGGATCGGGTGTTCCACGGGACTGTGGCGCTGGGATCCGGGGAAACGCGGGAGCCGTCCGGAACGGATTGCCGCCGAGAGCTTCGGCGACCGGCAGGGCGGCGTTTATGCGATCCATGAGGATCGTAATGGTTTGCTCTGGATCGGGACGGCGCGAGGCGGTATCGCATTGTTCGATCGATTGCTGGGCGATGTCACGGAATACCGATCACAGCCGGGCAACCACGCAGCGCTGAGCAGCAATTCGGTCAAGTGCATTTACGAAGACAGCCGCGGTATGCTCTGGGTGGGCACGACCCTCGGGCTCAACCTGATGAAGCGGGAAGATGGGAGCTTTCAGACCTTCACCACCAGGGACGGACTGCCGAACAACGTCATTTACGGAATCCTCGAGGATGCATCTGGAATGCTCTGGCTGAGCACGAATAACGGACTCGCACGCTTCCATCCGGAATACGGCGTCGTCGCAACCTACGATGTGCACGATGGACTCCAGGGCAACGAATTCAACACCGCCGCCTTTTTCATCAGTTCCGCTGGCGAGATGTTCTTCGGAGGCGTACAGGGACTGACATTCTTCAATCCGGATCGCATTACCCGAAACCACACGGTGCCGCCAATGGCGGTGACCAGCGTACGGGCGGGGAATCGGTCCGTCCTGCTCCAGAATGCCGGTACGGGACGCGATACAGTGATGCTGGATTACCGGGACGAGTCGATCACCTTCACCTTTGCAGCACTGAGTTTCTATCGTCCGGAGAAAAACCGCTACAGCTACAGATTCGAAGGTCGGAATGAGGACTGGATCGATATCGGGTACGAGCGCAACCTCAGCTTTGCCGGGCTGGGGCCCGGAACATACACGCTGCGCGTGAGGGGTTCGAATAACGACGGCGTCTGGAACGAGGATGGGCTGACGGTGACACTGATCATCGAGCCCCCGTTCTGGGCGGCGTGGTGGTTCCGTGTGCTCGCGGGGCTGCTGCTCGCGGGGCTCGCATACATCGCGGTGCGCTGGCGCATGAAGCGCGTGCATGGTCAGGAGCGGAAGCTCGCAGCGGAAGTGGAACTGCGCACGAGCGAGCTGCAGCATTCGAATGCGAAGCTGCTGCTCGAGATCGAGGAACGGAAAAGGGCGGAGGCGGAAGCATACCGCGCGAATGCGACGAAATCGGAATTCCTCGCGCACATCAGCCACGAGATCCGCACACCGATGAACGCGATCCTCGGCTTCACCGAACTCCTGTATGACAGAATTCGCGATGCAGAACTCCGGGATTACCTCAACTCGATCTCCGTCTCGGGCAAGACCCTCCTCACACTCATCAACGACATTCTCGATCTCTCGAAAATCGAAGCGGGCAAGCTCGAACTCTCCTATCACCCTGCAAGCATCCGCGGCATCATCGATGAGATCAGGCAGCTTTTCGCCTACCAGATCGGCAGAAAAAAACTGGCTCTCGAGGTTCTCATCGACGAGCGTGTTCCGTCGCTGCTGTACCTCGATGAGACGCGGATCCGGCAGATCCTCCTCAATCTCGTCGGGAATGCCGTGAAGTTCACCGAACGGGGCACGATCACGATCGAGGCGAAAAGCGTCATGCAAGGCAACGGGAGCTGTACGCTCATTCTCACTGTCAAGGATACGGGCGTCGGCATCGCTCCCTCGCAGCAGGAGCGAGTGTTCGAACCATTCCGTCAGGGCGGTCGCGGCAGGAATACCGACTACGACGGTACCGGCCTTGGTTTGGCGATCACGCAGAGGCTGATCGAGATGATGGGAGGGGAGATATTGCTGCGCTCCCGGCTCGGAGCCGGTTCCACTTTCCGGGTCACCCTCCCGGCCCTGACCATTGCCGCGGAAACGATGGAGATGGACTTCGGCGACGCGTCCGTACCGGCATCGCAGCCGCCTGCTGACGTTCCGTCTGTCGTGGACCCCTCCGGTGTTGATGTGCCGCGGGAGGAACTTCAGCGGCTCTATACTGAACTTTCGGGCCTGGAGCTGATCCGCTGGGAGCGGCTGAAGCGAACCTATCTCATGCACGAGATCGAAGGCTTCGCAACGGACCTGCGCCAGAGGGCGGAGACTGTCCATTATCCGCCGCTCATCGAATGGAGTGAGCGGCTGGTGCGCGAGGCGAGGAGCTTTGATATGGAACACCTGCCACGTACATTGGACGAGTTCCCGCACATTCTCGCTGTGCTGAACGAACAGGGAAATACAACCGCATCATCATCCCCGGCCTCCGAACATGATTGAAAAGAATCCGCTGATCCTTATCGTCGACGATGTGACCAGAAATCTGCAGGTGCTCGGCAGCTTTCTCCGTGAAGCGCAATTTGACGTCTCCGCCGCGACGAGCGGGAGGCAGGCTCTGGAAATAGCCGCCGACGTCGATCCCGACCTGATTCTCCTCGACATCATGATGCCGGAAATGGACGGTTTCGAGACCTGCCGCCGTTTCAAGGACAACGAGAAAACCCGCGATATCCCTGTGATCTTTCTCACCGCCAAGACGGCGGAGGAAGACATCGTGCACGGCTTCGAGCTGGGTGCGGTGGATTATATCACAAAACCATTCCAGCGGATGGAACTTCTCGAGCGGGTGCGGGTGCATGTCGACCTGCGAAGGTCGCGGCTGGAACTTGCCCGCACCGTCCGGGACAAGGACAAACTGTTTTCCATCATCGCGCACGACCTGCGCGGCCCCCTTGGCAGTTTCATGAGCATCGCGGACTATATCACCGAGCATCTCGACGAAGTGGAACTCGAGGAAATCAAGCCCCTCTTCCGGGAGATGCGGCAGACCAGCAGGGGAGTGTACGCGCTGCTGGAAAACCTGTTGGAGTGGTCGCGCATCCAACTCGGGACCATCTCCTTCACCCCGTCGGTGTTCACACTGCGCAGCGTGGCGGAGTCCGTTGAAGCGCTTCTCGGATCGCAGATGGCGCACAAGCAGCTGACGATCGAGAACCTGATCCCGAACGACATCGTCGTCAAAGCCGACCAGCACATGATCTCCGCCGTGCTGCGCAACCTGGTCTCTAACGCCATCAAGTACACCGCACGCGGCGGACGGATTTATCTCGAGGCCACGCGGGACTCGTTCTCGTCGCGCGCAACGCTCTACGTACGCGACACAGGCGTCGGAATGAGCGAGGAACTGCAGGCCGCGCTGTTCTCAGGTTCGCAGATCCACAGCATGCCCGGGACGGAGAAGGAGAAGGGAACGGGGTTGGGAATGATGCTGTGCAGGGAGATGATCGCCATGCACGGTCAGTTCCTGAATGTCGAGTCGGTCATCGGAGAGGGAAGCAGCTTCTCGTTTACGCTTGAACTTGCCGCGCCATGACACCGCGTTCACGGTATTCGGTGAAGAGACCACCCCAGGGAGTTGTCGCGAGCCAGTTCTCGAAAATCTTCCGGTCCTTGATCGGCCAGCGGTAATAATCGTGGTAGACTTCTGATCCGGCGACGAAAACGTTGACCAGCGGCGTGCGGAAAAACAGCTTCTGCATCCTTTTCAGCGGCCCGAACCACATGATGTCGCCGACGAGGCTCGCGCCGTTGTCGCCGACTTCGAAATGCCAGTTCTCTCCGCTCACATCATCGCCGACGAGCTGGATGTCTCGGACGTCTCCTGTCCCGAGTCCGCGGTCATGCGCAAGGCGGACGTACTGCAGGTCCGCGAGCGGATCGAATCCCATCAGTTTCGCTGCGACCGCGTCGATCGCGACCTGGTCGGCGCTCGCCAGTATCACATTCTTGATCTCCGGGTACATCGTGCGCGGTCCCGGTCCGTTGCCCGCGGTTGTTCCATCCATGACCGCGAACACGCCAGCGTGAACTTCCTTCTGTATCGCGAGGAGGTCGACGAGGGTTTCGTGAATCCAGCTGTGCGTGTAATGCCGCTTGGTATTGAGCAGACCGCCGAACGCGTTCTTCATCGCTCCGGTCGTCGTCGTGTAGATGTGGCATTTCACCGTCGGGAGATGGATGATGTTCTTCCCGAAGAAGTAGTCGGGGATGAAGATTCCTTCAGGGTAGATGCGCGGGAGGACGAGCATCTCCGCCTTTGGCTCGTACCGCACCCATGTCATGTCCTCATCCTTGAAGTTGAAGAGCACGGGAATCCCGTAATGCTTGAAAATCGGCACGTATCCGTTCAGGTCTTCGCCCTTGAACGCGTCGGTCACCACCGTCTTGTTCTGCACGCAGGTGATGTCGCCGTATCCGTTCTGTCGGAGTCCCTGGATCACGCCCTCCAGCTGCCACGGCGTCGTGTTCGCACCGGGGAAGGGGAAGTGCCAGCTGATATTGTCCTTGAGAATGGTGGTCGCGGAAGGATCCAGCGCTTCTTTCATGCCGGCGAGGTCGAGGAGACGAAGATAGTCCTCGATGACGGTAGCGGGGGATGTACGGAGAACGGCAACTGTGCTTTTCATTGCTGTGCTTTCATCTGAAGTAAAGGATGACGACCACCGTGGCCGCCCAGAGCATGACATTGGTGATCAGTGGAATATCCGAAAGGAACTCCGACGTCGGATCGCCGCCGGTCTTCTTCTGATGCACGAGGTAGTAATAGCGGAAGAGCCCGTAGAGGACGAACGGCGTGGTATAGAGGAGGGAGTTGCTCCCGAACTTCTCGATGGTATCGTTGTCGACGGTGTACAGGATGTAGCAGATCAGGGTCGAAGCCGTCACCAGCGAAATCATCTGATCGAGGAAATAGGTACTGTACTCGAGCAGCACCGGCCGATGGATGTGCGCATCCGCCTCGAGCACGGTCAGTTCGTGCCGCCGCTTGCTGAAGCCGAGAAAGAGTGCGAGCAGGGAAGTGCAGATGAGCAGCCATGCGGAGATCGGTACATCGATGATGATCGCACCCGCGACAATGCGCAGCACGAACGACGCGGCGATGGTCATCACGTCGATGATAACCGCCCGTTTCAGGAAATACGTGTAAACGACATTCAGCGCGAAATACCCGATAAGCACCAGGGCAAAGGTGGAATCGATCGCGACGGACAGGCCGATCGCGATCGCGGCGAGCACTATCGCTGCCCAGGCAGCGAGTCCGGCGGGAAGCGCACCGGAAGCGATCGGTCGCAGGCTCTTGACGGGGTGCGAACGGTCTACATCCGCATCCGCAATGTCGTTCAGGATGTACACCGAGCTGGCGATGAAGGAGAACAGGAAAAAACCGGCGATGGCTCGAAGCATGATCTCGGCTTCGAACAGGTGCAGCGAGAAAAGCAGCGGGGAGAGGACAAAGATGTTCTTCGTCCACTGCTTGATCCGCATGCTGCGGATCAGCAGATGCAGGCGGGAATCCTCTGCTTTCGCGGCACTTCCCATTACCGTGTCAGCGCCCCCGGCGCCAGCGTTCGAGGAACGCTTCGACGCCGCTGCGCACGCCGGCGATGCGTCGCGCGATTCCCGTGAGGCCCGGTTCGATCTGCTCCTGCAGCAGGTTTTGCAGTCGATAGACGTTCGCGGTCATTCTCCGCACGTTCTCCGTGGCCGCGGCGAATTTCTCGCGATTCTCTTCGATGATCGCGAGTACTTCGCTCGTCTGCGTGGCGACTTCCTGGACCTTGTTTATGACCGGCGCGATCTCGTCGCTCAGGCGGCGCACATCCTCGCCGATCGTCACGAGCGTACGGCGCATCGAGAGCAGTACGGAAATGAGCACACCGATGAGCACGATGCCCGCGATGAGCACGGCTATCAGCAGGATATCCTGGAGGGCGTCCATCGGGACAGCCCCTTACGCTTCCGCCGGCGGTACGTTCTTGTCGCGTTCCTGCTTGTAGGTATCCACGCCCGACTTGACTGCGGATTTCAAACGCTCGCTTTCCTCGCCGACGCGTTGTTTCGCGCCGCTGAGAATCGTTT
Organism: uncultured Chromatiales bacterium; assembly: GCA_964635845.1. Classification (GTDB taxonomy): domain Bacteria; phylum Bacteroidota; class Ignavibacteria; order SZUA-365; family SZUA-365; genus SZUA-365. Next base: position 8,118 of record CAZWNO010000035.1, read on the forward strand.
CAGCGTCCTTCAGCAGGGTGTCGGCGCGGCGTTTGGCCTCGCTGATGAGTGCGCCGGATTTCTCCTTGCCCTCGTTGATGATGTTCTTCGCCTTCACCTGGGCGTCCTGCAGGTACCCTTCGATGTCCTCGGCGAATTCGCCGCCTTTGGCCTTCAGGTCGCTGCGGAGTTCCCTGCCGGGCTTCGGTGCATAAAGCAGTGCAACGATACCACCGACCACCGCGCCGGACAGAAATCCCAGAAGCAGGTTGCGGGTTGCGTTGTCAGACATAGTTGCTCCTTGTAAACATGGTTGAAGTCAGCGGGCCTGTTCAGTGAAGCGGGATTCCAGCGCGTCGAACGCTTCGCGAAGCCTGCGCATGGATCCCTCCATGGATTCGGAGATGATTTTCGTATCGGCGATGACGGGCATGAAGTTCGCATCGCCGCTCCAGCGCGGCACGATATGCATGTGCACATGCTGGTCGATGCCCGCGCCGCCCACACGTCCGATATTGGCCCCGAGGTTGTATCCCTGCGGGTGCATTGCACGATCGAGCGCCTGCATCCAGTCGCGCAGCAGTTCCGTCATTTCCTGGAATGCCACCGCCGGGAGATCGTAAAACGACCCGGTATGCTGATTCGGGATGATGAGCAGATGACCGCTGTTGTACGGGTACAGGTTCAGCATGGTGAAACAGTGCTGATGACGGCGCAGCAGGAAATGCCCGTCGTCATCGGAAGATGCAAGGGCCTCGCAGAACGCGCAGCCCTTGCCTTCCAATTCGGTGCCAAACGTCTGAATATACTGCGATCTCCAGGGAGACCAGAGCCTATCCATGGCTCAACGCCTAGCGGTTTTTCTTTTTGTGCCTGTTCTTCCGCAGACGTTTCTTGCGTTTGTGCGTGGCCATTTTATGGCGCTTTCTTTTCTTGCCGCAAGGCATAGTCTGTACCTCCAATCAAGAAGCGATGAAACAAAAATGTGATTCGTGTAGCGTCATGCGATACGTGCTAAAGGTGCTGCTCGAGAAGCTGTGCCGCGTTCCGTCCGTGCGCTGAGGAGGGATCGATGTCCCGCGCTTTCGAAAACCACTCGCGCGCCTTGTCCTTGTTGCCTGCGTTGAGGTTGACAATGCCGAGATTGTACGTCCCCAGCTGATGCTCCGGATGATTCGCGACGGCACGTTCCATCTCCGCGATGGCGGCCGTGTACTCCTTCTTTTCAAAATAACAAATTCCCAGATCAACCCGTGCATCGGGATCGTCGGAGTTCATTTCCAGATATTTCCTGTATTGCGCGATCGCCGCGTCGAGCATCATGGCATCGTGCAGCAGATTGGCGTACTGCAGCTGCGCGCGCGCATCGGAAGGATTCGCTTCAGCGGCCTCCCTGGCCGCTTCGAGACTCTGCAGGTCGGGCTGCGCACTCTGCGCCGTACCGCTCTGCTCCTGTTCGGCAGGAACGCCCTCGCGGGCGGAGGGGAGAAACGAAGCTCCGATGACACCGCCGAGAATGAAAGCCGCGACCACGATGGCGATCCACTGCCAGGTGGTGAAGAGCGCCGCGTCGCGCGACGAAGCAGCGCGCGCGGTGGATTTCGGGGCGGATTTCTTCCTCGCCGAGGAATGAGCGCCGGGTTTTACGCGCGATGCATCCGCGACAGCGCGCGCCGCTGTACCGGCCGGGAACGCGGCAGCCGACGCAGTCCCGGTTCCGGCTGTGGCTGCCGTGTCGACAGAAGCGTCCGTATCCGTTCGTGCCGCCACGTCGATGGTGGGTGAGCTCAGGTCCTGTCCGCAGATATCACAGAACATCGCGCCGTCGGTATTGACGGATCCGCAGGATGGGCAGCTGTTCTTCTCCCCGGGCATCATTCCTTCTCTTTCAGATTCTGGTCGACGCCGGAACGCAGTTCTTTTGAAACCTTGAATATCGGGACATAATGCTCGTCGACGAACACCTCCTCACCGGTCCGGGGATTCCGCGCCATGCGCGCCTTCCGCTTCTTGACCTTGAAACTTCCGAAGCCCCGTATTTCAATCGAATGCCCCTCCTTCAGGGCCTGACTCACCGTCGCGAGGAAGCCGTCCACGACGGCTTCGGTCTCGACCTTCGTGAGGCCCGTTGCGGCAGCGATGTTGTCAACGATGTCTGCTTTTGTCACGACACTACCTTTTGGAACTGTTAATATTGCATTCTGTATTCGAGCGGCCCGCCGGGCTGCATGTGCGTCCCCATCTCCTCGAGTGAGCGCCGCGCACGCGTTCCGATGAACTGATCGAGCAGGGTTTTCCGTTCTTTCTCACGCATCACACGGGGTTCGCCCTGAATCTTGCCGAGATTCCCCGCGATTCGTATCGCGGTGCCGAGCGTTCCCAGCGTATCGACCAGTCCGTTGGCGACTGCCCGTTGTCCGGTGTAGATGCGGCCGTCGGCGAGTATCCTGACCGAATCGATATCGAGCCCGCGTCCGCGCGCGACAACATCTATGAACTGTTCATAGACCTCGAGGATCGTACTGCGGAGATATTCTTTTTCCTCTGGCCGCATCCGGCGTGAAGGATTGCCGGTATCCTTGAATTCTCCGATCGCGACGGTTGTGTTTTCGATGCCGATCTTCTCGAGAAGCTGCTGATAACTCGCGTGTTCGCTGATCACGCCGATGCTGCCGGTGAGCGTCCCCGGATTCGCGACGATAACATCCGCCGCGCAGGCGATGTAATACGCTCCGCTCGCGGCCACCGATCCCATCGACACCACGACCGGCTGCCCGAGTTTTCGAGTTCTGTGCACTTCCTCGTAGATCTCATGGCTGGGTACTGGTCCGCCTCCCGGCGAGTCGAGACGCAGGACGATCGCCTTCACCGACGAGCGCTTGCGGTACTTGCGCAGCTGACGTATCACGTCTTCGGCGTCGGTGATGGGCGTGCTGATCTCGATGATCGCGACACGCTCGCTTCCCGTTCCGCCGTACGTTTCCTCGATGGCATCCTCGGTCGACTCCGCGGTCACCGCGGTGACAAGCAGGAAAAACGCGACAGCCATCACGAGAAACGCCGCGCCGGCGAAGCCCGCCAAGATTCCCACGATCCATTTTCCACTATTGCCCATCGGAGTCAACTTCCAGTAACTTATTGTGGATCACTAAGTTACGAAAACAAACTGCTATTGTCAATGAAAAACGATTCCGTAAGTACAGAAAAGGGAAGCGCATAGCATCGGCACGGGAGTCAGGCGCTTTCGCTGGCTGCCGGCGTTCGGGCACCGCATAATGCCCGGGAATCTCTCTCGATAAAATCATATATTTCCATGATGAATCAGGTCCTGCACATCGCGGTCATCGCAGTTCTGTCTTTCCTGCTCGGTTCGATTCCCACCGCGTATCTCATCGTCAGACGCAGTCAGGGAAAGGATCTCCGGAATGAGGGCAGCGGCAACATCGGCACACTGAATGCCTACGAGGTCACGCGCTCGCGCCGCGTCGGCGTGCTCGTGCTCGTGATCGATCTCCTCAAGGGCGCGATTCCCATCCTGCTGATCCGGCTTCTTTTCCCCGAAGATTTCTCCGGCGCGGCGACGGCCCTGGTAGCCGTGGTTCTGGGACACAACTATTCGCCCTGGATCGGCTGGAAAGGCGGACGCGGACTCGCGCCCGCGGCGGGAGCTTCCCTGGCTTTCAATCCACTGATGTTCCTGGTCTGGGGCCTGCTCTGGCTGGCCGCGTACGGGAAATCGCGCGACATCCATTTCGGTAATATCGCCGCCACCGTGCTCTCTCCGTTCGTCGCTCTGCTGGCGGCACCGGTCTTCTCCGCGACGAGTCTATTTCCCGTACCGTCGGAGTATTCGGTCGGAATGGTCTTTTTCCTGCTCTGCATCCTCATTTTCATCAAGCATCTCGAGCCGCTGCGACAGCTCGTGTCCTCGTACCGTAACAGTTAATCATCGGGTGTTGATATGTTTCGCAACTTCACTGTATCCGCAGTACTCTTTCTCCTCGCACTCTTCCTCACAACCGGGACCAGCGCCTGCAACGCGGAAAAGGAGCCGCTCTGGGCGGACGGGCCGTCGGTGGCCGGACGCGGCCAGACCCGGACCGGCGGCGACGACATAACCGAGTCCCGCCGCAACGCGATCACGCGCGCGATCGAACAGGTAAGTCCCGCCGTCGTCGGTGTCAACGCCACGCGTGTGGAGCGGCAGGCGATCGATCCGTGGGCACGCCTGTTCTTCGGTGAGCAGTATGCGCTCATGCCGGTGCTCGGCAGCGGATTCATCATATCGCCGGACGGCTATATCCTGACGAACGACCACGTCGCGGGCAACGCGGAGGAGATCTCGGTCACGATGACCAACCGCGAGAAAATTCCCGCCAAACTCATCGGAGTCGATCCGGTGACGGATGTCGCATTGCTGAAGATCGATGTGGACCACGAACTGCCATACATAAAGCTCGGTGACTCGGAGAGCGTCATCGTCGGTGAATGGAGTATCGCCTTCGGAAATCCCTTCGGCCTCATGTCCTCGAGCGCGAAGGCGACCGTGACGGTCGGCGTCGTCAGCGCGACCCACGTCGCGCTGGAGGAGAGCGAGGGACGCGTGTACCGCAACATGATCCAGACGGATGCCGCGATCAACAGCGGCAACAGCGGGGGACCGCTCGTCAACAGCCTCGGCGAAGCGATCGGCATGAACACGGTCATCTACACGCCGAACCAGGGCAGCGTCGGCCTCGGCTTTGCCGTCCCCATCAACCGTGTCAAGGAGATCATCGCGATCATCCGGGCGGAGGGCAAGGTCAATCGCGAATTCATTCCTGGTTTTCGTGTGCAGCCTGTCAACGACGCGATCGCACAGGCCTACAATCTCTCGCGTGCCGAAGGCGCCATCGTGACACAGATCACGGCGAGGCAGGGCGTGGCCGCCCGCGCGGGACTGGAAGTGGCGGACATCATTCTCAAAGCGAACGGGGAACCGGTGTATTCCGTCAGCCTCCTCCAGGGAATGATACGCTATGCGCTGCGCGGCGAGAAGATCCAGCTCGAAGTGCTGCGCGACAACGTGAGGAAAATCATTGCGCTGCGACTTGAATAAACCGCGATTCGAATAAGAGGAGACCATGATCCAACGCTACACGCGTCCCGAAATGGGGACGATCTGGACCGACGAGGCCAAATTCCAGACCTGGCTCGAAATCGAAATTTACGCCTGTGAAGCCCAGGCCGAGCTCGGGATCGTCCCGCGAGAGGCAATTCCGGTGATTCGCGAGCGGGCGGATTTCTCCGTCGACCGCATCAATGAACTGGAGAAGACGCTCAATCACGATGTGATCGCCTTCCTGACGAACGTGGCCGAGAACGTCGGCGAGGAATCGCGGTTCATCCATCTGGGACTGACTTCATCGGATATCGGAGACACCGCGCTTTCAGCCATGATCCGCCGCTCGGGACTCCTGCTGCGCGAGGGTATGAACGAGCTCGCCGAGGTGATCGCGGTCCAGGCACGGAAGTACCGCTACACACCCACCATCGGCCGGACGCATGGCGTACACGCCGAGCCGATGACCTTCGGGCTGAAGCTCGCACTCTGGCACGAGGAGATGCAACGCAATATGGAGCGTATGGATCGTGCCATCGAGCGCATTTCCTTCGGGAAACTCTCCGGTGCCGTGGGA
>CAZWNO010000035.1:13784-32901 GCA_964635845.1 uncultured Chromatiales bacterium
CGCCAACATCGATCCTTTCGTCGAGAAATATGTCTGCGAGAAAATGGGCCTCCAGCCATCGCCCATCAGCACCCAGATCCTGCAGCGCGACCGCCACGCCGAATTCCTTTCCACTCTCGCAATCATCGGCGGCTCGCTCGAGAAATTCGCGACGGAAATACGCCACCTGCAGAAGACCGAGGTGCTCGAAGTGGAAGAGTTCTTCGCGAAGGGGCAGAAGGGGAGTTCGGCAATGCCGCACAAGCGGAATCCCATCACCTGCGAGCGCGTCGCGGGCATGGCGCGACTCCTCCGCGGCTATGCGACGGCGGGCTTCGAGAACCAGGCACTGTGGCACGAACGCGACATCACGCACTCATCGGTCGAACGCGTCATCCTCCCGGACGCCACGATCGCGCTCGATTACATGCTCGCCCGGATGAAGCATATCATCGAGAATTTTTTCGTCTATCCCGAGCACATGCTGCGGAATCTCAATGGCACCCGCGGACTGATTTTCTCGCAACAGGTACTGCTTGCCCTGACGAAGAAGGGCATGCTGCGCGAGGATGCCTATCGCATCGTCCAGGGACATGCCATGCGCGTCTGGAAAGAGGAGGTAGAACTCCGCGATCTTGTCGGCGGTGATCCGGAGGTGACGGCACTGCTCAGCCCGGAAGAACTCGATGCCTGTTTCGATGTGACGCGCGGAACCGTGCATGTCGATATGATTTTCGAACGCCTCGGCCTCGGCTGAGCAGCGTGCGCTTCACCGGAGGCCGTTCATCCCGGCGGCCTCCGGAATGATTTCCCCATCGGACGGCAAACCATACCCCGGATATCCGTTCGCTTCCCGATCTCAGGCCCTGTAACTGTCTGTTTTTTCGCCATCCCGCACCCTATTTTTCACTTACATTTTATTAATTCGGTATTCAGAATCCCGAAAGGCTGCGCGAGTAACTTGCCTGCAGAAACCGCTTCCATCATCCCGACGATGGAAAGGAATACCCGAGTCAAGGGCACACGCGATGACCGCAGAAGCAACGAATACCATCCTCCTGTTCCGCACCAGCGGCCGCCTGGTCGCGGTGCCGATCGCCGGCGTGCAGGAAGTGGTCCCCGCTTTTGAAATCCTCCGAACACCCGGACTGGCGACGACCCTGGCTGGCATGATCAGTCTCCGCGGCGAGGTGCTGCCCGTTATCGACACGTCAGTGCTGTTCGGAGGCGACGCGATGCAGCTGTGCCCGCAACAGAAATTTATCATCATCCGTGCCGCGCGGCAGCTCATGGCGCTCCTGGTTGATACCGTGGAGGACCTCGAGGAAATCGGTTCCGGAGCTCCGGTCCGACACATGGACGGCCGCGGCGAGCTGCCGTTCGACGGTATTGTCCCTGTAAACGGGGAAATGGCATTCATTCTCGATATCGACGGATGCTGTGCATCCGGCCGTACGTCCATCCCGGATGAACTCTGCATGGATGCAGTGAAACAAGAAGGACCTCTATCGTGAACACAGAAGCAGGTGCGCACGACATTGAAGCGGGAGTCCATCTGGCGGACGTCCTGCACAGGATAGATACCCTGCTGGGGTTGCGCTATCAGCCGCATCAGTGGAGCGATCTGCTGCGGCTGCTGAAGCCGGCAGCCCGTGAACTCGGATTCTCCGATTCGACCACATTTCTTGCCTGTCTCGTGCGCGGCGAGTTCGACGAGCGCATGACCCGGGTGCTGGCCAAGCATCTGACGATCGGGGAATCCTATTTCTTCCGGGAGATCGTCGTATTCTCGATTCTCCGGGAACAGCTGCTCCCGTCCCTGCTCGAACGCAAGGAGGCGCAGGGCGACAGACAGATCCGCGTCTGGAGCGCGGGCTGCAGCACCGGCGAGGAAGTCTACACGATCGCGATTCTGCTTGATTCGTTCCTCCGAGGCAGGAGCGACTGGAAATACAGCGTGCTCGGCACCGATGTCAATCCCGTCGCGATCGAACGCGCGCGCGAGGGCGTCTACCGCGACTGGTCCTTCCGCGATCTCCCGTCGGAGATCCATAAGGATTACTTCGACAGGACCGAGGACGGCAGGCACATGGTCGCGCAGCGCATCCGTGAAAATACGGAGTTTCGGATGCTGAATCTCGTGAGCGCCCCCGCACTCTATCCGGCGGGATTCGACCTCATATTCTGCCGCAATGTCATGATGTATTTCACCAGGGAAAAAGTGAAATCCGTCGTGCATGGCTTCCGAAGGTCCCTGAAGGAAGAGGGATGGCTGATTCCGAGCATGACGGAGACGACCCTGATCAACAATCCGGGCTTTGAAGGCGTGCGGTTCGGTGAAGCGACGCTGTTTCGCAAGCAGCCCCATGTGGCGAAGTTCTTCAATTTCGTGCGTGCGGAATTCAGGCCCGTCGATTCCGCTGAGGGAGAATCCGCCTCGCCAACGAAAGGTCTGCGCAACCCGTTCGCGGGTCTGTTCCCTGATAGTGATCGCATGCGGCACGCAACCGATGCAGCGGCGGAGTCAGGGGAGGCTGCGGATCATACGCTGACGGCTGACCCAGGGGAAGGTACGGATCATCCGCGGACGGCGGATCCAGGGGAGGCTGCGGATCATCCGCGGACGGCGGATCCAGGGGAGGCTGCGGATCATCCGTGGACAGCGGAAGGCCTCCTCAGAGCAGCGCGGACGGCAGCACCGGACAGGGCCAGCAGCGTTCCCGGCGAAAACGATGGAAACGGGGAGATCGAACAGGTACACGAACTGATCCGCGAGGCGCGTCGTCACGCAGACGCCGGAAGGCTTGAGCAGGCGCTCTCCGCGACACGGGCGGCGATCGCCCACAACAAGATGGATCCGCACGCGCATTTCATGCACGGAACGATTCTGCGCGAGAACGGCGATACGACACAGGCAATGCTGGCATTTGAACGCGCACTCTATCTCAACCAGGATTTCATCCCGGCGCATTTCTCCATTGGAGCCCTCTATCACCACCTGGGAAACATGCCCAAAGCGCGCAGGCACTTCGGCATCGCCATGCAGCTGATCGAGGCACTGGGCGACATGGACATCGTGATCGAACCGGGTACCATCAGCGCACAGCGCATGGTGGAAATCATCCGTAACTTCATCGACCGGTGAACATGAACGAAAGCATGGACACGGCATCGACCGATCAGCATCAATGGCAGCACATCCGGGAGCTGCTCGAGAGCGTGACCCGCCCGGACGGCAATCAGGAACGTGACGCTTGCCCGTCGGACAAGGCGATCCTCCGTGACCGTTCACAGGCGTATGCGCGCGTCAACGGCCGGGCCCAGGTCGAGGCGATCGAACGAGAGGATCTCGTGCTGTTCAAACTCGGAAACGATGTGTACGGTATCCCGTGCGACGAGATCGAAGAGGTGATCCCGCTGCAGAATCTGGTTGCCCTTCCCAACGCCAGCAGGGCGATACTCGGCATTTCCAGCCTGCGCGGAATTCTCTTCGCCGTGGTCGATCTCAAGCGCGTGCTCAATATCCCCGCATCCGAACTGACGACCATGCATCGCGTCCTCATGATCCGGCACGAGAATTTCAAGGTCGGTTTCCTTGTCGACTCCGTGCAGGCTATGCGCGGATTCGACCGGCACGATCTGCAGGAAATTCCGCCGGAGGTTCATGAGCGCTCGCGTTCCTATCTGCATGGACTCCTGAGTGGAAATGTCCTGATTCTCAATGCCCGAACCGTCCTGCAGGATCCACTGGTCGTCGGCGAGGGCAGGACAAGTTGAACGAACGCTAGCATCAGACGAAAAGGATTCACCATGCACTGGTTTACGAATCTGAAAACTAAGAACAAGCTCTTCGTCGGTTTCGGCGTCGTCATCGCGTTTCTTCTGGCGCTGATCATCGTCGAGAATCTGCAGTCGAGCCGTTCCCTGGCGGAGTACAAAACGCTGCAGGAAATCCACATCCCCTTGAACCAGGCGGGCGACGACCTGATCAGCGATCTGCTGCGGGAGCGCATGCTCTTCAACAAGCTCCGTCAGCACGTCACGCCGCTCACATCCTCGGGCAATTTCGGCGAACTGCGGGAATTGCTCCTGCAGCAGCAGAACAAGATCCAGGGATTGGCCACCCGCACCAATAACCTGATGGAAAATGCGCGGCAGAATCTTGCCGGCGACGAGGTGGAAACGTCACTCCAGAACGTCAACAGGCAGTACAGCAATCTCGTGCGTTCCCATGACGCGTTCACGGAACTGACGACGAAAGCGCTTCCGTTCATCGAGCAGGAGAACGCCGAGGCGCTGCGCGTTCTCCGGAAGGATTTCGAGGATAACGAAATGGCCTTCAACGGGGCGCTCGATCTGTTCGAATACGAGCTGCGCAACCTGTTCGGAGCGGCGCAGGACCGCATCAAATCGATCGAGGATACGGCACTGCTCGGACGCGTGCTGATTTTCAGCATCGGCCTGCTGCTGGTCGTTTTCTTCGCAAGCATCATCTCGCGACAGATCTCTCGACCGCTGAGCATGGCGACGGAAATCGCGGAGCGTCTCGGCCAGGGAGACACGAGTATTCCGATCACCACCGATCGTCACGACGAGGTCGGCGAACTGCTGAAGACGCTCGAGAAATTACGCGCGAATTCCGATCATGAAGCGCAGATTGCCGCACGCATCGCCGACGGGGATCTCACGGTCGAGATCACCCCGCTGTCCGACAAGGATGTGCTCGGGAAGGCTCTCTCGACAATGGTTCAGCGGCTGCGGACACAGATTCGCGAGATGATCGAGGGAATCAACGTCCTCGCAGCCGCGACCGCGGAACTGTCGTCCACCATGGTGCAGATCGGGGCCGGCGCTCGCGAAACCGCATCATCGGTGAATGAGACGGCCACCACCCTGCTCGAGGTAAAACAGGCCTCGCAGCTTTCCAACCAGAAAGCGAAGACGATCTCCGACAGCACGCAGCAGACCATGCGCATCTCCCACGACGGTGTGGAGGCCATCGAGAAGAGCATACAGAGCATGGAGAACATCCGCGAGCAGATGCGCGGCATCGCCGAGAGCATCATCAAGCTCAGCGAACAGGGACAGGCGATCGGTGAAATCGTGACTTCCGTCAACGATCTTGCCGAGCAGTCGAATATTCTTGCCGTCAATGCCGCCATCGAGGCGGCAAAGGCGGGCGAGTACGGGAAGGGATTCACCGTCGTCGCGAAGGAGATCCGGAATCACGCCGAGCAGTCGAAGCAGGCGACGTCGAAGGTGCGGTCGATTCTGATCGACACGCAGAAGGCCACCGCCTCGGCAGTCATGGTCGCGGAACGCGGCACCAAGCTCGCCGAAGACGGCGCGCAGCTTTCGTCGCAGTCCGGAAAGGCGATACAGACTGTCATGAGGGGAATAAACGAAACGGCGGAATCGATGCTGCAGATCGCGGCGTCCGCGAAGGAACAGGTCGTCGGGCTCGATCAGGTGACCACCGCCATCCAGCATATCAAGAACGCCAGCGAACAGAATGTGGAGTCTATCCACCAGGTCGAACTGACCGCCCAGAATCTCAAGGAACTGGGCACGCGGCTGCAGCGCTTTGTCGAGCGGTACATCCTCTGATTCCCCACGCAGAGAGCGTCATGAACGAAGTGGAATTCCTGAATAAACTGCGTGAAGCCTTTGCCATCGAGGCGGACGAGCACTTCCACACGATCAGCAAGTGCCTGACCGATCTCGAACACGCATCCAACGGGCAACGGCAGGGAGTGATCGAACTCATCTTTCGCGAGGCGCACAGTCTGAAGGGAGCCGCGCGCGCCATCAATCGCGTCGATATCGAGGCGCTGTGCCAGTCGCTGGAAAGCCTGTTCGCCCTGTGGAAAAAGGATCCGAGCGTCGCCCATCAGCGGCAGTTCGACCTGTCCTCCGAAGCGGTGGACATTCTGGCGGAGATGCTGGCCAGCGATACCGAGTTGTCACTGAACTCGGAACCACTGGTCTCGGTGATCGAACAGCTCAGGATCGAGAGTTCCCAGAAGGGCCGCGAGCCTGCCGCGTCGCAGCCGGCGACGGATCGTGGAATCCCTGCGCCGGGAAACCCGGGACCGGATGGACATCGGCCGGTCGGGGAGCGTCCCATGTATTCAGACTCTCCGATCCCATATATTCCGGCGGCACAGGACGGGACGGCTCTCCCGCACAGTGCTCCCAGTGCGCACGCGGGTAATGCGCTCCCAGACTCCGGATCATCCGCGCTCGCCCATCCGCTCGATTCCGCGGCGACCTCGCCGTCCACGACAGTCCCGTCGACCCCGTCGACCTCGTCGACCGCGGCAGCTCCGTCACCCGCGGCAGCTCCGTCACCCGCGGCAGCTCCGTCGACCGCGGCAGCTCCGTCGACCGCGGCAGCACCGTCGACCGCGGCAGCACCTCCGCTCACCGGTGCGGGCACCGCGTTCCGCAGTGTCAAGGATACGATCCGCGTACCGATCGGAGAACTCGAGTCGCTGTACAGGCAGACGGAGGAACTGGGCGGAATCAGTTTCATGCTGGGCCGGCATGCGGCGGATCTGCGGCGGGTTATGGATCAGTGCCGAGAATGGATACGCGAGTATCACAAGCAGCGCCAGAGCGTTCTCGGTGCATCGCCCTTGAACAGCAGCCGCCAGCGCATGGGAGAAACGGATGCGAATCAGCTCGAACAGCTGCAGAACTTCATGAAGTGGACCGCGCGGCAGATCGAGGGGATCGAATCCGCTGTCGGAAAGAATCTCGAAGACGGCCGCGGGACGATGTACATCCTGGAGAGCATGTCGGAAGCGATGATGGACAACGCCAAGCAGCTGCTGCTTCTGCCATTCTCGCTCGTGACCGATCCGCTTCCCGGCATCGTGCGAAAACTCGCCCGGGACCTGGGCAAGGATGTGCGTTTCCAGATTGAGGGAGAGGAGATCCGCATCGACAAGCGCATCCTCGAAGCGCTGAAGGATCCGATGATGCACCTGCTGCGCAACAGTCTCGATCACGGCATCGAGGATGCAGCCACGCGGGCGAGCCGGCAGAAGCCGGTGACGGGAAACATCACATTGCAGATCCGGACCGCCCGCGACAGCAGGATCGAGCTGCTGCTCGAAGACGACGGCGGAGGCATCGACATCGCGCGCGTCAAGCAGAAGGCGATTGCAGAAGGACTGCTCGCGGCGGAGAAGGCCGCGAAAATGACGGACAGTGATGTCCTTGACCTCGTCTTCCTCTCCGGCGTCACGACGAGTCCGATGATAACGGACCTGTCCGGAAGGGGAGTCGGACTCGACGTCGTGCGGGAGAATATACTCGCGATCGGAGGAGAAATCGAGATCGAAACGGAAGCGGGCAAACGCACGCTGTTCCGTATTTCCCTTCCGCTATCGCTGTCCAATGCGCGCGGCGTCCTCGTGCGCAGCCAGGGAAGGCTCTATGTGGTGCCCCTGCAGTTTGTCGAACGAGGTATCAGCGTGCACCGGGAGAATTTCTCGCAGCTGGACGGCAAGGCTGTCATGGACTATCACGGACGTACCGTCACGGTCCGGCGCCTCGAGGAGATACTCAGCGGATACGGCCCGGGCAAGAGGGAGGAGCGCCCCCATGCGACGGTGCTGATGCTGCGTGTCGCATCGCATCTGCTCGCGATTGAGGTCGATGAAATCCTCTGGGAGCAGGATGTGGTGATCAAGCCGCTGCCTGCGCCGGTCTCCCGGATCCGTACGATCGCGGGTGCGACGCTGCTTGGCACGGGCGAACTCGTCCTGGTGCTGCAGGTTCCGGATCTGCTCGAGGCTTCGCGCGGCGTCGCAGCGAACGCGAAAGCCGAGCTGCTGCAGCAGGGCGAGCAGCGGAGACAGCGGCTCCTGGTCGTGGACGATTCGATCACCTCGCGAGTGCTTCTCCACGATATTCTCGTTTCGACGGGATTCGAGGTCAAGACCGCCGTCGACGGCATCGACGCCCTCACCCACATGCGCGAAGAGCAATTCGACCTCATCGTGTCTGATGTCGAGATGCCGCGGATGAACGGTTTCGAACTCACGGAAACCCTGCGCAGGGATGATAAAATGCACGACATCCCTGTTGTGCTCGTTACGGGACTCGAATCCCAGGAGGATCGCGAACGCGGATTTGACGTCGGCGCCAATGCCTATATCAACAAGAGCAGTTTCGATCAGAGCAACCTCATCGAGGTGATCGAGAGGTTGATCTGAGATGGTACGCGTATTCGCGATAGCATACACATCCGAATGGGCGCGGCGTATCGAATGCCTTTGCGCCGAACGCGATGACGTGCAGATCTCCCGCCTGACATTCGGCAGCGAAAACGTGCTTGAACAGCTCGGGCATTCATCCGCCCAGATCGTAGCGATCGAGGGCGGTCCGGAGTGGAATCGTGTCCGCGATGTGACACGATCGATCATGGAGGCGCATCCGCTGCCCGTGGTCATCCTCGTCACGGAGGAGCGCGCGCGCGCGACTCCCCACGCCGACGAATCGCTCGAAGCGGGCGCATTGAGCGTGCTGACCATTCCTGCGTTCGATGAACGTCGTGATGATCAGGCACTCGCCGAGCAGCTCGCGAAAAGCCTTCGGCTCATGGCTGAAATCAAGGTGGTCCGCCGCTGGGACAGCGCGAAGCTGGAATCCCTTTCACGTCCCATGCCGGCCCAGCCCGTCGCAGTCCGGCACGAGCATCATCTCGACATCATTGCCGTAGGCGCTTCCGCCGGAGGGACCAAGGCGCTTCAGGAGGTCTTCTCGCATCTGCCGCATGAATTTCCTCTGCCCGTTCTCGTCGTGCAGCATATCGCCAAGGGGTATCTCCATGGCCTGGCCCGGTGGCTGGGAGAGCAGACAGCCCTGCGCGTGACAATCGCGGAAAACGGCTGCCTCCTCGACGGGGGGACGGTCTATCTCGCTCCCGATGACGTTCATTTGACAGTTGACGGAAAACATCGTATTCTACTCGCCGATGATGAGCCGATCAACGGTTTCAAGCCTTCGATCGATCGGCTCTTCCGCAGTATTCATGAATCCTACGGAGGCCATGCGATCGCGGTGCTGCTGTCGGGCATGGGCAACGATGGCGCCCAGGAAATGCGCCGCCTCCATCTCGCAGGGGCGGTCACCATCGCGCAGGACAAGGCGACCTCCCTCATCCACGGAATACCGGGTGAAGCGATAAAACTCGCCGCAGTCAGCTCGGTACTGCCCATACAGGAGATCGGTCCCGCCCTCCTGACTCTTTCAGCCCTGAAGCACGCGTAGTTCTCGCACGTACTGGATGCTCGGTTTCAGGCATTTCTCCACAGACGGACATCATGTCAACCGGAATTGAAATACTGGTCGTCGAAGACAGCCCGACGCAGGCGCTGAAGCTCAAGTACATCCTCGAGAAGCAGGAATATGCGGTCCGTCTCGCCACCAACGGACGCGAAGGGCTCGAGGCCATCGCACAGAACCGGCCATCCATGGTCATCTCGGACGTCCTGATGCCCGAGATGGACGGCTACGAATTCTGCGCGCGCATCAAGGCCGACCCCGAACTCAGCACCATTCCAGTCATTCTTCTCACGACGCTCTCGGATCCGCAGGACATCATCCGCGGGCTTGAAAGCGGGGCGGACAATTTCCTCAACAAGCCTTACAGCGAGGAGGCGCTTCTCTCCCGCATCAAGTATATCCTCGTGAACATGGATGTCCGCACGCGCATGCGCACCGGCATGGGCATCGAGATCTACTTCGCGAACAAGAAGCACTATCTCACCTCCGAGCGCATTCAGATCATCGATCTCCTGCTCTCGACCTATGAGAATGCGGTGGAGAAGAACCGCGAACTGGAGCAGGCCAACAAGAAACTGCGCGCCGTGCAGGAAGAGATCGAGAAGAGCAACGAACAGCTGAAACAGTTGAACGAACAGAAGAACATGCTGCTCGGGATGGCTGCGCATGATCTGCGCAATCCGCTCTACCTGATCGAAGGCTACAGCGAGTTCCTCGTGAAAGAGAACAGCGGGAATCTCAGTGACGATCAGCGCACGATCATCTCGGCGATACAGAGCAGCAGCACGTACATGGTGCAGATGATCAACGACCTGCTCGACGTGCATAAGATTGAAACGGGGAAAATGGATCTGAAACTCGAGATGGCCGATTTCTCGGAAGTGGTGCGCAGCGTGATCGAACGCAACGCGTTCGGCGCGAAAAACAAGGGCGTGGAGATCACGGTCTCGGTTCCGGAGAGCATCCCCCATTTCCTCTTCGATCCTTCGCGCGTCGAACAGGTCATGGGCAATCTTCTCGACAATGCGATCAAATTTTCCTTCAAAGGCTCCGCCATTGAGGTATCCGTGCAGTACGACGAAACCGAAGTGCTGTTTTCGGTCCGTGACCATGGCCCGGGCATCCCCGAAAAGGAGCTGGGGAAACTGTTCAAGCCCTTCAGCACAACCAGCGTGAAGCCCACGGGAAACGAGAAAAGCACGGGATTGGGGCTGGCCATCGCCCAGAACATCATCGCCAGGCACAGCGGACGTATCTGGGTGGATAGCGAGACAGGGAAGGGCTCGCAATTCAGTTTCACCCTGCCCGTTCGCCGGCAGGTACAGTGACAGCGGCGGGAAACGATGAACCGCGGCGCCGCCCTCCACAGGGCGGCGTATTTGCAAATTGTCCCACATTACAGTAAAATACGCGCGATTCATAACACTCGACCGGGCGCGATGAAACTTCTAATCGTTGAAGACGAAATCAAGGTTTCGCAATTCCTGCAGAAGGGATTCGAGGAAGAGCTCTTCTCCGTCGATACCGCTCCCGACGGGGAACAGGGATTATTCCTCGCGCTCACGGAGAATTACGACGTCATCATCCTCGATCTGATGCTGCCGAAAATGAACGGCGTCGACATGCTCAAGGAACTGCGAAAGGAACGCTCGACACCCGTCCTCGTCCTGACTGCCAAGGGACAGCTCGAGAGCAAGGTCGAGGTACTGAATATCGGCGCCGATGACTACCTGACCAAACCCTTCGCGCTTGCCGAGTGCATCGCCCGCGTCCGTTCGCTGCTTCGCCGGTCTCAGATGGACAAACCCACCAACGTGCTGGGGGCGGATAATCTCGAGCTCGACCAGATACAGCACTTGGTCAGAAGGGGCGGTACGGTCATCGATCTCACGGTCAAAGAGTTTAAACTCCTCGAATACCTCCTCCGGAACAAGAATTCGGTCCTGACACGCTCGGCGATCATCGAGCACATCTGGGAGATCACCTTCGACACGGGCACGAACGTGCTCGATGTATACATGACGCGGCTGCGCAAGAAAGTCGACGATGATTTCGAGGTCAAGCTCATCCACACCATCAGGGGTGTCGGGTACATCCTCAAGGACGAAGAGGAATGAACCTGGGGTCGAGGAGGAAAGCAATCCTGCTTTATTCGTCGACGATCTTCGGCGCCTTCGTGCTGATATTCCTGCTTGTCGTCACGGTCTTCACTCAGCAATTCCATTCCATCAGTCTCTTCGAAACGAGCGCGCTCGACCGTATCCGGTCGACGTTCACGGGCATCGGCATTCTCTTCGTGCCCGCGGGACTGTTCTTCGCCATCGCCATCGGCTGGATCATTTCCCAGGAACTGTATCCGAAGAAACCGGCGGAGAGTTTTCGGCTCGACGGCCCGGCCGAGGAGCCTCAGACGGATGAGGATTTCCAGGGGAAAATGCACTCGGTGCACAGCACCATCAAGAACATGCAGACCGCGTACGATCAGATACAGACCTTCTCCGCCAACGCGTCGCATGAACTCCGCACACCGCTCACCATCATGCGCGGGGAAATCGAACTCGCCCTGCGCAATCCGAAGAAACCAGACGAATATCAGCAGCTGCTCGGCAGCCTGCACGAGGAGATCATGCGCCTCTCCCGCATACTCGATGATCTGCTGCTGATCGCGAAGACGGAAATCGGCGAGCGGCCCATCGAATTACAGGTGGTGGATCTCAAGGAGCTTGTCGAGGAGATGGCGGACGAGGCCGAAATGTATGCCGAGCAATCCGCGATACGATTCGAGCTGGGGGAGACGGTCGATGCGTTCATCGAGGCGGAACCGCTCCGCATCCGGAGGGTGCTGCTCAACCTGATCGACAACGCGGTCAAGTATAACCGCAAGAATGGAACCGTGCGGCTCTCCATGGCGCTGGAGGGGGAGGTCGTCGCGGTGCGCATCAGCGATACAGGCATCGGCATTCCGGCGGAGGTCATCCCGCGCCTCTTCGAACGATTCTACCGCGTCAACGATTCCGGGAAACAGGGGACGCGGGGTACGGGCCTGGGGCTCTACCTCGTGCATTGGATCGTCAAGAACCATGGCGGAACGATAGAAGTCGAAAGCCAGCCCGGCAAGGGAAGCACCTTCGTGGTGCGGCTGCCGCTCCGCAATCGTGGTATTTAGATTACAGCATCTGTATATCCGTATATAACGGCATCTCGCCGCCTCCCGTCCGTCCCTTCCGCTGGGCGAACCGACGATGAATCCGGACGTTCGTTCGGATCGATAGCCGCATGCGGTCGCGAAGCATCATCGTCCCGATCACGGTGGTTCGCCCCTGCAACCGTCCCTTCCGCTCCAATACTTACACACATGTAATCCTGCATTCAGCGGTTTGTAAGAATCGCACCATAGATTGGCACTGTGACATTCATTACTTCAGTTCCAGCCCGCGCATGCAGATGACCTCCGAGACGATACAAGATTCAGCAGATTTGTTACACCGATGTAATACAGAATTCAGTCGTTTGTAAGGATGCTGCACTAAATTGGTTTTAGAATTTTCCAAGGAATAGACCGGATCACAGTTCCTAATCACTCACTCTCTCTTCATTATCTTTCAGGAGATTTGTTATGGGTACGCAACAGCTTCTTCTCATCGTGCTTGGTGTCATCATCGTCGGTATCGCCGTCGTGGTCGGTATCAACATCTTCGGTACGAACGCCGAGCAGGCCAACAAGGATGCCATCACGCAGGATTGCCTCCGCATCGCCTCGGCAGCCCAGGGCTACTATCGCAAGCCGACCATGCTGGGCGGCGGCAACAACGCGTTCGACGGTATCACGATCGAGGACTGCGGCATGGCGGACAACGGCACCGGTTCGGGCGAGAACGTCAACGGCACGTACGCGATCACCGGAACCGCGGATGCCTTCTCCGTCACGGGGACCTCGGCCACAGATGCGGAAAAAATGGTCACGATCGACGTGGACATGACGCAGACGACCGACGAGCTTCGTGTGCAGGTCGACTACTCTGCGTGGTAACAGCGGAACGACTTTCCACTCTTTCTTCATAGCATTCGGTTCAGCGCCGCTGCCTCTCGAGGCGGCGGCGTTTGTGTGTGTGCCGTCCTGCGTCCCAGTAACGACATTTCACTCTTGTAATTCCAATTTCACCCGTTTGTAATGTTGACCGCGTAGATTCGATTCGGAAGCATGCACAGGAAGCGTGAAGCAATCCGAATGCCACGAACAGGTGCAGCAGGAGAGATGCCATGGGTTCGATACAACTGTTACTGATCATCCTGGGAGTAATCGTCGTCGGGACAGCCGTCGCCATCGCACTGCTGATTTTCGGCACGAACGCCGAGCAGGCCAGCAAGGATGCCCTCACGCAGGACTGTCTCAAACTTGCATCGAGCGCCCAGGCCTACTTCAAGAAACCGGCAACGCTCGGGGGCGGCGGCAACTCCTTCGACGGGATCACCATTCGCGACTGCGGCATGGAAGCGGATGCCGAGGGCGCGGGTGACAATCTCAGCGGTACATTCTCCATCGCGAAGGCGGGAGGCCTGTCCGTGAGCATCCTTGGCGTATCCACGAGCAACAGCGCTCAATCCGTTTCCGTCACCGTCGATATGTCCCGGACAGATCCCGCGCAGCGGATGTCCGTCGCATACACCGGCTGGTGAATCCCTCCCCGCACGCATTTTCTTTCGCCATTGTAATACCCGGTTAAGCTTCTGTTAAGTTAGCTGCCCTAACTTACCGCATGAGGATGCAGGCATCCCTTGTATTGGTCCGGGTGCGCCGGCAGCTTCGGGAATGTGGAAAAGAAAGGAAGTGTCGTATGGCGGATTTCAGATTTCAGGGCGTCGTTCCCTCCGGAAAATTGATTCAGGGAACAATCTCGGCCGGCAGTCCGGCCGAAGCCAGAAAGAAAATCCAGGAATTGTCGAAGGGACGCGGCTTCCGTCTCAGCAAGCTCGAGAAGCGCACGACCTTCATCTACAAGGCGCAGAAGGGCGACAAGGTTACGGAAGGGGAGCAGAAAGCCTATTCGAAAGCGGAAGTCGAGAACGCGCTCACCTCGATGGGCTTCAAGGTCGTCTACGTGCGCAAGCGTATCGGCGTCAGTATGGGGAAACCGCCGGTAGGCGATCTGATCACCTTCGTGCGCCTGAGTTCGGATCTGCTGCGCGAGAAGCTCCCGTTCAACGAGGTTCTGAACCTGCTCTCGAACGATATCGAGAACAAGACGCTGAAGGCGACGCTGAAGGACATCAACTCGGAACTCCGCAAGGGGGCGGAGAGCGAACGGGTGTTCATGAAGTACGAGCATGTGTTCGGAAAGTTCACCGCGAAGATGCTCGGCCTTGCCTCGAAGAGCGGAGCGATGGCCGAGATGTACGACTCGACGGCGAAATTCCTCGAGCGCAAAATGGAATTCAAGAAGAGCATGAAGAGCGCGATGCTCATGCCGATGATCACACTCGTCCTGATCATCCTGACGACGATCTTCTATGTGGCGTACATATTTCCCGAAACGGCCCGCATGTTCATCAAGTACGGCATCGAGCTGCCTCCGATGACCGAGAAGACCTTGGAACTTTCGGAATGGCTCGTCGCGAACATTCTCTTTTTCATTGTCGGATTCATCGGCGCGGGCGTCGGCATCTTCATGCTGTTCACGAACGAGAAGGGAAGGCTGTGGGTGGACAAGGTATCCTTCAGCATTCCCGTCATGGGCAGCCTCATCCACAAAACCGCGATCGAGGTTTTCTGCCGCGTGTTCTATTCCCTCTACAGCGGATCGGGAGAGAACATCGATGTCATCAAGACCGCGGCGGAGGCCACCGGCAACAAGTACTTCGAGAATCAGATCCGCACGATCACGATTCCCATGATGCTCAAGCACGGCAAGGGCCTGCACGAGTCCTTCGAAGCCGCGGGCGTCTTCACGAAGACGGCACTCTCGCGCTTCCATGCCGGCGCGGAGACCGGCATGGTCAGGGAGACCTCGCTGCAGCTCGCCAACTACTATGAACGGGAGACGAGCTACAAGCTGAAATCGGTAGTCGACTGGATGCAGCTGTGGGTCGCCCTGATCATCATGATCGTCATGACCGCCATCACCATCGTGTCGTCCGAAACCGCCGTGATCAAGCCGAAATCGGCGCCGGGCCTGGGCGATCTCTGGTACCTGCACATGTTCTTCGTCACGGGACCAATTGCTCACCACCTCAAACGGATCTACAATGGATGCCGCAGCTTCCTTACTGGAACGGAAAATCGATAAGGTAGGCGTCGCCCTTCTCCACAAGGGTATCGTCGACAGGGACACGATTTCCCGGGCGATAGCCACGAAGGAGAAGGAAGCAGGCCGCAAGCACCGCAGTCTCGCCGAAATCCTCGTCGAGGAATACGCACTCGATCACCATACCGTGTTCTCCGAGGTCGCGCGAATCTACGCGTTCAAGACGCTCAAGATCGACGAGGCGATGACCGAGCGCCGGCTGAGCATCATCAAGCAGATGATCGAGTCGCTGTCGCACGAACAGAAGTCCGTACTTTTCAAGTCCCGCACCCTGCCGCTGCAGTTCGACGCGCGCACCCCGGACAAGCTCGTGCTCGTTTCCGCCGTGCCGATTCATCGCGAGATTCCGCGCATCGCCAGCTATTTCCGCGCTCTCAAATACGAAGTCTACTACGCGGAGCTCAAGGCGCTCCAGCCCCATATCGACAACATGCTCCGCGGGGACAACGTCTTCCTCGACAGCATCAAGGAGATGGAGGCAGAGCTGCAAGAGGGCGACATCGCCGAATCGGGCATCGACGAGGCGGAGCTCGATCAGGAAATCAACAAGAGCATGCTGGTCAACCTCTTCGAAGGTTGCCTGGTCGAGGCCGTGCGCACCGGCGTCAGCGACGTCCATATCTTCCCGACGACGAAAATGGTCACTGAGTTCCATTTCCGGATCGACGGCAAACTCGCGCTCTGGAACAAGGTCGAAGGAACGCGCCCGGAAGCGGTGCTCGCGGTGGTCAAGGACCGCAGCATGAATATCGACCGTTTCGAGCGCGACTCGGCGCAGGATGGCTTCATCCAGCGCACCATCGATAATGTGGTCATCCGTTTCCGCGTTTCGGTGCTGCCGATCGCTGGTTCGGAGTTCGCGCAGAAATTCGAAAGCATCGTCATCCGCGTGCTCGACAGCCGCAAGGTGATCAAGGACATCTCGAAGATCGGTTTCCAGCCCAAGGCCTACGAGTGGTTCAAGGCGTCGATCTCCAAGCCCCAGGGCATGATAATCCTGACGGGACCGACCGGAAGCGGAAAGAGCACAACCCTCGTCGCGGCGCTGTACTCGGTGATCACACCGCAGGTCAACGCGCTCACCGTGGAAGACCCGGTCGAGTACGTGATCGACGGCGCGCGGCAGATCAAGATCTCGCACAAGGTGGACTTCGAGCAGGCGATCCGCGCCATCCTGCGTCACGATCCCGACATCGTCATGGTGGGGGAGATGCGTGACAAACAGACGGCCGATATCGCGATCAAGCTGGCGAACACCGGACACCTGACATTCTCCACGCTGCATACCAACGACGCGCCCAGCGCCGTGACCCGTCTGTTCAAGATGGGAATCGAGCCCTTCCTCATCGCCTACGCGATCAACCTGATCGTCGCCCAGCGCCTCGTGCGCAGGCTGTGCAACAAGTGCAAGCGTCCCGCGAAAGACCTCGACGAGGCCGAACTGCTGAACGTCGGCTTCACGCAGGAGGAGATCGAAACGACGACATTCTACGAGCCTGTTGGCTGCCAGCATTGCATCAAGGGATACAAGGGACGCGCTGCGATCCATGAATCGCTGTTCTTCTCGAAGGAAATCAAGCAGGCGATTTTCGATTCCGGAGAGGAGATCGACGAGGACAGGGTACGGAACATCGCCATATCGCAGGGAATGCTGACGCTGCGCGCCAGCGCCCGCGAGCGCGTCAAGGAAGGCGTCACCTCCGTCGCCGAGGTGATCGCCGCGACGATGTCCGACGAATAAACCAGCACTGCGCCGCTGTCCCGGCAAGGGACGGGACGAAGCAGCAGCGCCGGATGCACCAGAACAATCGAGGCAGGTATGAATACAGGACAGATGTTGCTCACGATCGCGGCCTTCATGCTGCTGGGTGTGGTGATGCTCAATTTCCGCAGCGCCAATTTCCAGAACGAGGAAGTGCTCGACGGCAACGAGTACACGCAGAAGGCCGTGGCGATCGGACGTTCGATGATCGAGGAGATGCAGGAGAAGGTGTTCGATCAGTTACTGGTATCGAAGAAAATCGTACGCCTCGAAGACCTGACCTACTGTGGACCGGCATACACCGAGAAATACCCCAATTTTTACGATGTCGACGATTTCCACGGCTCGGTGTTTCGCAGTCCCGCAGCGGGCGTCACAGCGACGAGCACGACGCCGAAATGCCTCTGGGGCACCTGGGGCTATACGGTCAGCATCCGCGTCGAATTCGTCTCGCCGACGAATCCCACGATCGTGTCCGCCACCCGGACCTTCGCCAAGCGTGCGACCCTGCGCATCTCCAATGAATTTTCAACCGATACAGTAATCATGTCATTCATCGCGGCGCACTAACATGAGCAGTCACCTGGATATCATCGGATCGGTCATCATCGCAGGGATGATCATTCTCAACTTCTCCATATTCATGGGGGAGCGCACGGAATCCCAGATCGAGAGCACGAACAAGATCACCGCACAGACCGACATGAGCGATGTGACATCGACTTTGCGCTTCGACCTGAGAAAAGTCGGCTACGGCTGCGACTCGCTCGCCATCCTCCGCGCGACGGAAACCTGCTTCGTGTTCCGCGCGGATCTCGAGAACGACGGGCGCCTCGACACTGTCGGATACTATTATGGCAGCAGCAATTCGCTGATCAATGAAAAAAGCGAACCATTGCTCTACCGGGTCGTCAATGGAAGTAAACAGCGCGGTCAGGACCTGGGCCTGACGAGCTTCCGTTTCCTCTACTTCACCTCGTCCAACTATGGAGCGCTGACACAGACGACCACACTGTCCAGCATCCGCGCGATCGGAGTGAGCCTGGAGATGCGCAGCGACATGAAAGTGGACGGAGAGTACCAGTATTCCACGAATGAATTCACCATCACTCCACAGAATCTGTAGGACGGAGAACGGATATGGGTCAGCAAGCTCTCATCATCGTCGCGCTGTCGTCCCTGCTCGCGGGCGTTTCCGTTCTCGGATTCATGGGCGCATGGGATTTTTCAAATGAAACCACGGCTTCGATGTTCGAGCGGGAACAGGCGCTGAACATCACGCGCAGCGGGGTCAATCTGGCAATTTCCAAACTGCGCCACCAGAAGACCTGGCGCACCGGCTACAGCGACCTGAGCGTCGCCGGCGGCACCGTGTCGGTCGACATCCTGGATCTCGGGGAGGACACCGTGCGCATCACTTCCGTCGGAACGGTGAACGGGGCGTCGCATACCTCCGTGCTCGAGGTGAAGCTCAGTTCGATATTCCCGACCGTCGAGAGCGCGCTGACGGTGTTCGGTGATTCCGTGGAACTGACGGCCGATGGAAAAACCTTCATCATAGACGGAAACGACCACAACACCGACGGATCTCCCGGAAGTTATCCCGCCGTGGAAGGAGTCGGCGTGCAATCGGAGGAGTCGGTCGCCGATGTGAAGAATCAGCTGGATTCCATCCAAACCGGCTCCATCGCGGATCGTGTCATCGGAAAGAGCGGCATCGGCAGCGTCGGCTCCTTTTCCACATCCAACCTGCTGGCGCTGCACAAATTCTACAAGG
>CAZWNO010000035.1:32911-33670 GCA_964635845.1 uncultured Chromatiales bacterium
CGCGACGATACCGCTTCCCGCGGGGAAATACGCCGACAACCGCGTGCTCGGGACACTCGACAGACCCGAGGTCGTGTACGTGCCCGGAAATCTCGAGTGGTCGGGCACGATCCAGGGCGCCGGCATCCTCGTCGTCGACGGTCAGCTGATCATGAAAGGAAAGATCGAATGGAAGGGAATCATCCTCGCCATGTCGGGCGATGTGGAGATCTCCCTCGGCGGCAGCGGTACTCCCGCGATCCTGGGCACAGTCTGGATCGGGAACACCGATCCCACACAAGTCACGCACGTGCACGTGTCCGGGAATCCCTCGGTGGCATACAGCTACATGACCCTCATGACTGTGCTCGGCAATCTCGGACTCCTGGATGTGGAAATCCTGAAATACTGGGAGTGACGCGCTCCCTTACCGCGCAATACCACGCCGGTGTTCCGCGGGAATCAGACGCAAGAAACACTATTCGGATCACAAACATTTTTTTTCTTTTTTTACTACGACGCTTCCCATGATTGAATTAAATGTTTATATTTCAATGCATCCGGTTAAAAAGGTGAAGCACAGGTTGAACGAAGAGCGCGAAATCGCTATCGAATCTGTGAACACCAGAGAGCAGGCATCATGAGTCAGGATCCAGTCACAAGCATGCGTCCGACTGCCGTACACAAGGAGGTTGCTCCGCGTGTCGCGTCGGAACCCATCATTTCGGAGCGTATGCTCTTGAATGCAATGAAAGTGATGGACTTCGTCGTCCGTGAAAT
>CAZWNO010000036.1:0-32914 GCA_964635845.1 uncultured Chromatiales bacterium
TCCTGCGCGATGATATAATATCGGAGACCGACGTCCTGATCCTGCGTCCCGCCGCACTCGGCCTCGCGCCCGGCAGCTACCTCCTGCGCGCGCTCACCCCCGCCGGTATGTCATCGCGCATGGTGACAGTAGTCCGGTAGGAGACCAGGAGATAGCACGCGGATGAACACGGATTTGACGGATATCACGGATGAATACGGATGACTTTTATCGGAATCGCTGCTGCCGGAGTCCAATGGGAAACGCACGCGAAGCGAAATCGACAATAGCCATCCGTGAGAATCCGTACGATCCGTCGAATCCGTCGAATCCGTGTTCGCCGTTGTCAGGCGTTTTGGAACGGCGCGCCATGGCGGGAATTGTCTCAGGCCTGCCGTTTTCCCTTACACCGGAAGCTGGATGCGGAACGTCGTCCCTTTCCCCGGCGAGGTGTCGTGCACGAAGAGCTTCCCGTGGTGATAATCCTGCACGATGCGGCGGGCGAGGCTGAGGCCGAGTCCCCAACCGCGCTTCTTTGTCGAGAATCCCGGACGGAAGATATCCTTTTTCATCCGCTGATCCATGCCCTTGCCCGTGTCGTGGATGTCGATGGTGATGTTGCGATGTCCGGGGACGATGCTGAACTCGATGCGCCCCTCGTTCTGCTCCATTGCGTCGAGCGCGTTCTTCATCAGGTTCTCGAACACCCATTCCAGCAGCTCGCTGTTGTAATGCGCGGTGACCTGATCGAGGTCGGGAACGACGATCTCCACTTTCTTGCCGAGCTGCGGCGTGCGGCGGCGGTAGTAGTCCGCGCTCTTGCGGATGGTGTCCATCAAATTCTGCTGGTCGAGCTGCGGCTTCGAGCCGATCTTCGAGAAGCGCAGGGCGATGCGGTTGAGCCGGTTGACGTCCTTCTCCATCTCGTCGACGGTCTGGTCCATCTCCTCGGGATTTCCCTTCTGCTCGCGCAGCAGCTGCAGCCAGCCGAGCAGGCTCGAGAGCGGCGTTCCGAGCTGATGCGCGGTCTCCTTCGACATCCCCACCCAGATATTCGCCTGTTCGCTGCGCTTGATATAGCTGAAGCCGATGTAGCCGATGAGGATGAACATCGAGGCGACGAGGATCTCGACGTAGGGCAGGGCCCGCAGCTCCTTGACCATTTCCGATTCGTCGTAGTACACGTAGTTGAGCACCATCGTGTCGTTGTAGGTGACGACGATCGGGGGATTGACCTGCGCGAATTCCTCCCGCTTCTCGTCCAGCAGCGTGCGGATCTGTCCGGGCGTGAGCTTCGACGAATCCACCTCGATGTTCTGTATGCTGACCGGCACCGTATCCGCGTCGGTCATGAGGATCGGAAAATCGATGTTCTCGATGATGCTGAACGCGATCGTATAATCGCCCGACTGCGAGGCGTCGTTGACGATGTACTCGATCGCCTTCGTGTAGCGGTCGGCACTCAGGTGTTCGCGCTCCTGCAGCTTCTCGACGATCGTCTGCGTGTAGAACAGCACGCTGATGACGATCGCGATGGCCATGAGCACCAGCACGATCTTGAAATTCGTCGGGAGAGGCCTGCCTTTCATCGCTGTGTTTCCTGTGATGTATCCTGTAACCTTACGAAAATGCATAGGCCAAAAAAAGGCAGGAAAGGAGTAGTAAGGGAGGGAGGGGGCGGCTTCCGTACCCTCCCTCCCTTACTCCTCTCCGACTGCTTCGGATTGCATTGATTTCCTCGATGGATATCCCTATCTTACCAGTTCGTAACGAGTTGCGCACTTTTTCAGGTGGATGCGGATGCTCATCAGCATGACAGGGTTCGGGAACGCGACGATCTCCGGCGACGGCATGACGGTGTCGGTGGAGATCCGTTCGGTCAACAGCCGCTTCTATGAGTTTTCCGCACGCGTTCCGAAGCATCTGCAGGGCAGGGAACTGGACCTGAAGGAGATGGTGCGGGCGCAGCTCAAGCGCGGGAAGGTGAACCTCACGGTCACCGTCGACAAGGAAGACGGCGCGGAAACGCCGCTGCATGTGGATATCGAAGCCGCGAAGCTCTACCACCGTCTCCTCACGCAGCTGCGGGACGCCCTGGGACTCCCCGATGCCGTCACGCTCGAGAGCCTGCTGAAATTCCCTGATGTGTTCACCGCCGTCGAGGCGGAGGAACTCCCGGAAGAGGAGTGGGCGCTGGTCTCCGCAGGCGTCGCGCAGTCCCTCTCGTCGCTGTTCGATATGCGGCGCAGGGAAGGCGAGGAACTCACGCGCGATCTCGAGGAACGCGTGCGGGTGATGGAGAACGCGATCGACAGCGTCGAGGAACTCTCGCGCGGACGCGCGGCGCTCGAACGCGACCGGCTCACCGAACGCCTGCGCGCACTTCTCGCGGACGAGAAAATCGATCCGGCGCGTCTGGATACGGAAATCGCACTGCTCGCCGACAAAATGGATATCACGGAGGAACTCGTCCGCTTCCGCAGCCACACGAAATTCTTCCTCGAAATGCTGCATTCCGACGCATCGGAAGGCCGCAAACTTTCTTTCCTCCTCCAGGAAATGAACCGTGAAGCCAACACGATCAGTTCGAAGAGCTACGACGCGGACATCGCGCACCTGGTCGTGAGCGTGAAGGAGGAACTCGAGCGCATCCGCGAACAGATTCAGAATATCGAGTAGGCGCGCATGCTGTTCGTTCTCTCCGCTCCGAGCGGAGCAGGAAAAACCACGATCGCGCGGAGCATCCTCCGGCAGTTCCCGGCGATGCAGTTCTCGGTGTCCGCGACCACGCGCGCGCAGCGGCCGCGCGAGACCAACGGAAAGGATTATTTCTTCCTCTCGCGGGAGGAGTTCGAACGCCGCGTGGCGGAGGGCGGGCTCGTCGAGTGGGAGGAAATCTACGGCGACCTCTACGGCACGCTCAAATCCGAGGTCGACCGCGTGCTGGAGATCGGCGGACACATGCTTTTCGACATCGACGTCAAGGGGGCACTCTCGATCAAGCGGCTCTACGGTGAGACAGCCGTGCTGATCTTCGTCCGTCCCCCGAGCATGGACGTGCTACGTGAGCGGCTCGAGCGGCGGGGGACCGACAGCACTGAGGTCATCGACCGCCGCATGCAGCGCGCGGCCTGGGAACTCGAACAGGCCCCGCTCTTCGATCACGTCGTACTCAACGACGATCTGCAACGCTCGATTCCCGAGGTCGCCGGTATCGTCACGACGCACATGCACAGGCATTGAAACAATACTTCCATTTCATACAGGAGTCCCCATGTCTCTCAATCCCCTGGATTTGACCGTCATCGATTCGCACGCGGAGAACATCTACGAGGCCATCGTGGTGCTTTCGAACCGCGCACGCCAGATCAACGAGGAGATGAAAATCCGTCTGAACCAGGAACTGGAAATGTTCACCACGCGCCTGGATTCCGACGAGGAAATCGAGACAAATCCCGAGCAGATGCGCATCAGCATCGAGTTCGAGAAAATGGCGAAACCGACGCAGCGCGCGGTCGACGATCTGATGGGCGAGCGCATTTCCTACCGCTACAAGGAAGACTGATCCCCCGGGACAACGGGCATGACCCTGCGCGGCAAACATATCATCGTCGGTGTCACGGGCAGCATCGCAGCATACAAGTCGGCGCTGCTCGTGCGCGAACTGGTGAAAGCCGGGGCGGAGGTGCGAGTGATCATGACTCCGGCGGCCTGCGAGTTCATCACTCCGCTGACGCTGGCCACGCTGAGCCAGGCCGACGTAGTGCTGGACATGTTTCCCGCCGACCGGGCGAAAGGAACCTGGCATATCCATCTCGGCATGTGGGCCGACCTGATGATCGTCGCGCCCGCTTCCGCCAATACCATCGCGAAACTGGCGCACGGCATGGCCGACAATGCCCTGACCTCGCTCGCCCTCGCGATCCGCTGTCCGCTGATGGTCGCTCCGGCGATGGACACCGACATGTACATGCATGTCGCCACGCAGGAAAACATCGCCATCCTCCGCCGGCGCGGCGCCACCATCATCGAGCCCGAGAGCGGGGAACTGGCGAGCGGTCTCGTCGGCCCCGGCCGTCTCCCCGACACCCCCGTCCTCATGGAGGCCGTCACCGCGCATTTCGCGGCGCATGCGGGCGATCTGGCCGGCATCGCGGTGCTCGTCACCGCGGGACCCACGCACGAGGCCATCGATCCCGTGCGCTACATCGGCAACCGCAGCTCGGGAAAGATGGGCTTCGCCGTCGCTGAAGCAGCCGCGCGTCGCGGCGCGGCAGTCACGCTCGTCGCGGGTCCCGTCGCGCTGCCCACGCCCGCGGGCGTCGAGCGCATCGACGTCGCGAGCGCCGGGGAAATGCACGCCGCCGTCATGCAGCGCGCCGAGGCGCAGCGGATCTGCGTACTCGCCGCCGCCGTTGCGGATTTCGCGCCCGCGCATCCTTCGGATAGAAAAATCAAGAAAGATGAATCCAATCCCGATGGATTGCATCTCGAGCTGCGCCGCACGCCCGATATCCTTCGCTCGCTCGGTGAAAGGAAGGGAGGAAAAGTGCTCGTCGGCTTCGCCTTGGAGACGCACGATGAGCGCGTCAACGCGGAGCGCAAGCTGCGCGAGAAGAATGCGGACATGATCGTCCTCAATAATCCCCGCGTCGAGGGTGCCGCCTTCGGTTCCGATACCAATGTCGCCACGCTGATTTTCGCCGACCGTCCCGCCGAGGAATTGCCGCTCATGCCGAAATCAGCCCTTGCCGGAATAATCCTCGATCGCGCGAAGGGTATGATAGCCAAGAGCCAAGAGCCAAGAGCCAAGAGCCAACAGCCAACAGCCAATAGCCAATAGCTGATGGCTGATGGCTGATATGGGGATTCGCACTGAGTGCATCCCCCTTTGTCCGTGAACGCCAACCTTCGTACCTTACCCATCCCGATAACAGCCACACCAACAACCGTCCGGCACCGTGTCAGATCTGTATCGTTATCTCCGCCAGCAGAAGGAACAGTACGGGGATTCCCTCTACATCGATGAGGAAGTCCTCCACCGCGCGGCGCTCGCCGCGCAGGGACTGACGGAGGTGGCCGGCACCGTGACCGAGGCCTGGAAGACCGCGGAGAGCCTGGCCGAACTTGAAGGGATGATCCACGACTGCAGGAAATGTCCCCTCGGGGACACGCGCACCCGCTTCGTCTTCGGCGTCGGCAATCCCCGGGCGGATGTGGTGCTGGTCGGCGAGGCTCCAGGCGCGGAAGAGGACAAGCAGGGCGAACCCTTCGTCGGACGCGCGGGACAGCTGCTGAATAAGATTCTCGAGGCCGTGGATTTCAAACGAGAGGATGTCTTTATCTGCAATATCCTGAAATGCCGTCCCCCCAACAACCGCAATCCGCTGCCGTCCGAGGTCGAGCAGTGCGAGCCCTATCTGCACAAGCAGCTCGCGCTGCTGCAGCCGAAGGTCATGCTGGCGCTCGGACGCGTCGCCGCGCAGACACTCCTGCGCACCGGCGATTCGCTCACGAAACTGCGCGCGTCGGTCCATTCGTACCAGGGCATCCCGCTGATGGTGACCTACCATCCCGCGGCGCTGCTGCGCAATCCGAACTGGAAGCGTCCCACATGGGAGGATGTGCAGAAATTCCGCGCGCTGTACGACGAGATCATGAAACAGCAGGCGGCGTGACACGAAACGGAATCAGGAAACGGACCATTCTTCGAGCAAACGGAAAAACGCATTGAGTTCCCCCGACATCCCTACACCGCCCGAGACCGCACCCGTCGATGCCTCGAACGCCGATATTCCGCAGGGCGATACCCCGCAGGGCGGCGTTCCGCAGGGCGGCGTTCCGCAGGGCGGCGTTCCGCAGGGCGATATTCCGCAGGGCGATACCCCGCAGGGCGATACCCCGCAGGGCGATATTCCGCAGGGCGGCATTCCGCAGGGCGGCATCCCGCAGGGCGGAATTCCGCAGGGCGGCGTTCCGCAGGGCGGCGTTCCGCAGGGCGGCGTTCCACGTGGCGAGGGACTGCGAAGCGATTTCCTCTCGCGCACCGACACCGCACGCGGGGAGAGCCAGGACAGGCGCGGCCGCGTTCCGCCGCAGGCGGTGGACGTGGAGATGGCCGTGCTCGGTGCGATGCTGCTGCAGCCCGACGCGACGGTTTCCAATGTGCTCTCGCTGCTGACGCGCGAGGCCTTCTACAAGGAGGCGCACCGCACGATACTCGACGCCATCGTCGACCTCTTCCAGAAGCAGCAGCCGATCGACCTGATCACCGTGGGCGACGTGCTGCGGCGCAAGGAACAGCTCGACGCGGTCGGCGGGCTCTACTATCTCACCGAGCTGACCAGCGAAGTGGTCTCGCCCGCGCACGTGGAATATCACTGCCGCATCGTGCTCGAGAAGGCGATCAAGCGGCACCTGATCGAGATTTCCACGGGCATCGTCGGCGATGCGTACCTCGAAAGCGCCGACGCCTTCGAGCTGATCGATGAGGCCGAGGAGAAGATTTTCGCGCTCTCGGAAAGCTACATCAAGCAGAGCTTCACCGAAGTGCGCAACATCGTCAAGCCGCTGCTGGACCGCATCTACATGATTTCGCAGGAGCACACCGGAGTCACCGGCGTGCCCTCGGGCTACGACCTTCTCGACATGAAGACCGGCGGCTGGCAGTCCACCGACCTGATCATTCTCGCCGCGCGTCCCTCGATGGGCAAGACCGCGCTCGCCCTCTCCATGGCGCGCAATGCCGCAATCGATTTCGGGCAGGCCGTCGGCTTCTTCAGCCTGGAGATGTCCAGCGAACAGCTGGCCCTCCGCCTCCTCTGCGCGGAGGCGCGCGTGAACATGCAGCTCGTGCGCACCGGCCGCATCCGCGAGGAGGATTTCAACCGCCTCGCGCGCTTCGTCGGCAAGCTCGAACGGGCGAACATCCTCATCGACGACACGCCCGGCATCTCCATCCTCGAACTACGCGCCAAGGCGCGCCGCATGGTGCACGAACACGACGTCAAGGTCATTTTCGTCGACTACCTGCAGCTGATGACCGCGCCCGCGGTGCGCGAGAGCCGCGAGCGGGAGATCGCCACGATCAGCCGCTCGCTCAAGGGACTCGCGAAGGATCTCAAGGTGCCGGTCATCGCGCTGTCGCAGCTCAACCGCAGCGTCGAGCAGCGCACCGGCGGCAAACCCATGCTCGCCGATCTCCGCGAGTCGGGCTCCATCGAACAGGACGCCGACGTCGTGATGTTCATCCACCGCAGCAAGGATCAGGATACCCCTCCCGAAGAACAGGGCAAGGCCTCGGTCATCATCGCCAAGCAGCGCAACGGTGAGATCGGCGAGATCGATCTCGCGTGGGTCCCGGATTACGCGCGCTTCGAGAATCTCGAGCGCCGCTTCCCGGGCGCCGCGCTGCCGCCGCCCGCGGAGGAAGTCGCGTTCTGATGCCCGCACCCGGGAGACGGAGGGACCTTCGCGGAATCAATGGCGCGGCATGAATATCGGCATTGAATACCGCCCGCGGGCGGACTAGTTTTCACATAATGAACATTTTTTGAAATGATAATGCGTCAACTGATCCTTCTCGTTTTTCTTCTTCCCTCCGTGCTGCCGGCACAGGAGCGTGTTTCGACAGCCGGCGATGCAACGTTCCCGGGCGATCCGGATGCGGCGCCGCTTTCGCTCGCACTGGAGATGCGGGGGTACGGCACGATGCAGCGCGGTGCCGCGGCGGCGAGCGGTTTTTCAGCCGCATTGCAGCCCGTGGTGCGCGAGTCGCCCTACAGCAAGAAGTCGCCTTTTCTTGCCGGGCTTTTTTCCCTGATCGTTCCCGGCACCGGCGAACTCTACGCCGGCAGCTACTGGCTGGCGGGACTCTTCGCCGCGCTGGAAGGAGCGGGATGGTATTTCAACGTCTCCGAGAATCAACGCGGCGACGACGAGACCGCGGTCTTCGAGGCCTACGCGGATCAGCACTGGAGCGTCGTCCGCTATGCCCGGTGGCTGAACGAGAATGCAAGGAATTTCCCCGGCGGCGAGAATGCCGTGCATATCGATATCGACGAGACGACGCCCGGTCTCGCCGATTGGCAGCGCGTCAACTGGGAACAGATGCACGCGACGGAAATGGTCGTCCCGCAATTCTCGCACCGCCTGCCGCCTTACGGCGACCAGCAGTACTACGAACTGATCGGCAAATACAACCAGTATTCCTACGGCTGGGACGACAAGACCACGGGGGACTACTGGAATCCCTCCGGCAATTTCCTCTACTACGCCGGTATTCGCGGGGAAGCGAACGATCATTACAACCTGGCCGACACTTTCCTCAACCTGATCATCCTCAACCACGTGCTCAGCGCCATCGACGCCGCCTGGGCCGCGGCCCGGTTCAACCAGTTCGTCGATCTGTATTCCCACGCGCAGCTGCAGCGGCTCCCCGACGGACGCGCCGACCTCGTGGCCTCGGCGCGATTTTCGATCCGCTTCTGAGCGTCTCTCCGATGTTCCGATCACGCGCGATCACATTCACACTCACACTGCTGCTGCACTCCGTTGCGCCGCTGCTCTCCGGCATACTGCAGTCGCTGACTGGAATGCCGCCGATCCTGCTCGCGCAGGACAGCGTCGACACCGCGCAGGCACCGCCGTCCCCCGCGCCGATCATCAACGGCTTCGCGGTCTTCGGAAACGAGACCACGAGGCCGGAAATCATCCTGCGCGAACTCTCCCTCGCGGTGGGCGACACCATCGACGCGGAGGAGATCGAGTACGCCAAGTCGCGCATCTACAGTCTGGGGCTGTTCAACCGCGTCGACATCAGCTGGCCGCCGCTCGACAGCACGATCCTGCTGATCGAGGTGGACGAGCGCTGGTTCCTCTATCCCGTGCCCATTCTCACCCTCGTGGATCACGACTGGAACAAGTGGAATTTCGGTCTCGGCGTCAAGCACGAAAACCTGCGGGGCCGCAACGAAAAGGCCTTCGCGGGAGGTGCGATCGGCTACAATCCCTGGGTGACGCTCAGCTACGGCAATCCCTGGCTCATGGGTGAGGACGGCCGGAAGGCCTGGTTCTCCGAAACCTCGCTCGGTTTCTCCAGCGTCGAGAACAAGAGCCGGACTTCGAGAGGCGAAGGTCCGAATTTCCGGGAGATCCACTACGCCGGCTTCCAGACCCTCGGCAAGCGCTTCAGTCCCTACCACAGCGTCTGGATGAGTCTCGGGTACAACTACATCGAGGTCACCGAGAACCGCGCGGGGCGCACGCTCTCGCCCGGCGGCAT
Organism: uncultured Chromatiales bacterium; assembly: GCA_964635845.1. GTDB lineage: Bacteria > Bacteroidota > Ignavibacteria > SZUA-365 > SZUA-365 > SZUA-365. The sequence goes on from CAZWNO010000036.1 coordinate 9,263, forward strand.
CGACCGCTACCTCTCCCTCGGAGTCGGTGCGAAGCACGACACGCGCAACCTGGCCGAGTATCCGACCAGCGGAATCTTCGGCGGCGTCGCGCTCGCGAAGAAGGGAATCGGATTCGGCGACATCGACATGATGGCTTACGTGGCCGATCTGCGCGCGTACCAGCCGCTGTACGGGGAGTTCTCACTCGCGCTGCGCGTGCTCGCGCAGATGAGCAGCGGTCCCGCCGTGCCCAACTACGAGCATTTCTACTTCGGCTTCTCCGAGCGGCTGCGGGGACATTTCAACGAGGAACGCGAGGGCGAAAACCTCTTCGGCGCCTTCGCCGAGCTGCGCATTCCCATCGTGCCGCGCTTCTACCTGCACGTGCCCGAGGTGCCGATCAAACAGTTCCGCACCTGGAAGCTCGGCCTCTACGCCGCGCTGTTCTTCGACACCGGCACGGTCTGGAACAAGCGCGACCGTCCCTTCCCGAGCGACATGCCCCGCGGCTACGGCGCCGGCCTGCATTTCCTCCTCCCCTACGGCACCGTCTTCCGCGTCGACCGGGCGTGGAATGAGAACGGACGGGGGGAGTGGGTGATTGATGTGGGGGCGAGTTTTTGAATGACAAGATGACAAAGATGACAAGATGACAAAGATGACAAGATGGAAAGATGACAAAGATGACAAGATGACAAGACTGGTTATCTCGGCCGCGTTCGGAGATAATTGATGAAGCGCGATAAATGCCTGCTGATATTCAGCGCGAGATGCCTGATCTGGATGAGTTCCTCCCGTTCCATCAGTTCCTCTCTGATCGCCTGATTGAGAAGTGAGCGCACCTCTCCGCAGGAGCCTTTCGCGATGACGAGAAACTGGATGAATTCACGATGAGATGCCCGTTCGAATCCTTCCGCGATGTTGCTGCTGATCGAAATCGTTGCTCCCCGTAACTGATCGGCGTAGCGGTAGTCGCCATTTCTGCGGACGATGCGAAGCAAGGGCATGACTCGGTCGTTCAATGCATTCGCGAGTTTATAGACCGGCAGATCCTCGAACCTCTGATATAGCATGGCGCACTCCCTTGAGATGAAGAAGTTCAAAATAGCTGAACACTCGTATCGAATCAGGACAGATTCTCATCCCTGATCTTCCCATCCCCATGTGCCACGCCATGGGTTCATTTTGACATCTTGTTATTTTGTCATCTTGTCATCTTTCCATCAGCCATGAACTATTTTCTCATCCCTGACCTTTCCGATTCGCACTTCGTTATAGAAGGAAGCGAACATCATCATCTGACGCGCGTGCTGCGGCTCGGGGTGGGTGACGCGGTGCTGGTGGGCGACGGACGGGGGGATGTGGCCGAAGCGGTGATCGAGGCGGTCGATCGCGAGGAGACTCGCTGCCGCGTGCTCACGGTGCACGCGCGCTTCAATGAGCCGCCGGTGGAGGTGACGCTGCTGCAGGGGGTGCTGAAGAATCCGTCGAAGATGGATTGGCTGGTGGAGAAGGGCACGGAACTGGGGATGACTTCGTTCGTGCCGCTTATGACCGAACACACCGTCGCGCATTCGGTGAAAACCGACCGCCTGCGCAAGCTCGCGGAAACCGCGACCAAGCAATGCCTGCGCGGACGAATTCCGGATATCCTCGATCCGCTTTCGTTGTCCGAAGCCGCCGGAAAATACGCCGCGACGCGCATGTTGATGTTCCACGAAGGCGCGCCGCCCGACGCGACGATCGAGGCGCTCGTGCTGGACGAGCGTCCCCTCGCGGTGTTCGTCGGTCCCGAAGGCGGCTTCAGCGCAGCCGAAGTCGATCTGCTCCGCTCCGGCGGGGCGGACGTACTGTCGCTCGGGCCCCGTCGTCTTCGCGGCGAAACTGCCGCGCTCGCGGCGCTCGCGCGGATTTATGGAAAGATGACAGAATGACAATATGACAAGATCGGCAATTATGGATATCTTGTCATCTTGTCATACTGTCATCTGCCAGATCAAATGTCCTACTCCCAAATCCTCCGCCGCATCAACCGCCTCATTCAAAGCACGATCAACGACGCGCTCGATAACCTGTCGAAGGGCGACAAGGATGAACTCGATGATTTCGATCGCGAGCTGCGGGGAGAGAAACGGCCGTCGGGAAGTACGGGCGGTGCGGGCGGTTCGGCGGGTGGCGGCGGGAGTACCGCGGACGGCGGCGGGAGTTCGGCGGGGGGATATCGACAGTACGGCTCGTCGTCGCAGGGACAGTCGCGAGCGGGACAGGCGGGCTACGGACAATCCAGGCAAGGACAGTCTGGCGGGAGCGGGTCCGCGTACAAGGAAGGCCGCCGCAAGCCGGGCGAAAAGGACGACGCGTATTATTTCAACGTGCTGGGACTGACGACGTCGGCGACCGAGGCGGAAATCAGAAAAGCCTACCGCCGACTCATGTCGCAGTACCATCCCGACCGCGTGGCCACGCTGGGCGCGGACCTTCAAAAAGCCGCGGCGGAAAAAGCCAAGTCCATCAACGAAGCCTACATGATCATCGAACGACGGCGGGGATTCAAGTAGCCAGTCGCTCGGTCGTTTTCAGGGTGTCAGCAGCAGCAGCATCGATGCGAATTCGCGTGCGCCACGGATGGTGACCAGCACCGGCCCGATGCGCGCGGCGCGCGCGTTGAACGGTATTCGCACCGTCCCGTCCGCGATCTCCGCATTGTCGATCACCGTGCGCTGAAGCTCGCGCCCGAGGAGGTCATGAATGCTGCACAGCAGTCCGCCTTCCGCCTGGCGCGCACTCCCGGTCATGACGATGTGAAGCATGCCATGCCGGCTGATCGAGTAGGGATTGGGATAGAGCTGCATTCCATGCGCCGCCGCGGATGCGGGAGGGACCGCCATCGTGCCGTCGGTGATGTCGTAGTAGACCTCTATCGCGCGCGGGGCCTGTTGTCCTGTCCCGAGCAGCACGTCCGCGTGATACATACCCGCGGGATAGGCGGTGGAGTTCGGCCGGATGTCGATGCTTCCCGCACCCTGCATCATCGCGGGATAGGCGTCGAGCCATGGAGCGGTCGGGGTCGCGGTCCACGACAGCGGCGCCGCCCCGGCAGTCCACACGTGCGCGGATTGCGCGGGGGGCAGCGGACCACCTTCCTCCGCTTCGAAGACCATCCGCAGGGGAGTGAACACGAGTTCGCGTGTGTTGCCGGTCGACAGTCCGATCTGATGCACGCAGCCGCCCTCGATGCTGTCGCTTCCGCATGCGCCCGAGAACGCGAGCGTGATCGCGTCGCTCCAGGGTGCGCCTTCCACGGGAGTGATCAGCCAGCTGCGCGCGACGGTATCGCCCGGGACGATCGTGCCGAACAGGGCGGGATTCGTCACCCCGTCCGCGAATTTCCAACCCGGCGGAAGCAGCAGCGAGACCTCGCACGCCTGCGCGTCAGCGGTACCTTCATTGGAAATCGAATACCAGACCTGCAGGGGATCCGGAACGATGATCTCGTATTTCGCATCGTAATACGCGCTGTCGTGTCCGAACGCGAGGCAGCGGAGCTTCGCGATCGCAGGCATATGCTGCAGGACTGTCGTTCCCGCACAGGATGAAAGCACGAGTTCCGCCTGCCGAAGCACGATGCTGACAGTCTGTATCGAATCCGTCTCCGGGGAATCCGCCACCTCGAGCAGCCAGCCAAGTTCAACGCTGTCATGCGCAGCTATCGCCGGTATTGGCCTCGTTGATGGTTCGCCCGCGCGAAGACGCAGCCGAGGCGCATCGCCAAGGATGACCGAGGCATCGATGCCTGTCGCGATCGCATCATCGGGATTGTGCACCGTGACGCGGACCGGGATCGGATTTGGTTGATAGCCCCCGGTCTCGGGAGAGGCGTGGATGCTGTCGGGCAGTACGACCGCGCAATAAGGCGAGAGGTCGAATGGGGGAAGGTAAACGGCCGACCCGCATTGGCTGATTTGCATCCCGCGCTCGTCGTGTATCGAGAGATCGCAGCGCAGTGTGCGAGCGGAGGCAGAGACGGGAATGATCAGTTTCCAGAACAATTGGATCGAGTCACCCGCGGCGAGCACGGTGAGGGTTCGCTGCATGGGATCGATTGCCTTCCAGCCATCCGCTCCGCTCACGGCGAGCATCGCATCTCGCAGTCCCACCGCGGCGCTGCCCATGTTGCGCAGGACTGCCGACACCCTCAGCGTATCAAGCCGGGAGTCGTCCCCGGAAAGCGTCCCGAGCGTGTCCGGCATCGTCACGGAGCAGGTGATGGTTTTTTCAAGACGGAACAACTGAATCTGTCTCGAACAGAAACGTTCGGTGTTGTCACCATCGAATCGGTACCAGACAGTCACGGTATCGGTGGTGTAGGTTGCGATCGGTTCGGTAGCATGCAGCTGCCAGGGTGCGGTCGCTGTTTCGCAGGGACCGAGTGCTCCCGGACGGCGTTCCAACGGTTCGGCGGCATCCAGACGCAGATGTGCCGCGCGCGAAAGATCGATGCGCACGGTCACCATGCCGAGGCTGCTGTCGAGTCGGTTGTCGATGAGCATCGAAGCCGGGATCGGATCCGTGAGCGCCCGGCCCGCCGCCACATCCCAGGTCACCGTCTGCGGAAGGGTCAGGGCGCAGCTGAGCCCCGGCATTTCCGGAATGGGGGCTTCGTCCCAACAGCGGGTGATTTCCATCCCGGTCGTATCGAAGACATGCACACGAATCATCGCGAGGGTCGCCTCGTTGCGGAGAGGCAGTGTCACCATCCATGTCCACGACAGCGTATCACCGGGCTCGAGCACACGATCGCCGCGGAGCGAATCTCCCGGGGGCGCGAATGCGAGCCCCATCCCGTCGGGGAGACGCAGGACGACTTTGCCGATCTTCCATGCCGCGAGTCCGCGATGCCGCAGCGTCAGCTGCACGGGGACGGTTCCCGGTGCGCAACGTGGTGTGGCCGGGTAATCGATCAGGGAGTCGTGAACCACCAGCTCGCATTCGGGTAAGGGCCGGTATTCCGGCACGCGGTGCAGATAGGTGTGCGCTGTGCAGACGGTGAGCGGTCTCGGACAGCTCCGTTCATCCCTGCTGTCGGTGTAATAGCCAATGAAAATGTAGGGGAGCGTATCGGTACGGAAAGCCCTCGTCGGGCGGACCATCACCGATCGCGAGATGCTTGTACCGGGGGCCATCGTGCCCGGCTCGAAGGAGAAATGCACAACGGAATCCCCGGCGAGCGTATTGACGCCGTCGGGCAGGAAAAGGTCGCCGATGACGTTGTTAGCATCCGCCGTCGCGGCATCGGTCGTCACCGTGACGGTGACACGGAATCCGGAGGGATGGAGGCTCTCCGGCGGATCGGGGACCACAAGGGTGTCCTCTACCTCCAGCCGGCAGTACAGCAACTGGCAGATCGGGTAGTGATGTCGAGAGAAAAAGACATCAATCTCTGTTTCCTGGGTCCGGGATGTGTTGTATATGATCGGGTCCAGCGCAGCGGAATTCGCCCAGCCGAAGATGCGGTAGACATATCCCGCGGGATCGAAGGAGAGGAAATCAACGTCACTCCATGTATTCCCGTAGTCCCATGAGTCCGTATCGGAATCCGGATGGGCTGGCGAAGAATAGCTCACATGAGTGAGCGACGAATCGCAGATCAAGATGGAAGGGACAGTACGCCCTTCGCTCCAAAGCTCCATGCCGCGGGACAGGTCTCTCGGCTCGACGGTTTGCATCGCCGACACGAATCCCAACTCGGACATCACGACGACTTCCCCGCATCGTGAAAGGGATATATCACCCCTGAACGAACCGTGATCGAATTCTCCGCCGATGATGGCGGCATTCACAAGATTGCCCGTCGAATCGAATTTCGCGATGAAGCTATCCCATGGATTTGAATTCACCCTTTTTAATAAGGGGGCGATGGTAGCAGGGAATCCCGTACCGTAAGTAAATCCATGCACGATGGCATTGTCCTCGGCATCCAGCACCAGCGCATTCGCTCCAATGGGTGTCCCCATACCGTGCAGGGAAACGGCATGCCGGTAGGATTTCGCATCAGGAGCCAGGCGCGCCAACCAGGCCGCTTCTACACCGACGGAAGGAACGCCATATTGCCGCGTCGCTGTGAGACGGGAAAGAGTGTCCGCAATTCCCACGATCACCGGACATCCCTGCTTGTCGACCTCCATGTCCATTTCCGGCATACTGACCGCGGGACGAGGCGTGTTGACCGGGTAGAACCACGAGTCGTTGTAGCCGTTCGAGTTGAAAAAATAAGTCCCCCAACGCAGGGTGTCCAGCGCCGCGCTGAGTCTCACAACGTAGGCCGTGCTCAGGCAGCCCTGGCTGTCCACATACCCGCGCATGGAGAGCCAGGGATGCACCACGCCGGGTGTCACGAACCACTGCTCGCCGGTGGCCATTCCAAGGACATACACGTCGTCATCCGGTCCCACAGCGATATCCGTGATGCGCGAGTATATCGGGCCTTCCAGATAGGTGGATGCGCGAAGCCTGCCGTCGTCCCTGAACCGGAGCAGCACGCTGTTGTAATCGCGTGTATCGTAGGTCATGGGATTGTCGATCGGTGCGGATTGCACCGCTCCGGGAGTGACCGGGAAATCATTGCCCCTGGCAAAGGTCGAGAGCAGCAGATCCCCGCCGGGCGAACGGTGGAGCGGGATGTGGTACCAACCATACCCTGGATTGGGCGCATCGAAATCAGTGAGAAGTGACCCGAAATAGGTGCCGAACAACAGCGTGTTGCCATCGCAGGAAAGGCCGGCGAGATAATGGTCGCTGCCTCCACGAAGGCTCGTCTGGATCGCGTTGTGTACAGGCATGTCGCTGGACTCGGTGAGCATGAATAAATAGATGTTGGACTGTTCGTCCGCGATGATGCCGAATGAATGCTCGTCCGCCTTCCCGCCGAAGAAAGTGCAGAACTCGGTTTCCACAAGCTGGCGCCATGCGCGCAGTGCCGGTCCGGGCCTCGGGCGCAACGTATCCACACGGATTTCCATGGGCATTTTCCGGTCGAGCAGCGTGCCGGCCCCCGACGGACGCAGGACTGTCTCCGGCGCATCCGCTCCGTCGACGAGGAAGGCGATGTCGCGCGGGTCCCCACCCGGACGCACGCGGATCGACTGCCGCAGCCGTTCGCCGTCGTAGCGGTACTCGAGGTCGATATTCTCCCAGACATTCTCATAGGTGAGACTCCGCACCGTCCCCACGTTCTCGTGCCAGCCGGCTTTCTCATGACCCGGGTAAAAATGCATGCGCGTGACGGCTTCCTCGCCTTCGACGATTTTCAGCCGCGGGGACGGACGAAGGAAACGGAGCCGGGTTCGAGAGAATACCGGGCGTCCGCCTGCCGGCCCCATCGCGGTCCCGGGCCCCGGCTGCACCGTCTCCAGTGGCATCCGTGGCGCGGAGGCAAGGGAGAACAGCTCGACGCCTTCGGCTGTGAGCGCGGCCTTGGCGCTCGAACCGAGAATGCCGTAGCGCACAGCGGCAGGCCACTGGCCTTGATTTCTCACGAATGTTTTCGGGTGGATGTCGCGTGAGGTCCCACCTCCGTGCGGCATGGACGTTGCTCCCGCATGCACAGTGATGCAGAGCAGCAGAATTCCGATCAGGCGCATCGTCCCCTCCGGGTTGATCAGTGCAAATCAGGATACGGAAGCCTGATAATAGCGATTCAAGGAGACAGATGCAATGGGGAGAGAGCCCCCCTGGCTCCCTTCATAAATTTTCTTTTGGAATGTGTGCGTTCCTACTGTCGGTCCGCGTTGCGCTGCGATCAGGTCTGGATCATCCGCATGATTTCCTCGGCGACTTCGAGCGCCTGCTGGCCCGCGCGGCCGTCGACGACCGGGGACGTGCCGTTGCGCACGGCGCTGACGAAGAGCTGCAGCTCGTGGCGGAGGGGATTGTGGTCCTTCGGAACGGGCGGCTGCTCGTAGACGATATTGCGCTTGATTTTCCCCTCCTCGATCATGCCGAGCATGTACGTCGGCGTGATGTCGGAGTCCCCCGCGTCGACGAGACGGAATACCTCGGCGAGCCCCTGAAGGAAGTCGATGGAGATGTACGCGTTCTTCTGGAAGAGCCGCATCTTGCGCATGCGGTTCTGCGAAATCCGGCTGGCCGTGATATTCGCCACGCAGCCGTTCGCGAATTTGATGCGCGCGTTGGCGATGTCGGCCGAGTCGGAGACGACCGCGAGTCCGCTTGCGTCGATGGACTCCACCTCGCTGCGCACGAGGCTGAGGATGATGTCGATGTCGTGGATCATCAGGTCGAGCACGACGGCGACGTCGGTGCCGCGGGGATTGAACTGCGCGAGGCGGTGCGACTCGACGAACAGCGGACTGATGTTGTAGCCGTCGAGCGCGACGATGGCGGGATTGAAGCGCTCGATATGACCCACCTGGATGATGACGCCGTGTTCTCGAGCGAGGGCGTTGAGCGCGCGCGCCTGCTCGACGGTTTTCGTGATCGGTTTTTCCAGGAACACCGGCTTGCCGCGGCGGATGGCCTCGGCTGCGTGTTCGAAATGCAGCGAGGTCGGCGTGGCGATGCTCAGCGCATCCACGCTGTCGAGCAGGTCGTCGTAACTGTCCGCCGCCCGCGTGCCGTATTCCCCGGCGACGCGCCGGGCCGTTTCACCATCCAGGTCGTACACCGCGGCGAGCATCGCGCCTTCCGCAGTGGAGAGCATCTTCGCGTGCAGCGATCCGAGATGTCCGAGTCCGATGACACCGACCATGAGTGCTGACATTGCGCTGTCTCCTCAGGCGCCGAGACGGGCGGCCTTGATGATGCCGCGGCTGCTCGCCGCGATGAAGTCGAGAATGAGCGTAACTTCCGGTGTCTGCGCGAGATTCTCCTTTATCCATGCCACTGCCTGCGAGACGTTCATGCCCTGCCGGTAGATCGCGTTGTAGACCCGATCGAGCAGATCGAGCGTTTCGCGCGAGAAGCCGCGGCGGCGCAGGCCGATGGAATTGAGTCCCTCGAACTGCGCGGGGAAGCCGCCGGTGAGGACGTACGGGGGAATATCCTTCGACACCCGCGACTGCGCGCCGACCATGACATGCGCGCCGATGTGGCAGAACTGGTGGATGCCGGTGAGTCCGCCGATGATGGCCTGGTCGCCGATCTCGCAGTGGCCGCCCATCTGCACGCTGTTGGCGATGATGACCTTGCTGCCGATCTGGCAGTCGTGTGCGACGTGCACGTAGGCCATGAGCAGGCAGTCGCTGCCCACGCGCGTTTTCCACGAATACGTGGTGGCGCGGTTCAGCGTGCAGTATTCGCGGACGGTGCACCTGTCCCCGAGATGGAATTCGGTTTTCTCATTGGCGTATTTGAGGTCCTGCGGCGGGGTCGCGATGACCGCGCCCTGGTGGATGGCGCAGTTTTTTCCGATGCGTGCGCCGTTGTCGATGAGCACGTGCGGACCAAGCGTGGTACCTTCGCCTATGACGACGTCGGCGTGAATCGTGGAATAGGGACCGACGACGACGCCTTCGGCAAGCTCCGCCTTCGGATCGACGATCGCGGTGGGATGGATGTTCGGCATGATGTGTCTGTTCGGGTGAGTGAATCCGCGCGGGCTCCGTTCGGTGGAATTCCGCGCGCGCCATGCGCCGGCCAGGGCGCTCCGCAAGGGGGCTCCGTCCGTGCGCGAGCTATGCGCCGTTCTTCTTCGGGTTCTTGTCGACGACCGCCGCCATCATGTCGGCTTCGGCCACGAGATCGCCTTCGACGAAGCACTTCCCGCGCATCTGGATGATGTTGCGGCGCTTGTTCGTCATCTCCACTTCCATGACGAGCTGGTCGCCGGGGACGACGGGACGGCGGAACTTCGCGTTGTCTATGGTGGAGAAAAAGGCCAGTTTTTCCTTTGGATTCTCGAGCGTGTTGAGCATCAGGATGCCGCCGCACTGCGCCATGGCCTCGATCATCAGCACGCCGGGCATGACCGGTTGTCCGGGGAAATGTCCCTGGAAGAAGGGCTCGTTGATCGTGACGTTCTTGATGCCGACGATCTTTCCCTCGATCTCGAGGCTGACGATCTTGTCGACCAGGAGGAAGGGATAGCGGTGGGGGAGGATCTCGCTTATCGCGTTGATGTCGAAGACCAGTCCCTTCTTGCGCTCGTGCTGGAACTTCTTGACGAGGCGCTTCTCGAGGTAGAGTTTACGGATCATGCGGGCGAATTCGACGTTGCTCGCGTGTCCCGGACGCGCGGCCAGGATCTGCGCCTTGAGAGGAACACCGACGAGGGTCAGGTCGCCCAGCAGGTCGAGCAGCTTGTGCCGGGAGGGCTCGTTGCGGTAGCGCAGCGTGATGTCGTTCAGGAAGCCGTGATCGTTCAGATGGATGTTCTGATCCACATTCAGTTTTTTCCCGATGGCGTCGAGGTCCTCGCGCGTCATCTCGCGATCGACGATGACCACCGCGCTGTCGAGCGAGCCGCCCTTGATAAGTCCCGCGTCGTGCAGCGCTTCGACCTCGGTCAGGAAGCAGAAGGTGCGCGAGGCGGCGAACTCGCTGACGAATTCGTCGAGCGAAAACATGCCCGTGTGCTGGCTGCCGAGAGCGGGATTCTTGTAATCCACCATCACCGTCATGCGGAAGTCATCGAGCGGCAGGGCGACGATGTCGATTTCTTTCTCCGGATTGGAGAACTGTATCGTGCGGTCGATGATCAGGTAATCCTTGAGCGCGTCCTGTTTCTGCACTCCCGCGCGCTGCAGCGCTTCGACGAAGGGCATGGCGCTGCCATCCCCCAGCGGCGGCTCGATGCCGTCGATTTCAATGATGAGGTTGTCGATCTGCAGTCCCGCCACGGCGGCGAGCACGTGTTCGACCGTGTACACCTTGATGTCGCCGTGTCCCAGCGTCGTGCCGCGGGAGACGTCGACGACATAGTCGACGATGGCGGGAATCTCCGGATTTCCCCCGAGATCGGTGCGGACGAAACGGATGCCGTAATTCTCCGGCGCCGGCTTGAATGTCAGGGTGCATTGCGCACCGGTGTGCAACCCGGTTCCCGAGTAGGAAACCGCTTCCTGGATGGTGCATTGGTGAACGAGCATGACGGCCTGTATGGAATGAGACAATACTTCAATTCAATGCAATCCTGCTAAAATCGGCATATTTCCAGCAAAGAGCAAAGCCGGATTCCGCGGGAACGGCACGCCCCTGCGGGAACGGCGCGCGCTGGGGCGCGCCAATCCCGGGCGGGACGTTTCGCCCTCATCCGTGACTTTGAGTTCCGGAATTGCTAAATTCAAGGACAAGCACCATCGTATCGAAATGAGGTTTCCCCATGTCTCCCGAGGAAAAGGTCGCATACACGAATATCCACCACATGCACGCGCGGGCGCAGGACGCGGCCGCGGACGACCGTCCGCTCACGACGGGAGCCGAGGGCGGGGGAGCCGCAGAGAGCGTGGATCTCTACGCGCCCGAGGCGTATTTCAACCGGGAACTGAGCTGGCTGGCCTTCAACTGGCGCGTGCTGAACGAGGCGCTCGATCCCGCCCTGCCCCTGCTCGAACGGCTGAAGTTCATCTGCATCACCGCGTCGAACCTCGACGAGTTCTTCATGATCCGCGTGGCGGGACTCAAGCAGCAAATTGAACTGGGCGTGACCGACCTTCCGTCGGACGGCAACACTGCGGAGGAAACGCTCCGCGCGGTGCATGAAGACGTCCGCCGCATGAACAAGGCGATGTCGGACTGCTTCCTGCGCGACATCCTTCCGGGGCTGGAGCGGGAAGGCGTGCACCTGCATCGCTACGAGGATCTCGACGACGAGTCGCGGCACTGGTGCGAGACCTATTTCATCGATCATGTGTTTCCGGTGCTCTCGCCGCTCGCCATCGATCCCGGACATCCATTCCCGCATCTGCTCAACCGTTCGCTCAACCTCGTTATCACCGTCGTCGATTCCATCACGCTCGAGGAACGCATCGCGGTCGTCCAGGTGCCTCCGGTCGTGCCGCGTCTCGTGCATATCCCGCACAAGACGGGAGGGTATCACTACGTGCTGCTGGGACAGGTGATCGCGGAGAATGCCAACGCGCTGTTTCCGGGATTGCAGGTGAAGGAGGCCTTCCGCTTTCGCATCACGCGCAACGCGGACCTCGAGATCGCGGACGACGAAGCGTCCGATCTCCTCAAGACGATCGAGGAACAGTTACGCCGCCGGCGCTGGGGAGCCGTGGTGCGCGCGGAGGTCGACCACGACATGCCGCGGCATGTGCTGCGCCTGCTGCAGGGCTCCATGAATCTCGAGGAGGGTGATATCTACCCGGTCGAAGGGCCGCACAACCTGTCGGATTTCATGGAGCTGATCAAGCTTCCGATCAAGCATCTGAAGGATCCCCCGTTCACCCCGCGCATCATCGAGGATCTGCGCGACGATCACAACATCTTCGATCGCGTGCGCGAACGCGACCTCTTTTTCCATCATCCCTATGATTCGTTCAGCTCGGTGGTCGAGTTCATCGAAGTCGCTGCCGACGATCCGAACGTGCTCGCCATCAAGCAGACGCTGTACCGAACGAGCGGCGACTCGAGCATCGTCAAGGCGCTGGCGCGCGCGGCGCTCAACGGCAAGCAGGTAACGGCGTTCGTGGAACTGAAGGCCCGCTTCGACGAGGAGAACAACATCATCTGGGCGCGTCAGCTCGAGCAGGCGGGCGTCCACGTCGTGTACGGGATTCTCGGCCTCAAGACGCACTGCAAGTTCGCCCTCATCGTGCGGCGCGAGAAGCAGGGACTCCGGACCTACGTGCACATGAGCACCGGGAACTACAACGAGATTACCGCCCGCGTGTACACCGATTTCGGCATCATGACCTGCCGCGACGACATGGCCTTCGAAGCGACCGGACTCTTCAATTACCTCACCGGGTACTCGCATCAGACAAACTGGCGGAAGATCATCATCGCGCCGATTTCTCTGCGGCAGAAGACCCTTGCGCTGATCCAGCGGGAGATGGAGAACAGGAAAGCGGGCAAGCGTGCGGGCATCACCGCCAAGCTCAACGCCCTGGTGGATGCGCAGGTGATCCGCTCGCTGTACCGGGCCTCGCAGGCAGGCGTGCCGATCGACCTGGTGGTGCGCGGCATCTGCTGCCTGCGCCCGGGAGTGCCGGGACTTAGTGAAAACATCCGCGTCACCAGCATCGTCGGACGATTTCTCGAGCACACGCGCGTGTTCGTCTTCGAGAACGCGGGAGATACGGAAGTCTATTTCAGCAGCGCCGACTGGATGCCGCGCAATCTGAATCGCCGGGTCGAAGCCATGTGGATGGTGGAACAGGAGGCGATCAAGGAGCGGGTCCTCACGCAGATTCTGCCGACCATCCTGTCCGATACGGCCAAGTCCTACGTCCTGCAGTCCGACGGCAGCTACGTGCGTCCAGCCGTTCCCGCGGGCGCCGAACGCGTCAGCAGCCAGGAGGCGTTTATCCGTTTCGCCGAAATCGCCTATCGCGAGCGCCGCGATGACGACGACGACGAATGACTATAACATCAGCGCCGCGGCGCCGAGCATGCCGGCGTCGTTGGCGAGTTCGGCGGGGAGGATGAGGAGGCTGTTGCGGTGGACTTTGAGCACACGCGCGCGCGCGCTGTCGATGATCCCTTCGAAGAGCGGTTCACCCGCGGCGGCGATACCGCCGCCGATGACGAATGTCGTGATGTCGAGCAGGTTCGCCGCGGACGCGATGGCGATGCCGAGGCGTGCGCCCGCCGTGCGGAGGATGCGCATCGAGGTTTCATCGCCCATCGCCGCGGCATCGGAGAGGTCTTTCGGGACAAGTCCCTCCGGATTCTCGATCGCTCGCTGGCGCAGTGCGCATTGCCGGTCGTCGATCAGCTGCGGCAGGGCATCGCGCATCAGGTAGCGGATGCCGATGAATGACTCGATGCATCCGTGATTGCCGCAGTTGCAGAGCGGACCGTCGGATTGAATCGTGATGTGTCCGAATTCGCCGGCGAATCCGCGCTCTCCGTGATAGATCCGGCCGTCGAGGATGATGCCCCCGCCGACACCCGTCCCGAGCGTCAGGCCGACGAAGTTCGGGTGCGTCCTGCCGGCGCCGAAATGCGCTTCCCCCAGCGCCGCGCAATTCGCGTCATTGTCAATGCGCACGGGCACCTGCCAGCGCTCCACGAGCATTTCCGCGAGCGCCACTTCATTCCATGACGGGAGATTCGGGGGATGATAGACGATGCCGCGCTCGAGATCGATGGCGCCCGGAGCCCCCACGCCGATGCCCGCAACGCTGCGTCCTCCGGTTTGCCCCAGAAGCTCTTCGATGCATTCGTGTATCTGCACGACGGATTTCTCCATCTCGAACTCCGCCATCGTCGGTCGCCGCGTCCTGGCGAGGATGCGTCTGCCGGCATCCGCCAGGGCAGCCTTGATGCTGCTGCCGCCGATATCGATGCCGATGCTCGTCATTTTTTCTTGTGCGACTTGGCGGGAATGATGCGGTAGACAACTTCCCCTGGTCTGAGCATCCCGTGCGTCTCACGCGCGACGTGCTCGACGGCTTTGTAATCGTCGCGAAGCCGGTCGCGCTCGTGTTCGAGATTCTGCAGCTCCCTCTTCAACGAGATGACGCGGTCCTGTTTGTCTTCGAGTTCTCCGCCGATCTGGAGACGGTTGACGAATCCCTTCGTACTGAACAAAAAGTAGCCTGCCACGAACAGAGCGGAGACAAGCAGGATCGTGTACGTCCTGTTTTTCAGGATCCGCACGAGCTTGTGCTGCTTTCGCTGTTTGGGATAACCGTATGGTGGCATGCTGCAAAGTTAGTGAAAAACAAGGGCATTGTAAAGCACCCCTGAAGTAATACATGAGAAAAATGCCGTAGGGGCGAGCCACCGTGATCGAAATGCCGTAGGGGCGAGCCACCGTGATCGAAACGATGACCCCGCGCGGCGGGTGTCGTTTTTTGACGCGCATGAACGTCCGGCTTCATCGTCGGTTCGCCCGCGTGGCCGCGCCCAATGCCGTAGGGGCGAACCACCGTGATCGAAATGCGTAGGGGCGAACCCCCGTGATCGAAATGATGATTCCGCGCGACGTGCTTCGGTCGTCGGCGCGCATGAACATCCGGCTTCATCGTCGGTTCGCCCGCGCTGCGTGCTTCGGTCGTCGGCGCGCATGAACGTCCGGCTTCATCGTCGGTTCGCCCGCGCAGCCGCGCCACGGCGGTGCGGGATTCAGCGGAGGCGCACCCCGTCGAGCACGTCGAATACGGTATCGACGCGCCCGAAGGGAGCGGAGATCTGCACTCCGGCGATGGATGCCTTCATGTGTTCGAGCGTCTCGTGCGCGATGGCGACGCCTTCGGCGCGGCCGGCTTCCTTCGAATCGGCATGGCGGCGCAGGCGCTGCATGATGGGATCGGGGACACTGCAGCCGGGCACCTCGTTGTTCATGAACTCCGCGTTCCGCAGCGAGGCGAGCGGCCAGAGTCCGGCGATGACGGGCAGGTGCAGATGTCCGATGCGGTGCATGAAGGAGAAAAATACCTCGAGGTCGAATACAGGCTGCGTGACGATGAACTCCGCTCCTGCTTCCGCCTTCCAGTCCAGCCGGCGCAGCTCCTGTGCCATGTTGAGCGCGCCGGGATTGGCCGCCACGCCGATGTGCAATCCCGCCGGGGGACCGATGGGATTGCCCGCGATGTCGAGACCGTGATTGAGGCGGTTGATGATGTTCACCAGTCCGATCGCGTCGACGTCGAACACGGCGGTGGCGTCGGGATAATTCCCCAGCTTCGGCGGATCGCCGGTCACGGCGAGGATGTTGCGCAGTCCCAGTGCCCATGCGCCGAGCAGGTCGGACTGAATGCCGATCACGTTGCGGTCGCGGCAGGCGTAGTGCAGCAGAGTCTCGATGCCGACGTCGCGCTGGATGAGCGCCGCCATCGCCATCGCCGACATGCGGGCGGTCGCCCGCGGACCGTCGGGAATGTTGATCGCGTCGATGCCGTAATAAAAGAGCTTGCGCGCTTTTTCCACTTCCACCTGGGCGGAAACGCCGCGGGGAGCCACGAGTTCGACCATCGTGACGAAATGTCCGCCGGAAAGCCGGCGCGCCAGCCGCGATTTCTCCTCCCGTGGCACGACGCGGACGTCAGAGGGCGTCTCGAACACGCGGACATGAGCGGCCGGCGTCCGCGCCTTGAAGCCGGCGGCGGCAATGGCGTTGCGCATCTGCCGGATGTGTTCGGGACCCGTACCGCAGCAGCCGCCGATCACGTTCGCTCCAGCCTGGATGTAGCGTTTCGCGTAGGTGCCGAGGTACTCGGGCGAGGTGAGGTAGATGTTGCGGCCGTCGACGTTTTTGGGCTTCCCGGCATTCGGCATCACGGAAACCGGCATATCGGTCAGCTCCCGCGCCTGCTCGAGCCAGTTCAGCATCACGCTCGGCCCGACGGTGCAGTTGACCCCGAGCACGTCCGGCTGCATTTCCGTCAGCTCGCGGACCAGCACTTCGGGACTGGCGCCGGTGAGCGAATTCGTATCGTCGTTGATCGTGATGTGCGCGATCACCGGCTTGTCGCAGCAGGCGCGCACGGCGAGGATGGCCTGCTGCAGCTCTTCCGGATAGATGAAAGTCTCGAGCACGAAGAGATCCACCCCGCCGGCGCAGAGCGCGCGTACCTGCCGCGCGAAGTGCTCCCGCGCCTCCTCCCGCGCGAGCGGACCGAGCGGCTCCATCTGCGTGCCGAGCGGACCGATCGATCCCGCGATGTAGACATCGTCGCCGGCCGCCGCGCGCGCGATTTCCGCGCCGCGCTGGTTGATGTCGTCCAGCCTGTCGAGGAGACCGTGCGCCGCGAGCTTCACCGGATTCGCGCCGAATGTGTTCGTTTCGATCACGTCCGCCCCGGCCTGCACATAGTCGCGATGCACCTGTTCGACCAGCGCCGCATTGCTGAGGTTCAGCTCGTCGTAGCACTTGTTGATAAAGACCCCGCGGCGATAGAACTCCGTGCCCATTCCTCCGTCGAAGAGGACCACGCCGCGTGACAGTCTCTCAAGAAATGGTTCGCGCATCAAACATCCTTTCCATATCAGCTATCAGCCATCAGCTATCAGCTATCGGCTCTCAGCCCAGTCCGAGTTTCACGAGATCATGCATATGCACGATGCCGATGGGGACGCGCGCCTCGTCCGTGACGATGAGCTGCGTGATCTTGTGCTCTTCCATCAGTTCGAGCGCGTTGGCTGCGAGGGTGCTGGAGATGATGGTCTTCGGACGCGTGCTCATGACGTCGACCGCGAGCAGGTTCTTCATGTCGGTGTCCCGCTCGAGCAGGCGCCGGAGATCGCCGTCCGTGATCATCCCGACGAGCCTGCCGCTGTCGTCGACGACACAGGTGGCTCCAAGACGCTTCGAGGTGATCTCGAGAATCGCATCCTTCAGCGGCACGGCCTGGTGCACCAGCGGCATTTGCTCTCCCTTGGACATGATTTCGTTCACGCGGAGGAGCAGCCGCTTTCCGAGACTGCCGCCGGGATGGAAGAGCGCGAAATCCTCGGCGGTGAAATCGCGCATTTTCAGCAGCGCCACGGCCAGGGCGTCGCCGAGAGCGAGAGCGGCGGTGGTCGATGCCGTAGGGGCGAGGTTGTGGGGACAGGCTTCCTCGCGCACGCTGGCGTCGAGGATGATGTCGGAATGGTCGGCGAGCGAGGAGGAACCGGCGTTGCCGAGGATGGAGATGATCTTGACTCCGATGCGCACGAAGATCGGAAGGATCAGTTTCATCTCCTCGGTGACGCCGCTCTTCGAGATCAGCAGCACGACGTCCTCGCTGCGCACCATGCCGAGGTCGCCGTGAATGGCGTCCGAGGGATGCAGGTAGATGGCGGGAGTGCCCGTGCTGTTCATCGTCGCGACGATCTTGCGCGCGATCAGCCCGCTCTTCCCTATGCCGGCGACGATCACGCGTCCGGTGGATTGGTAGATCAGCTCGACCGCGCTGGCAAAATCCTCGCCGATGCGTTCGATCATTGCCGTCAGCGCTTCGGCTTCGATTCGTACGACCTCGCGGCCGTGTTCGATGATGCGGGGATCAGCCATACGCGTGCGCTACTCCCCGACGATCTGGACGACCAGATCCCGTGAACGCGGACGGTTATCGTAATCGATCAGGACGACCTGCTGCCAGGTTCCGAGCAGCAGCTTGCCGTGGCCGAAGGGAATGGTGATGCTGGGACCGAGCAGGGAAGCGCGCACGTGCGAATGCCCGTTGCCGTCGTTCCACGTTTCCTCGTGGAAGTAGCGCGCGTTCCGCGGGATCAGGCGCTCCATGAACAGGGTGAAATCCTTTTTCAAACCGGGTTCGTACTCGATGGTCGTCAGTCCGGCGGTGGATCCCGGCACGAACAGCACCATGTGACCGGTTTTCAACTTGTGTTTCTGCAGCAGCAGACCCAGCCGATCGGTCAGGTCGATCATGTCGCTGTCGCCGTGCGTTTCGATGCTCAGGGAATCGTTGACAATGGTCATCCGGGTACTCTCGAAAGATCGTGTGCGATGAGCGTGCGATAGTTTTTTATGTAAAAGAGCTGATTGTCCTTTAAGAAGAAGGAATCGACGCCCGGCGCCCGCGCGCCGTCGACGATGGTGTCACGGAACAGCGTCGTGCCGCTCTCCGCATCCAGGGCCGCGAACTCCTGCCGGAGTCCGTTTGTCTTTCCCGCCGACGGTTCATGCCACGACAGCAGGAGCAGCCGTTCCTCGAGGAGCACATCGAGATTCCCGGCGACACGCGCGGGATCCACGACTGCGTACACTCTTCCGCTCAGGCCGCCGAAATCGGGATGCCGATCGTCGAAGGGTTCCGGATAGCGGTAGCCGGCGAAACTGTCCTGCTCGTTGATCAGCGCGCGCATGCGGTTGACGCGTTCATGCTGCTGGCCGAGTTCTTCTGTAACCGAGCCGTCCTCCGGTGAGAGGCGCAGGACGTGGATCCCGTCGAAGCGCTGTTCCGAGGCGTACACCCCGCCGTCGAAGGCGAACAGGAAGGCCAGTTCCTCGTTGCGCCAGAGCGGCGCGCCGCTCTCGAGATCGAAGGCGAAAATGCCGCGGTGCTGCGGCATGTCGGGCTTGCGGAAACCGTGCAGGTAGAAGCGCCCCTGGTCGATGTCCTCGATGCCGACCCACCAGGGTTCATGCAGCCTCAGGCCGCTCCAGAGCAGGTGGCCATCCCGTTCATCGCAGCAGAAGAAGGACGCCGATTTCTCCTCGAGATCGCGCGCCTCGCCGAGAATGCGCCCCGTGCCGGAGAACTTCAGGCGCCAGAGATTCACCCCGGCGTCCAGCCGCCAGGAGGGCTGCCATGATGTGGAAGGGGAGCGTCGGAACAGCTTCATCGGTTTTGAATTCCGCCTCTCAGCGAACATTTTACAGATTCACTTTACGATAAACTGTAATTTACACAAACACGACGCAAGAAACACCGGAGAGGATACGCCGGCACATGAACAAGTCCGCGGAAGGAAGATACCGCAACACCGTCGGCAGCATTGTCAGCTGGGCGCTGTTCCGCGCCGCGATCGTCATCGGTCTGGCGCTGCTGCTCGTGGAGTACGTCCGCTGGATCGACTATTCGACATGGATGATCCTCACCCTGATCCTGGTCTACGCCGTTGTCATCCATCCCATGCAGGTGCAGTACCGCATTTACCGGGAGGAGACGGCCAGGGTCATGGAAGGCACGCTGTGCTCCACCTGCAAGTACTTCGAACCCACGGGCGTCATGTGCTCGAAGCTCGATGAGCATGTGAGCGAAGACTATATTCCATGCGGCGGCGAGTTGTGGGAACCGAAATAGCGCAGGCGCAGGCAGCAATCCCGGAGCCCGGGTTACATCGAATGAAAGGACACGGTTGAATGAGAGTGCACACGACATTGTTCGCAGCCGCGGGGCTGCTGCTCCTCTCGGCATGCGGAGGAAGGGAGAGCAGGGACGCCGCCGCGGAGGGCATCGATCCCGCGCAGTTGGAGAAACTGGCGGAGCGGGGGCAGGAGATCTTCCGCGACAGGAAGCTCGGCGAGTCGGGCGTGGCCTGCATGGACTGCCATGCCGATTACGACGACGAGAGCAGGAATGACGAAAGGATCAGGGCCGGGCACAGCATCCTCGGCGCCCATCGGCGCGCGCAGGCGTGGAACGGCGAATTCAGCGGCGATGCCATGCAGCGCACCGCCGCCGGAGCCGCAAAATGTGCCTACCAGTTCCAGGCCCGCGGGCAGAGCGTGAAAACCGCGCTCAGCGAGGAAGAAGCGCGCGCGCTCATGGCATTCTTCCAGTATATCTCCACCGCCGATGCGCCGCCGATGCTCAATTGGTCAGCGGTGACCTATCCCGGCGATCCGGATTTCAGCAAGGACGCGTTTGAAAAAGAACTCGCGACCATCGCATCGCTGCGCGGCGACGCCGGGCGTGGCGAGAAGGTCTTCGGCATGGCCTGCGCCTTCTGTCATGACAACGGCCTCGGTCCGAATATGCGCAAGCTGAAACGCAAGGCGGACAAGGTGCCGGGCAACGTCCGCGCCGGCGATGAGACCATGCCGTTTTTCTCGCGCGACAAGCTCACCGATCAGGACGTCGCCGATCTGCAGGCATTCATCGCGAAATAAATGGACATCCTCGCGCCGTCATTCTATCAGCGCCCCACGCTCGTCGTGGCGCGGGAACTCCTCGGGAAGATCTTCATCCGCCGCATCGGCAGCCGCCTGCTCAGCGGACGAATCGTCGAGGTGGAGGCCTACCATGAGCAGGGGGATGAATCCTCGCACACATTCTCCGGCCGTCGCGCGCGCAATGACGTCATGTTCCGCGCGGGCGGACATCTGTATGTCTATTTCACCTACGGCATGCATTTCTGCATGAACGCCGTCACGGAGCTGGAGAACGTCGGATCCGGCGTCCTCATCCGTGCGATGGAACCCCTCGAAGGGATCGACGTCATGCGCCGCAACCGCGGGGGATCCCGGCCCGACCGGGAACTGACCAACGGACCGGCGAAACTCTGCCAGGCCTTCGCGATCGGGAGGGAGGAAAACGGCCTTCCGCTCGACGGGAAACGCGTTGGCATCCTCGACGCGCCGTACCTGGGCGATGAGGAAATCCTCGTGACCGGAAGGATCGGGATCACCCGCAGCCGCGAGCTTCCATGGAGGTTCCTGCTCGCTTCCTCGGGTTGGACTTCCCGGGGAATCCCTTCGTCGTCCGCCGGAGGGCTGGCGCCAACTACTTGATTTTTTATAACCTGGAAAAATATTCCCGGTCTTGGTATCTGTTCCTTTTTTTTACATTTTCGATACTGCGCATTAGCGCTGGAACATTGCACCAACCCGTCGATTGTGACCCCCGCATGCCAAAAGTCTCCACTCGCACCTCCATATTCGCCACGACATCCCGCCCATTTCTTTATGCCCCAACAATAGAAAGGAAGGTATCATGAGCACGGGTGCCTACGCATTTCTGCTGTTCGCAGAGCCCGAGCATTTAATTCCCGGCATCGAGGCAGTACGGACGCTGCCTGCCGTCACCGCGTGGCACGCGGTCGACGGGCACTACCATCTCGCGCTCGTTCTGTCGTCGCCCGATGACGGTCTTCGGGACACCCTGCGCTCCATGCCCGGAGTGCAGGAATTGCTTTTCTGTCCCGTAGAAAAGGAGTTTCTGACCGGTTTCACGGCTGTCCCCGAGCGCTGCCACGCGTGGCTGACGATGGAGACCGATGCCGCCCGCCGCGACGAACTGGCGCACAGGCTGCAGGAGATCGACGGTGTGCGGTTCGGCGTCCTGGCGTTCGGGGAATCCGGCTGCGTTGCCGCCGTCAGCGGCGACAGTTTCGAACAGATCGACCGGGCCGTCGACCATGACATCCGTCCCCTCGACGGCGTGCTGCGCGTGAAACGGGATTGGATCATCGACCTCACCCAACTGTAAAGGCGGACAGATGGCAGATCAGCATTCGGAAGAATACAAGCAGTTCAACGTCGATCTCTGGAAATTCGACGGACACGAAGGGGCGCTGATCCCGCTGCTGCAATCGGCGCAGGACACCTACGGCTACGTTCCGGAGAAGGCGATGCATTATATCAGCAATGTGACCGGCATTCCGGCCGCAGAAATCTACGGCGTGGTCACGTTCTACGCGCAGTTCCGCACGCGGCCGCTGGGGAAGAACATCATCCGCGTCTGCAACGGCACGGCCTGCCACGTCAACGGCGTGAAGATGCTCTACGGCACACTGCAGGAGGAACTGGGAATCAACTACGAAGAGACGACCGACGACGGGGTGTTCTCGCTGGTCTCGGTCGCGTGCCTCGGCTGCTGCTCGCTGGCGCCGGTGCTCACGATCAACGGCGAGGTGTTTCCCCGCCTCACGGCGGCGAAGACCCGGAAGATCATCCGCGACTTCAGGGGTCGCAACAAGGCAACCGACAAGTAACGCGGAAGGTGAATACATGAAAACAGTACTCGTAGGACTCGGTACCTGTGGCATTTCCGCAGGCGGCGAGAAGGTGTTCCGCGCGCTGCAGGAGGAGCTCAAGGAGCATCCCGGCGCATTCGTGCTCAAGGAAACCGGCTGCATCGGCATGTGCTACCGCGAACCGCTGGTGGAAATCCAGGACGGCGGCGAAAGCCATCTCTATGCAGAGGTGACTCCCGACCGCATCGGGCGCATCGTCGAGGAAGACGTGCTCGGCGGCACATCGATCGAGGAATGGCTTGCCCTCGGCAACGGAAGGGAGGCGGGATTCTTCGACAACCAGGTCCGCATCGTGCTCCGCAACAGCGGCGTCATCGATCCCGGATCGATCGAGGAATACCTCGCGCGCGACGGCTACAAGGCCCTCCGGAACGCCCTGACCGGGATGACGCCCGAGGACGTGATCCGCGAGGTGCTCGTCTCCGGTCTCCGCGGACGCGGCGGCGGCGGCTTCCCCACCGGCAAGAAATGGGACCTCACGCGGGCCTCGGCCGCGATAAGAAATACATCATCTGCAACGCCGACGAAGGCGATCCGGGCGCGTTCATGGACCGCTCGGTACTCGAGAGCGATCCGCACTCGGTGCTCGAAGGAATGATGATTGCGGGGTACGCCATCGGGGCCGACGACGCCTATATCTACTGTCGCGCGGAATACCCGAAGGCGATCGCACGGTTGCGCCAGGCGATCTCGCAGGCGCAGCGGCGCGGGCTTCTCGGCGAGAACATCCTCGGTACCGGCTTCAACTTCCATATCAGGATCAAAGAGGGCGCCGGGGCTTTCGTCTGCGGCGAGGAAACGGCGCTGATCGCATCGATCGAGGGGCGCCGCGGCATGCCGCGATTCCGCCCTCCCTTTCCCTCGGTGTCGGGACTCTGGGGCAAGCCCACGAACATCAACAATGTCGAGACCTTCGCCAATATCCCCTGGATCGTCCTCAACGGCGGCGCGGCCTTTGCAGCCTATGGCACCGAGAACAGCAAGGGCACGAAGGTGTTCGCCATGGCGGGGAAGGTGCGGCGCACGGGACTGATCGAAGTGCCGATGGGATTGACCATCAACTCGATCATCTTCGACGTCTGCGGCGGCATCATCGACGACAAGCGCTTCAAGGC
>CAZWNO010000037.1:0-32772 GCA_964635845.1 uncultured Chromatiales bacterium
CGAGATCGACAAGGACAACACGACGATCGTCGAAGGTGCCGGCGAGGCGGATGCGATCAAACAGCGCATCAACGAGATCAAGGTGCAGATCGACAACACGACCTCCGATTACGATCGTGAGAAGCTGCAGGAGCGTCTCGCGAAGCTCTCCGGCGGCGTCGCGGTGCTGAAGATCGGCGCATCCACCGAAATCGAAATGAAGGAGAAGAAGGCCCGCGTCGAGGACGCGCTGCACGCCACGCGCGCGGCGATCGAAGAAGGCATCGTGCCGGGCGGCGGCGTCGCGCTGCTGCGCGCTCTCGCGAAGCTCGAAGGTATTCAGGGCGAGAACGAAGATCAGAACGTCGGCATCGAACTGATCCGCCGCGCGCTCGAGGAGCCGCTGCGCCAGATCGTGACGAACGCCGGTCTCGAAGGTTCGGTGATCGTGAACAAGATCAAGGAAGGCAAGGCCGACTTCGGTTTCAACGCGGCGACCGAGGTGTACGAGAACCTTATCCAATCGGGTGTGATCGATCCCACCAAGGTGACACGCATTGCACTGGAGAACGCCGCGTCGGTGGCTTCGCTGCTGATCACCACCGAGTGCACGATCGTCGAGAAAAAAGAACCCGCACCCCCGATGCCCCCGATGCCGGGCGGTGGCATGGGCGACATGTATTGATCGAAGGCGAAGCCTTCGGGAGAAGGTCCGATGAAAAGAAAAGCGGCTCCGAATATCGGAGCCGCTTTCATTTCATCACCAGCTGCCGCTCGAGCCGCCGCCGCCGAAACTGCCGCCGCCACCGCTGAAGCTGCTTCCTGATGAGAAGCCGCCGCCGCCTGACCATCCCGACGACGAGCTTGAGCTGCTCCAGCTGCCGCCGCGAGAACTGCTCGCGTTTTTCATTTTCTCTGCCATCTTCTTGCCGAACTCCGTTTTAGGCAGGAAGAGCCGCAGGAGCGGGATTCCGATCAGGTATGCGGCGAGGAGCGCGAAGCCGAGAAGGGAGTTCGATAGTTCCGACAGGATGAAGGCGGGGGCGAGGTAGAAGGGAATGAGGAACACGTAGAGTCCCCAGCCCGCGCAACCGGGAGTGAAAACACCGAGCACAGTGAAGAGCCCCACGACGCCGAACCAGACAAGCAGGAATACCGCCACGGGAAAATCATCGCCCGAGGCCGACGCAATGTCGCTCTCTCCGATGCTGCCGTCCGCCGCCTGGATGATCGTCACGAGGCCCTCGCGGATTCCCGCTTCGAAATCTCCCTGTTTGAAGCGCGGCGTGATCACGCTGTTGATGATATGGGAAGTCATCGCGTCGGTCAGCGAGGCTTCGAGGCCATAGCCCACTTCGATGCGCAGCTTGCGGTCGTCCTTCGCGATCAGAAGGAGGGCGCCGTTGTCCACGCCTTTCTGTCCGAGTTTCCAGGTTTCGGCGACACGCAGCGAGAATTCCTCCAGGGATTCATCCTCGAGCGAGGGTATGGTGAGCAGGACAATCTGGTTGCCCGTGCTGTCCTCGTACGCGGAGAGCATGGCCTCCAGTTCGGAAACCATTTCCGCGCTGAGCAGGCGCGCGTTGTCATTGATGTGTCCCGAGAGATACGGGACATCAAGCGCGCTGGCCGGGGCAAAGAGAAACAGGAGGGTGAAAATGACGGATATGCCGTGTTTCATTCAGGCACCCTCACGTGTCACTCAGGCGGACACGATTGTCCAGTTCATCGAAATCATCTGGACGGATTTCCACTCCCTGACGCTCGAGAAGTTCTCCGCATTTCCAGATCGCCTCGAGCATGCCGTCCGCGGGGGCACCATTGCGGATCGAGTCGACGATCAAGGTCACGATGGCGTCCCATTCCTCCTGTTTGACACGCGCGTTGATGCCGGCATCGCCGAGCACGCGCACGCGATGCTCGAAAAGCGAAATGAAAATAAGAATGCCCGTGCGCTCTCTCGTGTTGAATACTTCTTCGTCCACGAACGCGAGCGCGGCGCGTTCGTCTACTCTCTGCTGCAGCATGCCATCGGGAATGAACATGCGCTTGAACGCCGGGATCCGGGCCGCGAGCAGCGCGCCGAGTCCGAACGCGAGGATGATGAAGACACCGGATTCCGCGTACCCGAAGGGCAGCCACAGATCCGTGCCCATGTCGAGTACCGCGAGGATGAAGATGACCAGCAGGGCGAAGAGCAGACCCGCGCGGAGCCACGCCTCCGGGTAGCTGTCACTGCGTCCCACGACGAAGGGCACGATCTCGCCCGATGTGCGCTGCTCGGCTTGCTTGACCGCGTCGGCGATCCGCTGCTTGTCCTGTGCAGAAAAGAGACTCTCTGGTTTGAGCATCGATGGACCGTTCTGTGATGAGTATTGAAAAATAGCCATGTTCGAAGGCAGAGGCAAATCTCAATATGGGATTGCGCATCGAGGATGGAGAGCAGGATGGATCCCGCGGAAGCGTACTGCATTTTTCGCTGCGCTTGTGTATCTTTTTCTTTTTCTATCCTACCAGTGAATCACGGAGGTTCGTACATGAAACGATGCAAGAGAATGGCCGCATTCGTGCTGCTGGCGCTGCTCGCCGCGCCGATGGCATTCGCGCAGTATTCCATCGAGGTGCAGGATGTGGAAACGAGCGCCTTCCCCGATTTGACGGCGAAGGTGATCGTGCGGCAGAACGGTGTGATCATCCGCAGCGTGGACAGCTCGGCGTTTACGTTGAAGGAGGACGGCTTCCGTCAGTGGCCTCTCCATCTCGTGCATCCCGTAGCGACGCAGGGTTTCAATCTCGCCATTGTCATCGCGGTCGGTTCGACGATGACCGCGGGCGATGTCGGCTTCGCCGTCGGGCTCGCCGGACGGTTGATCGACCGCATGAACGGACTCACCGACGAGGCCGCGATCATTACATACAGCGACAATGTGAGCATACGGCAGGAAATGACGAACACCAAGCCCATGCTCCTTGACGCACTCAACACGCTTGCCCCGACCGGCGGCGGAAACTACATATGGAACGGAGGGTACGACGGCGTCTCGTATCTGCTCAACAACAGCTCGTATCCCTCGCGCACGGTAGTGTTCCTGTCCAATGGAAAAGGCGACGGCGGCACGCGCGACGTGCAGAACGTCATCGATCTCGCCAAGGCGGGCGGCATCAAGGTGCACTGTTTCGGCATCAACGCGGTCAACAGCGATGCGCAGATGCGCGACCTTTGCGCGCAGACCGGCGGCACATACTATACGAATTCCGACCTGATGGTACAGGAAGTGATTGACGGGCTCAACGGAACTCCCGCAATGTCGGAGCTGTCGTATCGCAGCGATAATATCTGCCGGGACGGACAGGCCCGCAGCCTCAATATACAGGTGAAGATCGCGGGCGACAGTGTCAATACCACATATACCCTTCCGCTGGACGCGAATTCCAGCGGCAACGTGACCGTCACGCTCAGACCCGACACGGGCACCGTCGTGTCGGGTAAGACAAAGGATATTGCACTCCTGTTTACACCAGCCGTGCAGAATCAGCCTCTCTACGGCGGTACGATTCCGCTCGCCTTCGATACCTCGACGCTGAAGCTGCTGAGCGCGACTACGACGGGACACCGCGCCGAAGGCATGAACGCGGCGGTCGCAATGACCGCAACCGGGGCCGATGTGACACTCAGCGGCGTCACGCGGCTCAGCGGAAGCGGTACGCTCCTGATGCTGACCTTCGAGGGCAGGACCGTGCAGGCGAATACAGACGTGCAGGTGCAAGTCGGCACCGTGGCCTTCGACCGCGGCTGCATCAGCGTCCAGCCCGGCAGCGCGCGCATCACCGTGCGTCCGCAGTCGGCATCCCTCTCCACCAAGGCACAGCCCGTCATCTTCAACTGGGACGGCGGAGCGAACCGCTATACGCCGGACCCGGGCGTGGTTACCGTGGAAGTGACGAACAGCGGAGATCTTCCCCTCAGCGGCCTGACGGCGACGCTGGAAGAATCCGATGACGCGCGCATCGCATACGGCGGCAGCCGCACGGTTGCCGTGAACCCGGACACGCTCGCTCCAGGCGCGAAGGGGAACGCCGTCTGGTATGTGCAGGCGCAGCCACAGGCCGCGGAACAGACCGCGCAGATCATGGCGACCATCACCAGCGCCGAGGGGACGAGCGCGCAGCATCGCGTGTTCCTGAATATCAAGGCGGCGACATCCGCCGTGACGATGCGCTGCGAGGCTGACGAGATCACGGTGAACGGCGGACAGTACACGCCGGATCCCGTGCAGGTGCGCGCCGTCGTCACATCGGCGGGAGCGGGCACGGGACCCGCCGGCGACGTGACGATCGTGCTTCCGCAGGACATCACGCTCGACGGCGGACCCGTCACGCAGTCCTTCACCGCGATGACCTCCGGCAGCACCAGCACCCTGTTCTGGCCGCTGCGTTACCCGCGTCCCGCTGTCCGTACTGATTACCCGATCCTGCTCGTGCGCAGCGCCGCCGGGTACCCCGACGACAGCTGCCGTGTCACCCTGACCGTTCCGGTGCTCACTGCACCGCAGCTCGAGGTTACCTGCAGCATAACGCCCGACGTGGTCGACAGCATTTTCACCGATGTCACCTACAGTGTGATCGTGCGCAATACCGGAAATGCGGACGCAATCAACGTGAGCGCTTCGGTCATTGTTCCCGTCGGTCTGACGCTCCCGCCCACAGAACCGGTGGCGCAGAGCGTCGCTGATCCGCTGATCCCAAATGCGTCCGATACGGTGACATGGAAGTTGGTGCCCGTTCAGGTCCGGCGATGCTCTGACACCACCATCGACGTTGGAGTCCTTATCCGTCAGGACGGAGGTTCCTCGGCGCAGTGCGTTGCGCCGCTGCTGATCAAGGCAGGCAACAATCTGTTTCCCGAAATCCTCTCCGTCAGTCCCGTCACGCTCGATACGATCACGCCGAATTCAGACGTGACGTTCGACATCGACGTCTTTGATCAGGAGCGCGCTGTGCTGACGTACGAGTGGTACGTGAACGGGGTAAGGACGGCAGGCAGCGGCAGGCAGCTCGTTCACACCTTCGCCGCCGAAGGCGACTATCTCGTGCGGGTGGATGTCTTCGATCCCTGCATGGCACCGAAC
Source organism: uncultured Chromatiales bacterium (assembly GCA_964635845.1). Classification (GTDB taxonomy): domain Bacteria; phylum Bacteroidota; class Ignavibacteria; order SZUA-365; family SZUA-365; genus SZUA-365. Next base: position 5,109 of record CAZWNO010000037.1, read on the forward strand.
CAGGCGGTCTCGCACACCTGGCAGGTCCACGTCTACAACGTTTCAGGGATTCCGAATCCCGCCGCCGCCGCCGAACTTGCGATACTCGGCAACTATCCGAATCCCTTCAATCCCGGCACCGTCATCGCGTATCGCCTGCCCGAAGGCCGCCATGAACTGCGCCTCCTGGTGCTCGACGCTTCGGGACGCATCGTCCGCACACTCATTAGCGGCGAACAGGAAGGCGGCACGCATCAGGTCGCATTCAACGCCGCGGGATTGTCCAGCGGCCAGTATCTCGTCCGTCTCGAGACCGGCGGGGCGATCCGGACGCATCGGATGACACTGATCAAATAATTGGAATGATGGAAAGAAGGAATGATGGAAAGATGAACGCGGCATTCTCATGCAGGCGGCATCTTTCCATCATTCCCTATTTCCCTATTTCCATCTTTCGATTTTTCCATTTTTCCATACTGTCCCTTTTGTTCGTTCTTCCAAGCATCTACGTCCGGGGACAGGACTTCGGACGCAGGGAGAGAACGTTCGACGTAACCCATTACCGCATCGACGTGCGCCTGGACGAGGCGGCGCGGCGCGTCGATGGTACGACGGAAATCACACTCACACCCCTGCGCACGGCCATCGACATCGTAGTGCTCGATGCCGTGAGCATGCGCATCCGTTCCGTGCATATGGCGGCGACAGGGAGCGCGACCGACCTCCGGGTTGATCCAGGCACCGAAGCGGCATGGAGCTATGACTCGACACAACTCCGTGTGAAACTGCCGCGAAAGCTGGAGCATGGAGAGCAGGCCGTTCTCCGCATCGTCTACTCCTGTCGCCCCGAGCGCGGGCTCTATTTCATTTCACCCAGTACCAGCTTCCCCGAGGATCCGCGGCAGATCTGGACGCAGGGCCAGGGAGAGGACAATCGGCACTGGTTTCCCTGCTATGATTTTCCGAATGACAAAGCGACGAGCGAGGTCCTCGTCACCCTCGACAGCTCGCTGCAGACGCTGAGCAACGGAGAACTTCTCTCGCGGCGCGAGAACGTCGACGGGACCACGACCTGGCACTGGTCGCAGACACGGCCGCACTGCAGCTACCTGGTGATGCTCGCCGCGGGACGCTACGGCAGGTTCAGGGAGGTCCGCGACGGCATCCCTGTCGAATCATGGCACTATCCCGACGACGATACGACGGACGTGCGCCGCACCTACGGCGATACTGCAGATATGCTGGCCTTTTACTCCGCATATACGCGCGTGCCGTATCCCTGGGCCAAGTACGTACAGGTACCGGTGCGGCATTTCCTCTATGGCGGCATGGAGAACACCAGCGCGACCGTCATGGCGGACACGCGCATGGTGGTCGATGCCCGCGCGGCGCTGGATTACGATCCCCAGCCGCTGATCGCGCACGAGCTGGCGCATCAATGGTTCGGCGACCTGGTCACCTATGTAGACTGGAACAACGAGTGGCTCAACGAGGGCTTTGCCACGTACTTCCAGCAGCTCTGGACGGAGTACCGCAACGGCGAGGGGGATTTCACCCTGCAGCGCTTCAACGGAATACGCAGCGCGCTCGACGCATCGGACCGCGGCGGGCGGCGTGCCGTGGTGTCGACGGACCGGGGCGGCAAGCCGAACACCTATTCGAAAGGCGCTGCCGTCCTCCACATGCTGCGCGACATCGTCGGCGAGGAGGAATTTCGCCGCGTGATCACCGCGTGGCTGGAGAGGCACGCCTTCGGGAGCGTCGAGACCAACGATTTCAAGCGCACGATCGAGGAGTGCACCGGACGCAATCTGCAGTGGTTCTTCCGGCAGTGGCTGTACGGGACCGGGTACCCGGACATCGCGGTCACGCGCGCAGTGAACGCAATCGGAGACTCGCTGCGCGTGACCTTCCGGCAGACGCAGGCGACCGATTCCCTCTGCGGATATTTCCGGCTGCCGCTTACGGTGCGCTTGTCCGACGGGCGCACGGAACGCGTCTGGATCGATGGGGATGTGACATCGGTCACCTTTGCCATCGAGGAAGCCGATGATCCGTACGTCGAAATCGATCCGGAGAATGTCGTGTGCGGCAGGATTCGCGTCGATTACAGCGAAGCGGAGCTGCTGCGCCTGCTGCGCGAAGCGCGGAGTCCCGCCCAGCGTATCCTTGCCGCGGAGTCGCTCGCCTCTCCCGCCGCTTCCCGTCTCGAGACGCCGGAGGTCCGCACCGCGCTGTTCGACGCCGCGCGCGACGACGTGCATCGCGAGGTGCGGAAAGCCATCGCCGGTCTCCTGGCTGATATACAGCCGCCGGCCATCTCCTTCGGCGGGGATCTGAGGGAACTGTTCGTCGAACTGACGCGGGATAGCTTCTCAGGCGTGCGTTCGACGGCGCTGAACGGATTGAATAATTTTCCCGATGCGAGTCTGATCCCGCTGTTCCACCGGATGCTGAAGGATTCAAGTTACTACGTGGAAGCCGCCGCGATGAATTGCATCCTGTCCGTCGATTCGCTCGGCGGGGCCGCGCTTGTCAGCGATCGGCTCGAGAAGGATTCGTACGCGGACATCCTGTCGCTCGCGGCGATGGACTGGGTGCGGACGTACAGGTACGGGCAACTGCTGCCCGCGCTCCATCGCCTTGTCCGGCCCGGTCACAGCGTGTCTGTGCGGACCAAAGCATTCGAAACCCTCGTTCTGCTGCACGAATCGCGCGAGGCGCTGCTGCGGACGCTGCTGGGCTGGCTCGACGAGCCACACGTACCGATACGCGGCTGGGCGGTCTCGGCGCTGCGTCTCTTCGGCGAGCGCGAAGCGCGCGGCATCCTGCGCGAACGAGCGGCAGGGGAGGAGAATCCGCAGATCCGCATCCTCTTGCGAGAGCTGTACGGTCTTTGAGATCCGCCGTCCGGCGGCAGGAGCAGTCGATGGCGCCATCGCTTTGAATTGACTTTAATAGACCCTCCTCCCTATATTTGTTTCTCTGAGCCATTTTGAATCGAAAAATTTGCCGTACTACATATATCTGATGCTGGAGGTCTGACTGGCCGTGAAGAAATATCTATTCCGGATCACCATTATTGCCGCCGCCGTATTGTTCGCGGGATACCTTCTCTACCCGACGTACAAGGATACCGTGCATTCGGGCAACCTGCGGCAACTGTCCGCCGCCGACAGCACGAAGTACTTCGACGAGAACGAGGAGTCCATCCGCAATTCGCGCAACGCACGCCTGAAGCTGGGTCTCGACCTCCAGGGCGGCATGTACGTGACGCTTGAAGTCAACATCATCGAGCTGCTCACCAAGTTGGCGAAGAACGAGGACGAAAACCTGATCGCGATCCTCGAGGAGACGCGCAAGGAAGCCGCCACCAGTGAGGAGACCGTCATCGACATTCTCGGGCGAAAATTCAACGAACGCGGCATGCGGCTCAGCCGGTATTACGGCGACATCCGCGATTCCAATTCGGATGTTCTCTCCATGCTGAACGACGAAAGCGAGAAGGCAGTGGACCGCGCGCTCGAGATCATCCGCAACCGCATCGACCAGTACGGCGTCTCGGAGGTCAGCATCACGCGCAGCGGCGGACGCCGTATCATTCTCGAGCTTCCGGGCGTGAGTGACGAGCAGGAAGTGCGCAGTCTGATACAGGAGACCGCGCAGCTGGAATTCAAGCTCTTCGCCGACGAGAACACACAGCTCAAGGCTATCGGCAACATCGACAAGGTACTGCTCGGCAAGCCTATCGAGGAGCTGAAGGACAGCGCCGCCCTCGCCGGCGACACCACCGCGGCCGCGGCGAAGACGCTGGCCTCCGCCGATTCCGCGAAGAACAAGGCGGACTCGATCGCCAAGGCGAGCATGACCAAGGATCAGCAGCTCGAGCAGTGGAAGAAGGACAATCCCTTCCTCGCGCTCTTCGACAATCTCACCCAGTACGGCGTGTATGCGAGCAGTGAGCAGCGCGACCGCATCAGCAACATTCTCGAGCGTCCCGATGTCAAGCGGGCCATCCCCGACGACGTCTCGTTCGCATGGAGCGCCAAGCCGTCGATCAGCAACGAGGGCGAGGAATTCTACGAATTCTACATTCTCAAGCGCAAGCCTGAGCTGACCGGCGAAGTGATCGTCAACGCCCGGGCGCAGACGGACCAGGCCGGGCTCGGCGGCGCCGTCGTGAGCATGCAGATGGACAACGACGGTGCGCGCGAATGGGCGCGCATCACGGGTGCGAACGTCAACAAACGGATCGCGATCGTGCTCGACAACGCCGTCTTCTCCGCGCCCAACGTGCGGCAGAAGATCATCGGCGGCAATTCGCAGATCGAGGGCATGGACAACATGGAAGAAGCCCGTCTGCTCGAGATCGTGCTCAAGGCCGGCGCGCTGCCCGCTCCGGTGGAGATCATCGAGGAGCGCACGGTGGGTCCGTCGCTCGGCGAGGATTCCATCAGCGCGGGCCTCGTGTCCTTCCTGATCGGGTTCGGGGCCGTGGTCATCTTCATGCTCATTTATTACCAGTTCGGCGGCGTTCCCGCCGACATCGCGCTGTTCTTCAACGTGCTGTTCATCCTCGGCGTTCTCGCGGGCTTCCACGGCACGCTGACCCTGCCCGGCATCGCCGGCATCCTGCTCACGATGGGTATGGCGGTCGACGCGAACGTGCTGATCAACGAGCGCATCCGCGAGGAGTTCGGATTCGGAAAGACCATGCGCGCGGCGATCGATTCAGGATATTCGCGCGCGTTCCCGGCGATCATCGACTCGAACCTGACGACGCTGCTCACAACGATCATCCTGTACCAGTTCGGTTCCGGACCCATCCAGGGCTTCGCGCTGACGCTGATGATCGGTATCCTCAGCTCGATGTTCACCGCGATCGTGATGACGCGCGTCATGTTTGAAATTACGCTCGACAAGTCGCCGGGCATCGTCAAATTCGGATAACCCGAACGGAATCCCAGCAAAGCAAGTGATGCAGGAGTAAATACAGAGTCATGAGAGTATTTCATAATCTGAACCTCGATTTCATGGGCAAGCGGAAGATGTTCTACTTTATCTCCGCGATTGTCATCGCCATCGGTCTCGCGTCGCTCATTTTCAAGGGCATCGAATTCGGTCTCGATTTCAAGGGCGGAACGGAAGTCGTCGTGCGACTGCCCCGGGCCGTCGAGATCGGCGATTTGCGGAGCATGATGCGGCAGGCGGACATGGGAAATGTCGAAATCAAGTCTTTCGGCACCGATACCGACTACATCATCCGCACGGAACAGAAGGGAGTGGGCGCGACCATCTCCGACAATATCAAGGCCGTACTGAACCAGAATTTCACGCAGGGAATCGAGATTCTCGAGGAGAATCGCGTCGAGGCGAAAATAGGATCCGAAATTCGGCGTGACGCCGTCATCGCGGTCTTTTTCTCGCTGGTCGGCATCCTGGTGTTTATCGGATTCCGTTTCAAATTCGTTTTCGGCATCGGCGGCGTGCTCGCGCTGTTTCACGACGTCATCCTGACTCTCGGAATCGTTTCCCTCTTCACCGGCGTGATCCCCGGACTGAATCTCGAGTTCGACCAGGCGATGGTGGCGGCATTCCTGACGCTCATCGGTTACTCGATCAACGACACCGTCGTCGTGTTCGATCGCGTGCGCGAAAACCTGAAGCTGTCGAAGACCGCCGCGCTCGAGCCGCTGATGAACAAGAGCATCAACACGACGATGAGCCGCACGGTGCTCACGGGAGCAACGACGCTTTTCACGATGCTCGCGCTGCTGTTCTTTGGCGGCGAACCCACGCGCGGATTCGCCTTCACCTTGGCTATCGGCGTGGTCGTCGGCACATACTCGAGCGTGTTCGTGGCTTCCGCGATGACCCTCGACTGGGTGAAGGCACGGAACGCAAAAATTACTTTTTAAGAGGCAGCCATGCATATTCCCTCTTCGGAGCGAAACGGCGTGACCATACTGGCGCTGCAGGGGGCGATCCTCGGCGGACCGGAGGCCAACGCGCTGAACGAGGCCCTTCATCGGATGATCGACGAGGGGAAGAAGCAGGTGATCATTGACCTCTCGCAGGTGACGCTGATGAACAGCTCGGGTCTGGGCATGCTGATCGGCGGCTACACCACGATGAAGAACAACGGCGGTGAACTGAAGCTCGCCTGCCTGACCGACAACGTCCGGAAGCTGATCGAGATCACGAAGCTGCATACGATCTTCACCTCGTACGGGGAAGTGGACGAGGCCGTCGCCAGCTTTGCGTCCTGACCGGAGATCCGCGAAATACATTTTGATTACGACGGCCTCCCGGGGACATCGGGGAGGCCAGTTTCTTTTTCAGTTCACAGGAGCATGACCCATGGCCGTGCGAGTAGTAGTTGGCGCCCAGTGGGGAGATGAAGGAAAGGGAAAACTGGTCGACATCCTCAGCAAGGATGCGGATATCGTCGCACGCTATCAGGGCGGCGCGAATGCCGGACACACGATCGAGATCGGCGACCGGAAATTCGTGCTTCACCTGATCCCTTCGGGGATCTTCCACGAGCAGTGCGTTTCCGTCATCGGCAATGGCGTGGTCATCGATCCGGTCGCCCTGATAGAGGAGATGCGCTTTCTCGAGTCGCAGGGCATCTCTCTCAGAGGCCGGCTCAAGATCAGCCACAACGCGCACCTGATCATGCCCTACCACAAGCTGCTCGACTCCCTCGTCGAGAAAGGGCATGCACCGATCGGCACGACCGGCCGCGGCATCGGTCCCGCCTACTACGACAAGGCAGCGCGCGTGGGCATCCGCATCGTGGATCTCCTCGATCACGACATACTCGAGGAGCGCATCCGCCGCAATATCGAGGAGAAGAACCAGATCATCAGCAAGATTTACGACGCGGAGGAACTCGACGTCGAGAAGATCGTCGAGGAGTACAAGCGCTTCGACGAGATGATCGACGGGTACGTCACCGACACCGCGCATTATCTCAACCAGGCGATCCACGACGGCAAGGAGATCCTGTGCGAAGGAGCGCAGGGCGCGCTGCTCGACATCGACCACGGCACGTATCCGTACGTGACTTCATCGAGCCCGATCAGCGGCGGGGCGACCATCGGGCTCGGCATCGCGCCGACCGCGATCGGTTCGGTCATCGGAGTGATGAAAGCCTACACCACCCGCGTCGGTCTCGGACCCTATCCCACGGAACTCGAGGACGAAGTCGGCGAACATCTGCGCACGCAGGGACACGAGTACGGTTCGACCACCGGCCGCCGCCGCCGCTGCGGCTGGTTCGACGTCGTGGCCATGCGCTACTCGGTGATGCTCAACGGCATCTCCGCCTGCGGCATGACCAAGCTCGACGTGCTCAGCGGGTTGAAGGAAATCCAGGTCTGCGTCGCCTACGAATACGACGGCAAGCGCACGGACCATTTCCAGACCAATCTCCGCACGCTCGACCGCATGCGTCCCGTCTACGAAACGTTTCCGGGCTGGGAAGAAGACATTTCCGCGGTGACCTCCTACGACGCGCTGCCGGCCAACGCGCGTGCGTATGTCGCCGCGGTGGAGGAAATGATCGATGCGCGCATCGCCTGCGTCAGCGTTGGTCCCAATCGCACGCAGATCCTCTTCCCGGGAGACGAGCCGGCATGGTGATGCTCGGTCGACATAGCGAGCGCATGGTGCTGCTGGCCGAAGGCCGGCTGAGCTCCATCGGCCTGCGCATGGTGATCGCGGCGCTGCTGTACATTCCCGACCGCATCGTCGCCGTCATCGACAGCAGCAAGGAGCGCGGGACGACGCAGGAAGCGATCGGCTTCGGTGGCGACACGCCCATTGTCCATTCGATCGAGGAAGCGCTGAAATTCAAGCCCGACTCGATGCTCATCGGCATCACGCCGATGGGCGGCGTGCTGCCCGATAACTGGAGGCACATCATCCGCGGCGCCCTGCATTCCGGTCTCCATGTCGTCAGCGGCCTCAAGCAGCCGCTGCGCAGGGACGCCGAATTCTCCGCCATCGCCGAGGAGAAGGGATTGCGGATCCACGACCTGCACCAGGTTTCGAAGAGCCATCTCATCCGCGCACAGGGAAGCTGGCGGCGACGCAGCATCAACACGATCCTGACCGTCGGCACCGATTCCAACACGGGCAAGATGACCACCGCGCTGATGCTGCACCGCGAGATGCTCCGGCGCGGATTGAACGTGGCCATGGTGGGGACGGGTCCCACCGGCATCCTCATCAGCGGGCGGGGCGTGTCCGTCGAAGACATCCCGGCCGATTTCATCAATGGCGCGATCGAACTCGAGATCGACAAGGCGGCGAACGAGGGCTACGAATACGTGATCGTGGAAGGCCAGGGAGCACTGTCGAACTGCGGGAACTCCCCCATCGCGCTCGGACTGCTGCACGGCGCCATGCCGGACGCCATGATCCTCTGCCATCAGCCCTCGCGTGAAACTGACGGCTACGGTTTGCCGCTGCCCGGCATACGCGACACCATCGCGCTCCACGAACGCATGATCGGTGTGTTCAAGCAGGCGTATGTCGTCGCCATCGGGCTCAACTCGATGGACCTCAACAAGGAAGACTACCGGGTGACGGTCAGTGAGATAGAGCGTGATAGCGGGCTTCCGACGGTCGACGCCCTGCGGGAATCTCCGGCCCAGATCGTGGATACCCTGCACGAATACTTCTCGAAGTACAAAAAGACTGTACTACCGCACGAAGTCAGCGAGATCCGGGACCGCGTGTAAATTCGACGATGGGACAACTGGGAAACAGTCCGCGACCGGGTGAGCGGTCGGACGCGAAACACAAATCTGAATCGGCACCGTTGATGCAGCTCCGAGCCAACGGCTCGGATGCCCAGCGCATGAACCTGTCCCGGCACCATTGACGCAGCTCCGAGACAACGGCTCGGATGCCCAGCGTATGAACCTGTCCCGGCACCGTTGATGCAGGGCCGAGCCAACGGCTCGGACGCCCAGCGCATGAACCTGTCCCGGCACCGTGATGCAGGGCCGAGCCAACGGCTCGGATGCACCGCGCATGAGCGGGAGGAAAAGGGAGGGAAGTGGGGGAGAGTGGCTGCCTCGCTGCCATATTTCTGACAGAAACATCCGTTAATCCTCTACCCGCCGCCTGCGCGGTGAATGAGGAATTCCGCCGCCGCGCCGCCATCGGAGGATGCCTCCCGCGCGACGCCTGTTGCGGCATGCGCGGACACCGGTTCCCCGTGCCCGAGAACGGCGATTCAGGCCTGTTTTCGGAGTATGGGATTTTTTTTTACCCGGTGGGAGAAAAGTGCTTGACTCTGAGTTCCAAAAGCATAATTTTGGGTGAAAGTGGGTAGAAGTGGGGGAAATTGGATTAACGTGGCGGCATGGTAAATGGCAGGATTTAAAGGAAAATACGAGCATGCGGTGGACGACAAGGGGCGCGCGAATCTCCCGTCGAAAATCCGCAAGGCCCTCACGCCGGAGGCGAAGGACTCGTTCGTCATTACCCGCGGCTACGAGAACAGCCTCGTACTGTATCCGCTCGACGCGTGGAACAAATACGAAGAACAGATGCGCGCCGAGCTGAACACGCACCGCGAGGAAGACCGGTTGTTCATCCGCATGCTCATGATGTGGGCGCAGGAAGTGACGCTGGACAAGCAGTCGCGCATCATGATCCCGCAGGAGCTGATGGAAATTGCAGGCATCACCACGCAGGTGGTGATCATCGGCGCACTGGAGAAAATCGAACTCTGGAGTCCGGAATACTTCCGCGCCTACAACGAGCGCTATGCCGACATGACGTACGAGGCGGTGGCCGCACGCGTCATGGGGGGAGTATGATGCAGCATGACGATGCGTGCTACCACATACCGGTGCTTCTTGAACGTTCGATTGAGCTTCTCGTCACCGATCCGGCCGGGATCTATGTAGACGGGACGCTCGGAGGCGGCGGTCATAGCCGTCTGTTGCTGAGCAGGCTTGGAGAGATGAGTCGCGTCCTCGGATTCGATCAGGACGATGATGCAGCACAGTATGCGCGGAAGCTGTTCGGCGACGATCATCGCATGACTGTCGTACGCAGCAACGTGGTCCATTTGAGCGACGTTCTCCATCAACACGAAATCCCCGAGATCGACGGCATACTCCTGGATCTGGGTGTGTCGTCGCATCAGATAGATATACCGGAAAGAGGCTTCAGCTTTCGCTTCGAGGGGCCTCTCGACATGAGAATGGATCGCGAAAAACGCATGACCGCAGCCGATCTGATAGCGCGCAGCACCGAAGCGGAACTGGCCCGCGTGTTCTTCACCTACGGCGAAGAGCGCGACAGCCGCCGCATCGCCAGGGCCATCGTCGAAGCGCGCGCCCGCGGTCCGGTCAGCAGCACCGCCCGGCTGGTGCAGATCATCGAGTCCGCCACATCCCCCGCGCACCGCAGCAAGACGCTGGCACGGATTTTCCAGGCGCTGCGCATCGCCGTCAACGACGAACTGCGCGTGCTCGAGGAGACGCTCGCACAGTCGCTGTCGGCGCTCAGGACCGGCGGAAGGATCGTGGTCATATCGTATCACTCGCTCGAGGACCGCATCGTCAAGCAGTTTTTCCGCAGCGAGGCGGCCACCTGCGTTTGTCCCCCGCGCACGCCGATCTGCGTCTGCGGGAAAGTCGCGCGCATTAAAGTGCTTCACAGCAAGCATATCGAGGCAGATGAAAACGAGATACGTCGAAATCCAAGAGCCCGCAGCGCCCGCCTTCGCGCAGGTGAAAAGATTCACGCGTAGGCGCATGCAGCCGTCTCCGGCCGCGCTGTCGCAGGGGGCGCTGTCGCGCGACACACTTTCGCGCGACGCACTGTCGGCGGAAGTCCAGCTCGATTACGAGCAGGCGGCGCCCGCGCGCCCCCGGCGGGGACGCGGCCTGACGACGTTCAACATCGTCGCCATGCTCATATTCTTCGCGGTGCTGCTGGTCGTCTACATCTCGAACGTGGTAACCGTCGACAGTCTGATGATGCAGCAGATCGAACTCGAACGAGAGGAGCAGCTGCTGCTGCAGGAACGCGAAAATCTGCGCGGCGAGATCAACATGCTGTCGAGCTACAACCGCATCCAGAAGATCGCCACCGAAACGCTCGGACTCGTGCACGCGGATCAGCAGCCGTATTCGCTGACCGTCTACGGCGTCGCGCAGAGCGAAGCGAAGTAACCACACACAGGTGCCGTTGGAACCCTTCGATTACAGACCGGGACGAAATGAGGACCACCGGATTCTGCAGAGGCAGCAGAGTTCGGTGCGCATGTACATGCTCATCACGATCTTTCTCGCGGGATTCTTCGCCGTCATCGTCAAGCTGTTCGTCATACAGGTGCGCGACGCGGAGAAGCTCCAGGAGATGGCGCGCATCCAGTACGAAAGCAGGGAGATCATCCATCCGATCCGCGGGCTGATCCTCGACCGCCATCTCTCCATTCTCGCTTCGAACACGACCGAATACACGCTCTCGATGGATCCCTCGGTCATCGAATGCGCCGACACCGTGGCGAGCTTCGTCGCGCGCGCGCTCGGGAAACCGCGGGAGGTGATCATGAACCTGCTGCGCGACACGACGGTGCAGTACGTCATCGTCGAGAAGCGCATCCCCGAGGAAATCGCGGACCGATTCGACGGGTGGTCATGCTACGGCGTGCGCCTGCGTCCCTTTCCCCGCCGCCGCTACAACTTCAATGCCCTGGCGGGTCCGGTGATCGGGTACACGAACGTCGACAACCGCGGACAGAGCGGTATCGAACTGGAGCTGAACAGGGAACTCTCGGGGCGGGAAGGTTTCATCGTCTATCAGCGCAACGCGCGCGGCCTGCGCCGTCCGGAGGTCGACTATCCGAAGGTGGAACCGATCAACGGACGCAGCGTCGTGCTCACGATCAGCCAGGTCTACCAGTCCATCGCCGAGGAGGAACTCGCGCAGGGCGTCGAGCTGCACGAGGCGGAATCCGGCCGCTGCATCATCCTTCAGCCGAAGACCGGTGAAATCCTCGCCATGGCCAATGTGCCCAGCATCGATCCGAACAAGCTTGCGGAGTATTCGCCGGAAAAGGCACGCAACCGCGCCGTGACGGATCTCTACGAACCGGGTTCCACCTTCAAGATCGTGGCGATGAGCGCCGCGCTGAACGAGGGACTGCACGAACCCGACGATGTCATCGACGCCGAAGGCGGCATGTGGAAATACAACGCGAAGCTCAAGCCCATCGAGGACGACCATCCCTACGGCTGGCTGACCATGCGCGGCGCCTTCGAACACAGCTCGAACATCGTTTCGGCCAAGCTCGCCACGCAGCTGGGAGACGAGCGCTTCTACAAGTACGCGCGGAATTTCGGCTTCGGCGTCAAGACCGGGATCGAGCTGCCGGGCGAGCTGAGCGGCGATCTCCGCAAGCCACTGGCCTGGGACGGGACAACCCTGAAGTACCTCGGATTCGGCTACGGGCTCGCCGTGACACCGCTGCAGATCGCCTGCGCGTACGCGGCGATCGCCAACGACGGCGTGCTGATGCGGCCGTTCATCCGCAAGTGGCTGCTCGACGGCGACCGCAACATCCTCGACGAGAACATTCCCCAGGTGGTGCGCCGCGTCGTCTCCTCCGAGACCTCGCTGATCATGCGCAGCTTCATGCAGGGCGTGGTGGACAGCGGCACGGCGCGTCTGGCGAAGATCGATGGCATCAACATCGGCGGAAAGACGGGCACGTCGCAGCGGCTGGTCAACGGATCGTATTCGAACAAATCGCACGTCGCCTCTTTCGTCGGGTTTTTCCCCGTGGAGGATCCGGAAGTCCTGATTCTCGTGATTCTCGACGCGCCGAAGCGCGGCTACTACGGTGGATCCACGGCCGGGCCGATCTTCCGGAAGATCGCGATGCGCATCATCAATTCATCGAGCGAGTTCGCGAAGAAGCCGGAACCGCTCTACGCCTCCTTCAAGGGCGACGGACCGGTGCGCGTGCCGAATGTCAAGGGCATGCGCGCGGACATCGCGGGACAGGTGCTGAAGGCGCACGGCTTCGTGATGGAGACGCGCGGGCAGGGCGATATCGTGGCCGAGCAGTTCCCGCTCGAGAATGCGCTGGCCGAGCGTCGCGAGACCGTGTCGGTGCGTCTTATCAGCGCCGCGCGGGAGAGCAGGGGAAACCTGGTGCGGGTGCCCGATGTCGTGGGCATGTCGCTGCGCCAGGCGATGAATTTCGTCAAGAGCATGAATCTCGAACCGAGTCCGATGGGCAGCGGCATCGTCCGCGCCCAGTACCCCGTCGCCGGCGAACTGGTGCCGCGCGGCTCCCGATGTACACTGGACGGCGAGGCGCGTCCAATCACGGCAAACCTGTACTGATGCGATATGATGTTTAACCAGGTCGCGAAAAGTCTTCAGTCCTTCCCGTCCAGCGTACGGCTGTCGGAGATCGTCAACGATCTGCCGGTCGTCACGCTGATCGGTCCGTGGGATGTGGAGATCGCGGGCATCACCACCGACTCGCGCAAGGTGCGTCCGGGGTGGATGTTCGTGGCGACCCAGGGCGAGCATACCGACGGCCATCATTTCACCCAAGCAGCCATGGAACGTGGTGCCAGCTGTGTCGTCGTTTCGCTGCTCCATTACGAAACACACCTCCATCACCTGCTCACTCCGGCCTACTGCCAGCACAACGGAACCGCCGTCGTGATCGTGCACGACACGCGTGCCGCCGTGGCGCAGCTCGCCGACCGTTTCCACGGGTCGCCTTCGCGCGATCTGAGGCTGGTCGGCATCACGGGCACCAACGGGAAGACGACGGTTTCCTATCTCATCTCCTCCGTTCTCGAGGCAGCCGGCATCCGTTCCGGGCTTATCGGCACGGTCGCCTATCACATCGCGGACGTCGTTCGTCCCGCGCCGTTCACCACGCCGCTCGCCGAGGATCTGCACGGTCTGTTCGCGGAAATGCGCGACGCGGGGTGCGACGCGGCGGTCATGGAAGTCTCGTCGCATGCCCTCGTTCTCGAGCGCGTGCACGGGATCCGGTTCGACATCTCGGTGTTCACGAATCTCACGCAGGACCATCTCGATTTCCACCGGAGCATGGCGGCTTATCGCGACGCCAAGGCGCTGCTCTTCGGGCTGCACACGCGCGGTGTCGGGCTCATCAACACCGACGATCCGTACGCGGCCGCGATGAGCGTCCTCCCCGCGCGTCGGCGCAAGACCTACGGCATGAAGGGGCGCCCGACATTCCGCATGCGCGATATCGCGCTGCGTCCGGACGGAACCACGTTTACGATCGACTATCGCGGCAGGGCCCATGTGGTCACTTCCTCGCTGCTGGGCGGTTTCAATGCCTACAATCTCACAGCCGCCTTCGCCACGGGCGTCCTGCTCGGCATCGATCCCGATGTGGTGCTCGAGGGACTGCGGAAGCTGAAGAACGTACCCGGGCGTTTCGAGCGCATCGTCTCCGCCGACGGCGTGACCGCAATCGTCGATTACTCGCACACGCCCGATGCGCTCACCAAAGCGCTCCAGACCGCGCGGGACCTGCTGGGTGAGGGCCGCCTGATCACCGTGTTCGGCTGCGGGGGCGATCGCGACCAGGTCAAGCGTCCCCTGATGGGCGCGGCGGCGGCAATGCTCAGCGACCACACCGTGGTCACATCGGACAATCCCCGGACCGAAGATCCGGATGCGATCATCCGGGACATCCTCGCGGGCGTGCCCGAGGGACGCGCGGTGCTGGTGAAACCCGACCGCAGGGCCGCGATCCATCATGCGCTCCGCATCGCACGCCCGGGCGACATCGTGCTCATCGCGGGGAAGGGGCATGAGAACTACCAGATCATCGGCGTGAAGCGGCGGCATTTCGACGACCGCGAAATCGTGCGGGCGTATTTCGAAGCAAAGCGGGGAGGGGTGCAGGCATGACCATGCGCATCACAGACCTGCAGCTGATACCGCATGTGCTCGCGCTCAATCTCGGCGCGGCGGCCGGCCTGCATATCAGTGCGGTCGTGACGGATTCCCGTGCGGCGGGCAAGGGCGATGTCTTCGTCGCCTTCCGCGGGAGCAAGGTGGACGCGCACGACTTCGTGCGCGAGGTCTGCGCGCGCGGCGCGCTGTGCTGCGTCGTAGAGCTCCGCTGGTACCGCCGCAACGCGTCCGCGCTGGAAGGACTCCCGCTGCTGGTCGTGAAGGACACCGTGAAGGCCTATGGCGCGATCGCGCAGCTGCATCGCGCGCAGTTCGACATTCCCGTGCTCGCGATCACCGGCAGCAACGGCAAGACCAGCACCAGGGAGATGGTCGCGGCCGTGCTGCGCACGAAGTACCGCGTGCTCGCCACCGAAGGGAATTACAACAATCACATCGGACTGCCGGCCACGCTGCTGCGGCTCGGGAGCGAGCACCAGGTCGTGGTCACCGAGATGGGCACGAATCAGCCCGGCGACATCGATTATCTCTGCGGGATCGCACTCCCCACGCACGGCATGATCACGAACATCGGCCGTGCCCACATCGAGAAACTGCTGTCCCGCGAGGGAATTGCAGCGGAAAAAAAGGTCCTGTTTTCTTCGTTGCCCCGCGACGGCGTCGCGATCGTCAACGCCGACGAACCGCTCCTCCGTACGGCGCTGCCGCGGGGAGTACGGCGCATTCGCTACGGCGCGCGCAAGGACAGCGATATACGCATCGCCGATGTCACGCTCGACAGCGCCGGCCGCGCACGCGTGCGCATCGAGGCACCCGGTTTCGTACGCACCGCGCTCACGCTGCGCCTGCGGGTGGTCGCCCGGCACGCGGCCTACAACGCCGCGGCCGCGCTCGCCGCGGGCTTCGCCTTCGGCTGCGGCGTGCGGAAGATGAAGGTAGCGCTCGAGGACGTCGAGAATTACGACAAGCGGCTGCAGATCCAATCGGCGCGCGGCGTGACGGTGATCAATGACACCTACAACGCGAATCCCGATTCCGTGCTGGCGGCGATCGACCTGCTGCAGCAGCTGAAGGTCGACGGCGCGCGCTGTCTCGTGCTCGGCGACATGCTCGAACTCGGAAAGGCCACACGCGAGGAGCATGCGGCGCTGGGCGCCGCGATCGCCGCAACGGGCATTCCCTTCGTGCTGACCTTCGGCAGGCACACGCGCGCGATCAGCAGCGCGCTGCGCGGCGTCGCGAAGGTCGCCATGCATTTCAGCGACAGGACGGCCCTGTGCCGGACGCTCGACGCATTGCTGGCGCCGGGCGACGCCGTGCTCATCAAGGGATCACGCGGCATGCGGATGGAGGAGATCGCCGCGTATCTCCTTCGAAGTGACATCAGCGAGGAGGCGGACGCATAAGCCATGTTCTACGAACTCTTCGACTACATCAATGCCGTGTTCAGCCCTCCGGGCTTCGACATCTTCCGTTTCATCACCTTCCGCGCCGCGGCCGCCGCGATCACCGCGCTGCTGATCAGCTGGATCATCGGTCCGCGCATCATCGCGTTCCTTCGCAAGCGGCAGATCGGTGAAGCGGCCAAGCTCGAGGCGCCCGAGACGCATCTGGTGAAGGCGGGCACGCCGACCATGGGCGGCCTCATCGTACTGACATCGATCCTCGTTCCTGTTCTGCTCTGGGGCAAGCTGTCCAACACCTACGTGTGGCTGCTCCTCCTCGCCACCGCCCTGCTCGGCGGGGTGGGATTCGTGGACGACTACCTGAAAGTCGTGCGGAAATTTCCGAAGGGACTGATCGGCGAATACAAGATCGTCGGCCAGGTGGTCGTCGGTCTCATCGTCGGCGGCGTGCTGTACTTCTCACCGGAGTTCAGCGGCTATAACTCCGTCACGACGGTACCGTTCTTCAAGAATCTCGTACTGGACTTCTCCTTCTTCTACATCCCGATGATCATCTTCGTGATCACGGCGACGTCGAATGCCGTCAACCTCACCGACGGGCTCGACGGGCTCGCGATCGGGACCATCTCTATCGCGTTCATCGCGATCGCCTTCATCAGCTATGCCAGCGGCCGCGTCGATTTCTCGAACTACCTCAACATCATCTACCTGCCGGGCAGCGGCGAGCTGACGGTCTTCAGCGCCGCGGTGCTCGGCGCGGGCCTCGGGTTCCTGTGGTACAACGCGTATCCCGCGCAGGTGTTCATGGGTGACACCGGTTCGCTCGCGCTCGGCGGCGCGCTCGGCGTGCTCATGGTGATGATCAAGAAGGAGCTGCTGCTGCCGATTCTCGGCGGCATCTTCTTCGCGGAAACCGTTTCCGTGCTCATCCAGAAAGCCTATTTCAAATACACGAAGCGAAAGTACGGGCAGGGCAAGCGGGTGTTCCGCATGGCGCCCGTGCATCACCATTTCGAACTGCTAGGATGGCCTGAGCCGAAAATCGTCACGCGCTTCTACATCGTGGCGATCATTCTCGCAATTCTCAGCCTGGCAACTTTCAAGGTACGGTAATCATGCAGCGCGCGTTCGACATCGCCAGTTTGAATGTCACCGTCATCGGAGCCGCACGCAGCGGCCTGGCGGCGGCGCGATTGCTCCATCACAAGGGAGTAAGCGTTTTTCTGACGGAACTATCCCCCGCGTCAAGATACGAGGACGCCGCCCGTCTGCTCGCCGCCGACGGCATTCCCCACGAATTCGGCCAGCACAGCGCGCGCGTGTTCGCGGCCGATCTGATGGTGGTCAGCCCGGGCGTCCCGTCCGACGCCCCGATCATCGTCGAAGCCGAACGCCGGGGACTGCCGGTGATCAGCGAGATCGAACTCGGCGCGATGTTCCTCGACGGTCCGCTCATCGCCGTGACAGGAACAAACGGCAAGACCACCACGACCACGCTGTGCGGCGAGATCTGCAAGGCGTCGGGCCGCCGCACGCTCGTTGCGGGCAATATCGGCAAGGCGTTCACGGAAGCGCTGCACGAGTTCGAAGGCGTGATCGACATCGCCGTACTCGAGATCAGCAGTTTTCAGCTCGACACCTGCTTGACCTTCCATCCCTCGACCGCGGTGATCACCACGATCACGCCGGACCATCTCAATCGCTATCACGGCGACTTCCAGGAGTACGTCGCCTCGAAGCAGCGCGTGTTCATGAACCAGTGCGCGCAGGATCATCTCATTTACAACTTCGACGATCCGGTGGTGACGAGTGCGATCAAGTCCGCCGGCGCGGAGTTGTTTCCCGTCAGCTCGATGCAGCGCCTGAGCAGGGGAGGCTGGCGCGAGAACGGATCGCTGGTCATCGACGCCGGCTACGGCAAGGAACTGCTCGCGCGCGTGGAGGATCTGCAGGTGTACGGCCGCCACAACTACATGAACGTCCTGATGGCGGGACTCGCGGCGCGGCTCGAAGGCGTCGGCATCGACGTGCTGCGCGGCGCCGTGATGGAATTCAAGGGCGTCGAACACCGGCTCGAATTCGTCTGCGAAATCGACGGTGTCCGCTGGATCAACGACTCGAAAGCGACCAACGTCGACAGCGTTGGCATCGCGCTGCAGAGCTACCGCCAGCCGGTGGTGCTCATCGCAGGCGGCCGCGACAAGGGCGCGCCGTACGACCCGCTCGTGGAACTCGTCCGCGAGAAGGTGCGCGCCATGGTGCTCATCGGCGAGGCCGCGGAGCAGATGGAGCGCGTGTTCGCACCGGTGACCAAGGTCACGCGCGCCCGCGACATGCGCGAGGCCGTGAACATCGCGCGCATGGCCGCGCAGTCCGGCGATATCGCGATGCTCTCCCCCGCATGCGCAAGCTTCGACATGTTCGACAACTTCGAGCAGCGCGGACAGGTGTTCAAGGAATGCGTGCATACCTTCTGCCGGGAACCGATGGTGGCATGAAGCAGCGCACGGGACATATCGACCTGTACGTCTTCCTCAGCGTTCTCGCGCTGATGCTGTTCAGCGTGGGCGTGGTGTACAGCGCGTCGGTGAGCATTTCCGGCATGCGCCACGACGGCGATTACAATTATCTCTTCCGCAACCACTCGATACGCGTCATCATGGGCGTGGGCGCCCTGTTCGTGGGCATGTTCGTCGACTATCACGTGTACCGGCGCATCAGCAAGTACCTGCTCATCATCGGGTTGCTTCTGCTGTCGTACACGCTCGTCGGCGGCACCGTGGTGAAAGGCGCCCAGCGCTGGGTCAGCTTCGGTCCTGTCAGCTTCCAGCCGTCGGAATTCGCGAAGTTCGCGCTGGTCATCCATCTCGCGGTGCTGCTGCAGGCCAAACAGAAATACATCACGCATTTCCGCGACGGCTTCCTGCCGCTGGTGTTCTGGATCATCGCCGTGGTCGGGCTGGTGTTCCTCCAGCCGAATTTCAGCACGGGCAGCATCATCCTGGCGATCAGCTTCATGGTACTGTTCGTCGGCCGGGTGAACATCAAGCATCTCGTGGCCGTGGCGCTGGCGGCGATTCCCATCGTGCTCGTCTATGCCGTATCGGCGACATACCGCTGGAACCGCATCATGGCCTATTTCACGGACCAGGGCGGCGTGGACGCGGGCAACTACCAGATCGAGCAGGCTGTCATCGGTCTGGGCAGCGGAGGACTGTTCGGTGTCGGCATGGGCATGAGCAAGCAGCGCGAACTGTTCCTTCCCGAATCGTACACCGATTTCATCTTCGCCATCGTGGGCGAGGAGTACGGTTTCATCGGCGCCGCGCTGGTCATCGCACTCTTCGCGATCATCATGATACGCGGGATGAAAATCGCGAAACGGGCGACCGACGATCTCGGCCGCTTCCTTGCGGTCGGCATCACCTGTACCATCACGGTCTACGCGATCATCAACGCCATGGTCACGACTGGCCTCCTGCCCACGACGGGACTGCCGATGCCGCTGCTCAGCTATGGCGGCACGACCATCATTTTCACCGCCTATGCGCTGGGCATCCTCATCAACATCTCGATGTACACGCGCATCCGTCCGCGCGAAATCATTCACCAGGAAGAACCCGCGGGCCCGCGGGTCGGAGAACTCTACCAGTGAGCGAGGCACTGCGCGTCATATTCGCAGGAGGCGGCACCGGGGGACATCTGTTCCCGGGCATCGCCATCGCGGAAGCGCTGCGGGAACTGCGTCCCGACTGCAGCATCAGCTTCGTCGGATCGCGCAACCGCATCGAGGCGCGTGTCGTGCCGAAATACGGCTATCCCTTCGATGCCATCTGGATCGCGGGATTGCAGCGCGGCTTCTCGCTGCGGACGGTGCTGCTGCCGCTCAAGCTGCTGGTGTCGCTGTGCCAGTCATGGAATATCCTGCGCCGCCGGAAACCGCATGTCGTCGTCGGCACGGGCGGCTATGTGTCGGGTCCGTTGCTGTACGTCGCCGCACGCAGCGGCCGCAGGACGCTCATTCACGAGCAGAACGAATACCCCGGCATCACCACGCGGAAGCTCGCGCCGCTGGCCGACGAAGTGCATGTGACCTTCGCCTCGAGCGAACGGCTACTCGGCTCCGCCCGGCGGCTGGTGCGGAGCGGCAATCCGGTGCGGCTCAGCCTGGAGCGCTGCGACACCGGCGATGCGCGCGCGCACTTCGGCCTGCATCCCGCGCGGACGACGCTGCTCGTCTTCGGCGGCAGCCTCGGCGCCCGTTCGATCAACCGCGCGATGCGTCCCCTGGTCCCGCGTCTCGTGCGCGAGGATTGCCAGCTGATCTGGCAGACCGGCAGCGCGGACTTCGAGGAACTCAAGTCCCTCGGCGCGGTGTACCGCGAGCATGTCATCGTGCGTCCATTCATCGATGAAATGGACCGCGCCTATTCCGCCGCGGATCTCGTGCTCTGCCGCGCAGGAGCGACGTCGATCGCGGAGCTGACCGCCCTGGGACTTCCGTCGCTGCTCGTGCCGTTTCCCCGGGCTGCCGCGGATCATCAGTACAAGAACGCCGTCGCGCTCGCGGAACTCGGCGCCGCGCTGGTGCTGCGCGACGAGGAACTCGGGCGTCTCGAGCGCGAACTGTTCGCGCTGCTCGACGACCGGCCTGCGCTCGCGCGCATGGCCGCGGCGGCGCAGTCCGCCGGACGTCCCCGCGCCGCGTTCGACATCGCCGAAGCCGTCATCCGTCTCGCGGGCACAGGAACAGGAGACTGACATGATCAAGCAGGAACACAGCTTCAAGCGCCGCAACGATCTCTACTACATCACGCTGCTGGTGTACGTGGCCTTCGCGGTGCTCTACATCGTCGTTACCGGCACGATCACCAGTGAGAGCGTGAAATTCGGATTGAAGGATCCGGTAGTCTACATCATCGCCGCCTTCGCGGCCGGGTACGCGGCGATGATCAGGGGGGCGGCTCGTCATCACCGAGGACGCGCTGCTGTTCGCCTCACGCTTCCGCGAGCGCCGCATCCCCTTCGCCGACATCGAGCGCATCGCGCTGAAACGCGACCACCGCAAGCTGAATGACGGCAAGTTCGCCGTGATCAAACTGCATGTCGCGGATCGCCGCCGGGTGCTCCGTCTGCGTGTCGCCAATTACGAGCGCGAGAAGGAACTGTATCAGATGCTGAAGAAGCTGAAGCATGAGCTGCGAGTGTAGAGGCTACAGGCTGTAGGCTGTAGGCTGTAGGCTGTAGGCTGTAGGCTGTAGGCCAAAAGCCTACAGCCAGTAGACACTGGATATAGGACATAGGACTTAGGAAACTGGAATCCGGAAGATCAATGAAGTTCGCGAACATCAATCACATTTATTTCGTCGGGATCGGCGGTATCGGGATGAGCGGCATCGCGGAGATACTGCTCAACCAGGGCTTTCGTGTCTCGGGATCGGACCTCGCGCTGACGGAAGTGACGCGGCACCTGCAGGACCTGGGCGCGACCGTCTACGAGGGGCACGCACCGGAGAACCTGCGCGACGTGGATGTGCTGGTGTATTCATCCGCCGTGGCGCTCGAGAATCCGGAGGTGGTCGCGGCGGTCGAGCGCAAGATCCCGGTGATCCGGCGCGCCGAAATGCTCGCGGAAGTCATGCGCCTGCATCACGGCATCGCCGTCGCGGGTACGCACGGGAAGACCACCACGACCTCGATGCTCGGCATGGTGCTGATCGAGGGCGGCAAGGATCCGACGGTGATCGTGGGCGGCAAGCTGCACGCCTTCGGCGGCACGAACGCACGCCTGGGGAGCGGGGAATTCATGGTCGTCGAGGCCGATGAATTCGACCGCTCCTTCCTCAAGCTCAATCCTTCGATCTCCATTCTGACGACGCTCGAGGCCGAGCATCTCGACATCTACAGCAGTCTCGACGACCTGAAGAACGCCTTCGTGGAATTCGCGAACAAGGTCCCGTTCTATGGATTCGTCGCGCTGTGCCTCGACGAGCCGGCGCTGCAGGAAATCCTGCCGCAGATCATGCGCAAGGTCGTGACCTACGGCTTCAGCTCGCAGGCCGACATCCAGGCCGTGGATCTCGTGCAGAAGGAAAACCGCGCGAGCTTCACCGTCCTGCGCCACGGGGAGGAAGCGGGCAGGATCGACCTGGGCGTGCCCGGCGAGCATAACGTGCAGAACGCGCTGGCGGCGATCGCCGTGAGTCTCGAGCTGAACATCCCCTTCGGGCAGATCAAAACGGCCCTCGACGCGTTCAGGGGAGCGTTCCGCCGCTTCGAAGTCAAGGCCGATATCGGCGGCGTGATGGTGGTCGACGACTACGCGCATCATCCGACGGAGGTGCGCGTCACGCTGCGCGGTCTCAAGGCCGGATGGCGCCGCCGCGTGGTATGCGTGTTCCAGCCGCACACGTTCACCCGGACGCGCGATTTCTTCAAGGACTTCGGGCGCTCGTTCATGAACGCCGATCTCCTGATCGTGACCGACATCTATCCCGCGCGCGAGCGACCGATCCAGGGCGTCACGGGCGAATTGATCGCCGACGCCGCGCGCAGCTTCGGCCACAAGAACGTGATGTACGTCCCGGATAAGAAAGACGTCCCCGCGATACTGCGCGAGATCGTCCGTGCGGGCGACATCGTCATCACCATGGGCGCCGGCGACATCTACACCTACGGCGCGCAGTTCATCGCACAGCTGGAGGCTGCGTCCTGACCATGCTTTCCCTCGAGCACATACGGAGCATCTGCAGCGGCGGCATCTACATCAGCGAGCCGCTCGCCCCGATGACCTCGTTCCGCATCGGGGGTCCGGTGGACATATACATCGAGCCGGCGAACATCGAGGAGCTGGCCGAACTCATGCGCTACTTCCGAAGCGTGGACGCCTCCTACGTCGTGCTCGGCAACGGGAGCAACGTCCTCATCAGCGACGAAGGGATCCGCGGCGTGGCGCTGTCCATCGAGAAGCACTTCTCCGGCCTGACGCTCGCCGACGGCGTGGTCACCGCGGGTGCGGGCGTGCGCCTCAGCAAGTTCGTCGACTTCTGCGTGACGAACCGTCTCGCGGGAAGCGAGATGCTCGCGGGCATTCCCGGCACGCTCGGCGGCGCGGTCATCATGAACGCCGGCGCCTACGGCGGCGAGATTTCCGACCATATGCTCGACGTGACCGTGCTGCGCGAGGGAACGGTGAAGACACTGACGAAGCAGCAGGCGGGCTTCCGCTACCGCGGCTCGGACCTGCGCGACGACATCGTGCTCTCCGCGCGATTCCGTTTTCCGGAAGGCGACGAGGAGCAGCTCCGAACGCGGCGCAGGGAACTGCTGCTCGCGCGCAACGCGGCGCAGCCCGTCAGTTATCCCAATGCCGGCAGCATCTTCAAGAATCCCGAGGGCACGCACGCCGCGCGGCTCATCGACGAATGCGGTCTGAAAGGTTACCGCGTCGGCGGCGCCCAGGTCTCGGAGCTGCACGCGAATTTCATCATCAACACCGGCGGCGCCACGGCGGGCGACGTGCTGGCCGTGATCGGCCATGTGCGGCGCACCGTGCAGGCGCGGACCGGCATCGCGCTCGACCTGGAAATCCTGCTTCTCGGATTCTCCGGTGAAGCACTTGCATCCCTCCACTAAGAAGGAACGACGCTCCCCATGCGACGCAAACGCACCGTCAAGCCCACTCGATTCCGCTCCGCCGCGGTCGCCATGTTCTTCGTGGTGAGCGGCATCGCGGCGATCGCCGTGATCGCGGCCGAGTGGCGCGAGAGCGTGGTGGGAGTGGATCTCGACGTGCGCGGCCTCTCCATAACCTCCCGGGAAACCATCCGCGCGGCGGCGGGTATTTCCGACACGTCGAACCTCGCGGCGCTGGACCTGCTGGAGATTCATAATAAAATACTGGAAAATCCGTTTATCCGGGACGTCGTCATCACGCGCGATCCGCCGCGGACACTGCGCGTCGACGTCATCGAGCGCAAGCCCATCGCCATGCTGCTCAACGTGCATGCGCGCGACTGGCTCCTCGACGAGGACGGATTCATCCTGCCCGCATCGCGCACGGTGACCGTGCACGATCTGCCGGTGATCACGGGCGTCGAGTCCGACATGCGCAGGCTCGCTCCCGGCGTGCGCGTCCTCGACCGCCGCGTGCAGAAGGGCCTGCAGGCCCTGAAGGCGATCCGCGGTCTCGACGCGGAACTGGTGCACCTGTTCTCCGAGATCAGTCTCGAGCACGAGCGCGACATCGTGCTGTACACCATGGAAGGCGGCGTGCCCGTGATCCTCGGATCCACCGAGCGCCTCTACGACAAGATGCGCGCGCTGCGCACCTTCTGGGAAAATGTCGCCATGAAATACGATCCGTCGTCGCTCGAGTACGTCGACCTGCGGTGGAAGGAGCAGGTCGTGACGCGCTGGCGGCAGGCGGGCGGCATTCCGGCGAACGCCGGTGCGGATTCGCTCGCCGCGGACACGAGCGCGATGACAAATATCGAATAACGTTCATCCAGTGCTGAAACACCCACTATGAAAAGCAGATATCACAATGCCGGTCTGGCGGACAACATCGTCGTCGGTCTCGACGTCGGGACGACGAAAATCTGTGCGATGATCGCCGCGAAGGACGCGGACAACCACATCAACATCCTCGGCATCGGCAAGGCCGAGAACGAGGGCATGGCCCGCGGCACGGTGACGCACATCGACAAGACCGTGCGCGCCGTGCAGCAGGCCGTCGCCGATGCGGAACGGCAGTCGGGCATCAAGGTCCGCGCGGTGAACGTGGGCATCGCCGGCGACCACATCCAGAGCTTCCAGAGCCGCGGCGTGATCGCCATCAGCAATCCGGAGAACGAGATCACACGGAAGGACGTCGACCGGCTGCTGCAGGACACCAAGCGCGTCGCGCTTCCCTCGGACCGCCGCATCATCCACGTGATCCCGCAGGAGTTCATCGTCGACGGGCAGGACGGCATCTTCGATCCCGTCGGCATGGCGGGCGTGCGCATGGAAGCGAACGTACACATCATCACGGGCGGCATCACCGCGGTGCAGAACATCTACAAGTGCGTCGAGCGCGCGGGACTCGACGTGAACGACCTGGTGCTCGAGCCGCTGGCATCGTCGAACGCCGTGATCAACGACGAGGAGAAGGAAGTGGGAATCGTGCTCGTCGACATCGGCGGCGGCACCACCGACATCGCGATCTTCGAGGAACGCACCATCCGGCATTCCGCGGTGCTCGCCATCGCCGGCAAGAAAGTGACCGAGGACATCCGCAAGGGACTCGGCATTCTCAACGAGCAGGCCGAGAAGCTCAAGCGCGAGCACGGATATGCGTATCTCCCCGAGATCGTCGACGACGCGCCGATCCTCCTGCCGCGCCTCGGCAGCCGCGACGAGATGCAGATCAGCCGCAGCCTGCTCTGCCAGATCATCCAGCCGCGGATGGAGGAGATCCTCGAGATCGTGGCATTGGAGATCAAGCGCTCCGGCTATTCGAAGCACCTGCACTCCGGGGTCATCCTCACCGGCGGCGGATCGCTGATCAAGGGCACGGCGGCGCTCGCCCGCGAGGTGCTCGGGATGCCCGTGAAGATCGGCATCCCGTCGGGCTTCTCCGGCGGCTTCGTGGCCGAAGTGGAGAATCCGATGTACAGCACCTGCACGGGCCTCGTGCTGCACGGCATGCGGAGCGTCGGTTCGACCAGTTTCGAAGACGGCGTGAAAGAGGGCAGGACCAACATCATCAAGAAGATCATCGATTGGTTCAATGAATTATAACGGCGGGGAGGGTGGAGGACATGATGACAAATGACATGATGACAAGATGACAGATGACAGATGACAGATGACGGATGACAAGATGACAAGATGACAAATGACAGATGACAGGATGGAATATATAAGGATGGAATAATCTGATTATAAACGAGCTCACGGAAACGGGCGCGGCAAATACAGAGAATGCACATAATGGAAACACAGTGAATTACATGCAAACACATCACCCACACACTGAGGAGGGCCGTATGGCTATCGTATACGACAACAGCATGGACAGCCGGGCGAAGATCCGGGTCGTCGGTGTCGGCGGAGGAGGCGGAAACGCGGTGGAGGACATGATCAACCGCGGCATCGAGAACGTCGAGTTCATCGCGGTGAACACCGATTCGCAGGCATTGGATCGCAGTGCGGCGACGTACAAGATCCAGGCCGGCAAGAACCTGACGCGCGGCCTCGGCGCCGGCGCGGATCCCTCTGTCGGATACCGCGCGGTCGAAGAGGACAAGGAAGAACTCGCGGCCGTACTTTCGGGCAGCGACATGGTCTTCGTGACTGCCGGCATGGGCGGTGGTACCGGCACCGGCGGCGGTCCCGTGGTGGCGAATCTCGCCAAGGGCACGGGCGCGCTCGTGGTCGGCATCGTGACCAAGCCCTTCCATTTCGAAGGCAAGCGCCGCATGGCGCAGGCCGAGGAAGGAATCGAGGAGCTGCGCAAGCACGTCGACACGCTGATCGTGATCCCGAACCAGAAGCTGTTGTCGCTGGTGGACAAGGGAACGTCCCTGTCCGAGGCCTTCCAGCTGGCGAACGAAGTGCTGTACAACGCCACGCGCGGCATCGCGGAGATCATCGCCGTGCCGGGCCTGGTCAACGTGGACTTTGCCGATGTCCGCACCATCATGCGCGATATGGGTGACGCGCTGATGGGCAGCGGTCTGGGTGAAGGCGACAACCGTTCAGTGGAAGCGGCGCACAACGCCATATCGAGTCCGCTGCTCGACGGCATCAGCATCGCGGGCGCCCAGGGCGTGCTCGTCAACATCACGGGCGGTCCGGATCTCTCGCTCGTCGAGATCGACGAATCCGTTTCCATCATCACCGAAGCCGCGGGTGAGGACGCGAACGTGATCTTCGGATCCGTCATCGATCCCGCGCTTGAAGGCAAGCTCATGGTCACTGTCATCGCGACCGGCTTCAACCGCGCGCGGGGACGCGGGGTAAACCGTCCCGCAGCGCCGCAGCAGCGTTCCCAGCCGCGCGCCGTGCATATCCCTACAGGCATTCACGAAATCCGCGAACTCGACGAGCCGACCTTCATCCGGAAGGGTCTCTCGCTCGCCTCCGCACACGAGATGGACGAGGACACCGCGGGCCAGCGCATCGAGAAATCCAATCCCGACAGGCCGGCTTTCCTTCGAAAAATCATGGACTAGGAGCGCCTCACCGCCTTCGGCGGTTCGGCGCGCTATAGGCTGTAAGCTACAGGCGGGGAGCGATGATCCCGGGAATCGGGAAACATCTCGCTCCCCGCTTATTGC
>CAZWNO010000038.1:0-3559 GCA_964635845.1 uncultured Chromatiales bacterium
TGCAGTCGACGCCGCCGCGATCGAAAAAACGCTGGGGGAGTTGTTCATCCATCATATAATTTACTCAGCCGGGGGTTCTGAATGAAACCGTTCGTCACGCGTCGCGGGTGCCGCGCGTCGACGCACGACGCAGGATGTACGATACTGCACCCCCTCAGGCTACGGGATCTCTCTGCTGCCATGAACTTACGTCCTACGTCCTATGTCCTATATCCCATGTCCTATATCCTATATCGCGCCGAGCGGAGCGAGGCGCAATGAAATTTCCGACATTTTCCTTATCTTTGTTGTCTATAATGTTTCCGAGCACAATCACGAATGATATAATGACACGCAGATCTGGAAACCAGTGGGCACTCATCCTCGGCGCATCGTCGGGTTTCGGCGCTGCCGCGGCACGGGCGCTCGCCGCGGAGGGATTCAACATTCTCGGTGTCCATCTCGACCGCCAGGCCACGATGCCGGGAGTGCATCAGCTCGTCCGCGACATCGAGGCCACAGGGCATCAGGCGCTGTTCTATAACGAAAACGCCGCGGACGAACACAAGCGGCACAAAATTCTGGAGGATTTCACGGATCGCTTCCACAGGGAAGGGCACGCCGAGGTGCGGGTGCTGATGCACAGCCTGGCCTTCGGCACCCTGCGTCCGCTCGTCGGCCGCAGCGACGGTGAAATGATCAAGAAAACCCAGCTCGAGATGACGCTCGATGTCATGGCGAACTCGCTGATTTACTGGACGCAGGATCTCGTGCGCCGCGACCTTCTCGGCCGCGGCGGCCGCATCTTCGCGATGACCAGCGACGGCGCCAACCTGAACCTCCCGTTCTACGGAGCCGTCTCCGCCGCCAAGGCGGCCCTCGAGAGCTACATCCGGCAGCTGGCGATCGAGCTGGGTCCGCGGGGCATCATCTGCAACGCCCTGCTGGCCGGCGTGACCGACACGCCCGCGCTGAGCAAGATCCCGGGCGCCCGCAACATGCTCTACGCCGCCGTCGCGAAGAATCCCTTCGGACGCGCGACCACGCCCGAAGACATCGCTCATGCGATCGTCTCCCTGCTGCAGCCCGGCACGGAGTTCATCAACGGCAACACCATCGGTGTCGACGGCGCCGAAAGCAAGGTCAGCTACGTCGGCCAGAAATCGCCGTACGAGTATTCCGATCTTACGCTCCTCGACGAGAGCAGCTGGGATCCGACCGGCGTGTCCTGACCGCAAGGAGAAACACACCCGTTTCACTCACCATATATGCCATGCCATGAATCTCTTTGAATTCACCGAAGAACAGAACATGCTCCGCGACATGGTGCGCGAGTTTGT
Organism: uncultured Chromatiales bacterium; assembly: GCA_964635845.1. Classification (GTDB taxonomy): domain Bacteria; phylum Bacteroidota; class Ignavibacteria; order SZUA-365; family SZUA-365; genus SZUA-365. The sequence continues at coordinate 1,320 of CAZWNO010000038.1, forward strand.
CAACGCGGAAGTCAAACCTATCGCCTCGAAAATAGATGAGGATGAGGCCATTCCCCGCGAACTGATCGACAAGATCGGCGAAGTGGGTCTTTTCGGCACCGTGTTCCCGGAGGAATACGGCGGCGGCGGTTTCGGCGAGGTCGGTTACTGCATCGCGCAGGAGGAGATGGGCCGCGGCTGTCTTTCAACCGCGACCATGATCGGCGCGCACATGTCGATCGGCACGAACGCGATCTACCTCAGCGGCACCGAGGAACTCAAGCAGAAATACCTGCCCAGGCTCTGCTCCGGCGAATGGATCGCGGCCTTCGGGCTGACCGAAGCCACGGCCGGATCGGATTCCTTCAACGTGCGCACGCGCGCCGAACTCGACGGCGATCACTGGGTACTCAACGGCGAGAAGCTCTGGATCACGAACGGCGGCCTGGCCGACGTCGTGTCGGTGTTTGCCCGCACGTCGCGCGGAGTGACCGCGTTCGCCGTGGAGACGAAATGGGAAGGATTCCATGCCGGTCCCAAGGAAAAGAAAATGGGCATCCGCGGCAGCATGACCAATCCGATCACCTTCAACAACGTCCGCGTGCCGAAGGAGAACATGATCGGCTCGGAGGGACGCGGCTTCCTGACGGCCATGAAGACGCTCGACGCCGGGCGTCTCGGCCTCGGCGCCTGCTGCCTGGGGAGCTGCAAGGAACTGATCGAGATGTCCACGCGCTACGCGAAGGAGCGCAGGCAGTTCGACGCTCCGATCGCGAATTTCGAGGCCGTGCAGTTCATGCTCGCCGAGATGTGGGCGATCACCTATACGATGGAAAGCGTTGTCTACCGCACTGCCGCGGATTATGACGCGGGGAAAAAGATCTCCACGCAGTCCGCTGCCGTCAAGCTGATCTGCAGCGAGGGGCTGGACAAGGTGGTGGATCTCGCCGTCCAGATTCACGGCGGCATGGGCTACTCGCGTGAACTGCCGATCGAGCGCTTCTACCGCGACAGCCGCATCAACCGCATCTTCGAAGGCACGAGCGAGATCCAGAAGCTCGTCATCTCGCACGACGTGCTGAAGAAAAACGGTCTCTGGAATCTCTGATTTACCGCATCGCGCGTATGACGCCGGGTGTCCGCACCCGGCGTCTTCTGTTTCCTGTCGACATACGTCCCGGATCCCAAATCGCGAAGTGCGGAGCACTTCGCTTCACCGAGCAACCGATGATACCCCACGGCACCATTCTCGCCTCACAGGACAGCTACCACACTCCCGCCGATCGGCGCCGGTCTATTCTCCCCCCCACGCTCGCCTTCTATCTCGAGGCGATCGGCATCGTGTTCCGCTCGTCGCATCGGGCCAAACGGGGCCGCTATGGCGATCGGGAGTGGGTCGACAGCAGCCTCGACGTCATCAACGCGCTCGAGCACGCGGGCTGTAACTTCCATATCGAGGGGATGGACGGCATCCGCGCGCTCACCGGTCCCGCGGTCTTCGTCGCGAATCACATGAGCACGCTCGAAACCTTCGTCCTTCCCGCACTGATCAATCCCGTACGCCGCTGCACCTTCGTGATCAAGCCCAGCCTGGTGGATTACCCCGTGTTCAAGTACGTGATGCGCTCGCGCAATCCCGTGGTGGTCACACGCGACAATCCACGCCAGGATCTGCAGACAGTGCTCGAGGAAGGCGCCCGCCGCCTCGCGGAGGGCACCTCGATCGTCCTCTTCCCGCAGACCACGCGCAGCGACACCTTCGATCCCGCCCGCTTCAACTCCCTCGGCGTCAAGCTCGCGAAGAATGCCGGCGTGCCCATCGTCCCGGTCGCACTCAAGACCGATGCCTGGGCCAACGGGAAGATGTTCAAGGATTTCGGACCTATTCGTCCTCTGCTTCCCGTCCACATCCGCTTCTCGGCGCCCATTTCCGTCGACGGCAACGGCCGCGACGCACACGACGCCGCGGTACACTTCATCACACAGCAGCTGGCAGACTGGAGCCACTGACGAGCTCATCCCCGTACTCGTTTTCGTGCTCGAAGACGGCGCACTGGCGTGCGCCGCCCCCAGGTTCGTGCTCGTGCTCGTCCTCGTGCTCGTCCTCGTGCTCGAAGACGGCGCACTGGCGTGCGCCGCTCCCAGGTTCGTGCTCGTGCTCGTACTCGTGCTCGAAGACGGCGCACTGGCGTGCGCCGCTCCCAGATTCGTGCTCGTGCTCGTCCTCGTGCTCGTCCTCGTGCTCGAAGACGGCGCACTGG
>CAZWNO010000038.1:3659-32635 GCA_964635845.1 uncultured Chromatiales bacterium
GAAGACGGCGCACTGGCGTGCGCCGCTCCCAGGTTCGTGCTCGTGCTCGTACTCGAAGACGGCGCACTGGCGTGCGCCGCTCCCAGGTTCGTGCTCGTGCTCGTACTCGAAGACGGCGCACTGGCGTGCGCCGCTCCCAGGTTCGTGCTCGTGCTCGTACTCGAAGACGGCGCACTGGCGTGCGCCGCTCCCAGGTTCGTGCTCGTGCTCGTGCTCGTGCTCGTACTCATTGCATTTCCCTCCCTCCCCGTCTATCTTGCCCTGATTCAACCGCAGGGCGCTCCCCAGTGCAGATCCGTCTCCCCTTGGTCGTGTTCACCTTCCTCCTCGCCGCGGCTCCGCTGGCTGCGCAGGTGAAGGCGCCGCTCGCGCGCGAATACGCGGATACGCTGGCCTGGAGCGCAGGCGACACGCTGCGGCTCTCCCGCGGTTTCATCCAGTCCGGGGATTTCTCCATCACTTTCGATCCCCCGCTCGTGCTCGATGCCGCGGGCACGACGCCGGATTCCACCGACATCAGCATCGACCGCCGAAACGGGGTGCTGCGCTTCTCCCCGCGGCTGCGGGCTGCGGCGGACAGCGGCAGGGTCCACCGCGACTCGGCCAGCAGCGACACGGCTTACAGCGAAACGGCATACCGGGACACGGCGTTCAGCGACATGGCCTACCGCGTCGTCGTTCGCTATCGCGCGCTGCCCTTCCGCATCCTCCCCTCGTGGCGGCAGCGGGAACTCGTCACGAGACGCGACAGCGGCGGGGGGGATGCGCGGATGCGGTACGCAGCACTCTCGCAGCCGCTCGACATGGAGAGCATCTTCGGGTCGGAGCTGGAAAAAAGCGGCTACATCGGGCGCGGCTTCACCGTGGGCAGCAACAGGGATCTCAACATCAACAGCGGCTTCCGCCTGCAGCTGGCGGGGAAACTTTCGGAGGACATCACGGTCACCGGCGCGCTGACGGACGAGAATACTCCGATCCAGCCCGAGGGCAATACGCGTACGATCCAGGAACTCGACAAGGTGTTCATCACCATCGCGGGACGCAACCTGAGCGCGACGCTGGGCGACTTCAATCTGCGCTATGAGGACTCCGAATTCGGACGCTACAACCGCAAACTCTCCGGCGTGCTGGGCGAGGGACGCTTCGGCGGAACGGACCCGGCATCCGCCGACGCCACGGCGGCCGGCAGCACGGGAGCCGGCAGCACGGAAACCGGCGTCCGGGGCACGAGTGCGTCCATGTCCTACGCGACATTGAAAGGCACCTGGCACAGCCTGCAGTTCAACGGCATCGACGGCGTGCAGGGACCCTATCGCCTCACCGGCCGCAACGGCGAACAGCCGGTGCTGGTGCTGGCGGGTACCGAGAAAGTCTTTGTCGACGGAGTGGAAATGACGCGCGGCGGGAATCACGACTATGTCATCGAGTACGCGAGCGGCGAGCTGTTCTTCACTCCCCGCCGCCTTGTCACCGCCTACTCGCGCATCACGGTCGACTACGAATACGCGGAGCGGCAGTACGTGCGCTCGCTCCTGACCGCGAACAGCAGCACCGCACTTGCCGGAGACAGGCTGTCGCTCACCGCGCGGTACATCCGCGAAGCCGACGACCAGGACAATCCCATCGATCTCGAATTCTCCGACGGCGACCGCGCGGTGCTCACCGCCGCGGGCGACGATGCCACCGCGGCCTCTCAAAGCGGCGCGCGTTATGTCGGCTACGACACTGCCCGCGCGTCGGGAGGCGGACAGTACGTCCGCACGGACACGCTGATCGCGGGCAATCCGTACACGATCTATCGTTATTCTCCCGGGTCGGACAGCGCCACCTGGTCGCTGTCCTTCTCCTTCGTCGGCCAGGGCGGCGGAGACTACCGTCGCAGGACCGTCGGGACTTTCGAATTCGCGGGCATCGGACGCGGCGACTACGCTCCCCTGCGCCTGCTGCCCCTGCCGCGCCTGCACCAGCTCGTGGATCTGAGGCTGTCCGCCGCGCCCGTCGACGCGCTGCGCATCAGCGGTGAACTCGGCGTGAGCGCGCTGGACCGCAACCGCTTCTCCGCCGACGGCGACGGCGACAATGCCGGCAGCGCATGGACGTTCGGAGCGCGATGGACGCCCTCGCTCAGTCACGCGAACGATCTGGACCTGCATTTCCGTTACCGCGATGTCGCATCCGCATTCAACGCGATCGACCGGATCAACGACATCGAGTTCGGCCGGAAATGGGATCTGCAGACCGCCGCGACAGAGCGCGAGCGCATCGCCGAGGGCGGCGTGGCCTGGTCGCCATGGACACCGCTGCAGGTACATGGCGGATTCGGCAGCATGCGGCGCGGGGATTTCTCCTCCCTTCGGCTCGAAGGCGGCATGGACATCGCGCGCGGCGCGGATTCCTCCCTGCCCGACCTGCGCTGGCGCATCGAACACATCGCGAGCGATGACGCCGGAGGCGCGGCCACCGGCCGCCCGCAGTCCGGAAGCTGGCTGCGCCAGCAGGGCGAAGCGTCGTACGCGCTCGCCTTCGCCACCCCGCGCCTGCGCTTCGAGCAGGAGCATCGCGAGAACCGTGACATCGGAGCGGACAGTCTTTTATTTACCAGCCTCGCGTTCGTGGACATCCGCCCCGGCATTCTCTTCCCCGCATTCTGGAACATGACCTTCAGCGCGGACGTCGGCGTGCGCATGGAGGACGTCCCGCTCGACGGCGCGCTCGCACGGCAGTCCGTCGACCTGCTGCAGCAGTACGGCTGGGCGCTGCGGCCCTGGAAGGACCTCTCGTCCTCCGTCACCGTGACCGTGCGCGACCGGCGCTACAGCGAGGACTTCCGCGCGCGCGGCAGCAAGGATATCCAGACGATACTCACCCGCGCGGAAGCCCGCTACGCGCCCTTCAACGGCGGCGTGCAGACCGACCTGCTGTACGAAGTTTCCACCGAACGCACCTCACGGCTGCAGCGGGTGTTCCTCAACGTGCCGTGGGGACAGGGAAGCTACGAATACCGCGGCGACCTCAACGCCAACGGCGTGCAGGACGAGGAGGAATTCGAGCCCACGCGTTTCGAGGGCGACTACGTCCTCCTCACGATTCCCACCGACGAACTCTTCCCCGTCATCGATCTCAAGAGCAGCCTGCGGCTGCGACTGCGTCCGGACCGCATTTTCCGGGACGACGCCGGTGCGCCGCCCTGGCTCGAAGCGCTGCGCGCGCTCTCGAGCGAGACCTTTGTGCGCATCGACGAAAAGAGCGAAGAGGAAAACACGTCGGACATCTATCTGCTGCATCTCGGTCATTTCCTCGACGACAGCACGACGCTGCGGGGATTCCAGAATATCCGTCAGGATCTCTTCCTCTTCGAGCGGAGTCCCGCCTTCTCCCTCCGCCTGCGCTTCGACCAGCGTGACGGCTTCAGCCAGTTCGCGATGGGCAACGAACGATCATACCGGCGGGAGCGATCGCTGCGCATCAAGACCCAGCTCGTGCGCGAGATCGGACTGCAGGCCGATGCGATTTTTCTCGACGACGCGCTGCGCACCGCCGCCGCGAGCAGCCGGGCGCGCGACATCGTCTCCGCGAATTTCGTGGGGGATCTTTCCTACCGGCCCTGGAAGGACGTGGAGATCGGCCTCGTCGTCGACAGCAAGACCGCCACGGACTCCTGGCCCGACGCGCCGGTCACGGCCGACATCACCACACTCATGCTGCGCAGCGTCACCGCGTTTCCCGGACCCGGCCGCCTGCGTGTCGAGATCGAGCGGAGCACCGTGACGTTCGCCACCGAGATAGACCGCTTCCCCTTCGAACTCACCGACGGCCGCGCGGAAGGCACGAGCTGGGTCTGGCGCGTGAACTTCGACTACCGCCTCACCAGCTTCATGCAGGCCACCCTCTCCTACCTCGGCCGCTCCGAAACGGAACGGGCGGTGATGCACACCGCCCGCGCCGAAGTCAAGGCCTTTTTCTGATGCAAGTGAAAACGCGGATGAACGCGGATTCTGCGGATCTACGCAGATGGATTTTCTTTCGAAAAAAACCATCCGCGAACATCCGTTCAATCCGTGTTCATCCGCGTTCACGCATTACACGGTCCACTTGCCGTCGCGCATGATTTCCTCCTCGCGTCCATCCGGATAGAAGAGAGTCACGCGGCGGGCGACGATGTCGGGCTGCAGGGATTCGACGTAGACACGGTCGATGTGGATGACGTTCTTCGGATCGTTGAAGGATTTCGGAGAGACGATGCCGCCGAAATGCTCGCTGCGTCCGAACGCCACGTGCAGCCCGAGCTTTTCATCCATCAGCAGGCTGCCCACCGCGGTGCATCCGAAATCGCCCAGCACGCCGTGTCCGAGTTCGGCGATATTGCCGTAGGCCGGCTCGGCAGCGAGCATGGCGCGCTCCTTGACGCTCTGCGGTCCGTCGCTGAGCACTTCCACGGCGCGGTTTTCCGCGACACGGTACACCACGATCTCGTCGCCGAACTGCACGGGGAGTTCGCCGTGCGTGCGGCTGGCGTCGCCTTCGATCTCTCCCTCGTACGGCACGATGTAGGTTTCGCCGGAGGGAAGATTTCCGACAATCTTGTCTTCATGAAACATGCCGCTGCTGGGCGTGGCCTTTCGATGGCGCAGATCGCAGTCCAGCACATACTCCTTCCCGCGCGCGTCGAAGACGATCAGCTCCCGCTCGGCGTCGTCGAGCCGGGTCTTGATGCTCATGATGCGCTCGTGCACCTTGCCGTAGTCCAAGCTCAGCGAGGGAATCATGGACATGATGAATCCCGGCATGGTCGTGCCGCGGAAGTCGTACTGCTTCGCGAGCATCTTGCAGGGCGCGGTGGCGGAGAATTCCGTCGGCGCGATGATCAGGTCGGTAAACGTCATCACGTCCGCCAGCGGCACCGCCATGCCTTCCGCCGTGAGCGTGGCCGCATCGAGCCGCGAGGGATTCCCTCCCCAGTGGTAGAGGGTGTCCGGCAGATCGTTGTTGTTGCTGCCGACGTTCGGGTAGTAGTAGATCTCGATGCGATCGAGTCCGAGATCGTGCTTGAAGGCGATCGCGCGCATCCACCAGTCGTAGGCCATCACGCGGCGGTCGCGCCAGTCGTCGTCGTCCCGGACCTTCTCGTCGGGCACGTCGACGATGATGGTCAGCACCTTGTCCGACGGACGCGGCTTGAACACGGTGAGAAACAGATGGCGGAGTTCGTCAGTTGTGAGTTCAGTCATGATCGGATTCCCGAAGTCTGATAAAACGGATCAAGGGGAAAGATACGAAGAAGCGGCGCATAATGCCTGTTCCGCGATGTCATGCGCGTTCCTCCGCCGTCCGCGCCTTCCGACCGATTCCCTCGGAGAGATCGTAGAGCACGGGAATCACAATGAGCGTCAGGAATGTCGAGGCGGTCATGCCGCCGATCACCGCGACCGCGAGGGGCGAGAAACGTTCCGCGCCCAGCGCCCATTCCATCGCGAGCGGGATCATGCCGACGATTGTGGAGAGCGACGTCATCATGATCGGACGGAAGCGTGTTGCGACCGAATCGAGTATCGCCTCACGCCGCGCGAATCCTTCCTCGCGCCGCTGACGGATGAAGTCGATGAGGATGATCGAATTGTTCACGACGATGCCGACGAGGAGAATCAGTCCGATCATGACAGGCATCGAGACGGGCATGTCCGCGAACCACAGCGCCATCGCGACGCCGATGAGACTGAGCGGGATGGCCATCATCACGGTGAACGAGTGGCGGAACGAACGGAACTGCGCGACGAGAAGCAGGTACACGGCCACCAGCGCGATACCGAGTGCGCGCATCAACTCGCCGCGTGACTCGCTCATGTCGGCATCCTCGCCGGCCAGACCGATGGAATAGCCCTGCGGCGTCTCCACCCGGGCGACCGCTGCGCGCACGTCTTCGGCGACGAAGTTGAGCGGGCGTCCGCCATGCAATGCGAGAATGTCGAGCGTCGGCTGCAGGTTCTCGCGCTTGACCAGACCCTGTGACCGCACATCCTCCGCCCGCATCACGGTCCCGAGCGGTACCGCGTTGCCGTCCTTCGGCGAGATCGCGCGCACGCCGGTGGCGCCATCGACACCGTCGCGGAATTCCTCCGCGATACGCACGCGGATCGGAGTATCCTCTCCCGTCTCTCCGCGGAGCACACCCGCGGGCGTGCCATCGAGCGACTGGACGAGCTGCCGGGCCGCCGCCGAAGGTGTAAGTCCGAGTTCACCCGCGCGTTCGGCGTTCACCCGCAGGGCGATGGTGTTCTGATCCAGCCGCCAGCTGCGCCAGGGATTGACCACGCCCGGAACGCTGTGTATGCTTTCGAGCACGGAATCGCCCAGACGGTCGAGGACGAGCGGATCCTCGCCCTTGATGCTCACGACAATGGATGAGGCTGTCGTCGACTTGGCCGTACTGCCGGATTCACGCACGACGAGATTCTGCACGTTGGGGATGCGGCGGAGTTTCCCGCGAATGCGATCCTGAATATCCCAAATGGATTCGTCACGCTCCGTTCGCGGCGTGAACGTGATGGAAAGGTATCCCTGGGTGGGACCCTGCACCCCGCCGCCGCCGAAGGAATGCATGCCTGGTTCGAAACCCATCTGATTCGAGATGCGCACGACTTCCTTTTCCTCGAGAATGACCTGCTCGACCTCGCGCATGACGTGCTCGGTTTCCTCGAGTGAGGATCCTGACGGAGTCTCCACGGTCACGAAGCTCGAGCCGCCGTCCATTTTCGGCAGCAGTTCCATCCCCTGTCCGCGAAGCAGGATTATCCCGAGTATGAAAAGCGCCGTCGCGGAGAGTACGACGGTCCACCGGTGGCGCAGCGCGTGTTCGAGCAGCCAGAGGTATGCGTCGCGGACCACGTCCATCAGCCGGTTCCACGGGGCGGCGATCCGCCTGGCCCACCGCTCCATCGTGCCGCCCTTCCCCGTGACGAGCATCGTGAGCAGCGGCACGAGTCCGAGCGCGACGATCAACGACGAGACAAAGGCGATGATCAGCGTCGCCGCGAGAGGACCGAAGGTCTTGCCGACGAAACCGTAGAGATAGAGGAGTGGAATCAGCACGATCAGCGTCGTCGCCGTGCCGGCGATGACGGCGAACTGGATTTCGTTCGCGCCCGTTCTCGCCGCCTCCATCGGTGTGAGCCCTTCCGTCTCGTAGCGCCGCGTGATGTTTTCGAGCATGACGACCGATGCATCGACCACCATGCCGACGGCGAGGATGATCGCCGTGAGCGTCACCATGTTCACTTCGATCGAGAAGAACTGCATGCCCGCGAAGGTGAGCAGGAAAGACATCGGCATGGAGACCGCGACGACGAGGCCGCGGCGTACGCTGCCGAGAAACAGGAAGATGATGACCGCCGCGAGCAGCAGCGCCTGCCAGACGCTGCCGAGCATGTTGTCGACCACGTCCCGGGTGAACGACGCGGATTCCTCCGCCTCGATCACTTCGAGAGATGGATAGCTTTCCTGCAGCTGCCGCATTTTCTTCTGCGCCCGCGCGACGACCTCCACGGTATTGGCATCGTCCTGCCGGAACACCTGCACCGCGATTGCGGACTTGCCATTGACCCGGTAGCGGGCTTGATCCTCGGACGATCCCTCGCGGATGTCGGCGACGTCACGGAGCAGTACCCGGGTGCCGGCCGCCGTCTGGATGGGAATCCGCCCGAGATCCTGCGGTGTACGCTTCTGTTCGTCGAGGCGGAAGGTGTACTGGCGTCCTCTGCTGTTGATCTGTCCCGCCGGCGCGCTGACGTTGTGCATGCTTATGGCATCGGCCAGCTGCGGTAGTGAAAGCCGATGCGCCTCGAGGTGTTGGCGATCCACGTCGACGTTGATTTCCGGCCTGAAGCCGCCAAAGACATCGACCAGGGCCACTCCAGGCACGCGCTGCAGTTCCGGAGAAAGCATATCCTCGGCCAGGCGGCGCACCTGCACCATGTCGTCGGCACGCATGCCCAGCGTCAGGACCGGGCGGTCACTGGTCGAGAATTTCATCACCTGCGGTTCCGCGATTTCGCGAGGCAGGCGGCTCTTGATGCGCGCAATGGCGTTCTGCACATCCACTGCGGCGAGGTCCACCGCGATGTCGTAGTCAAACTCGATCGTGACGAGCGAGAGGCCGTCCTGCGAGGTCGACTGCACCTTGTGCACGCCTTCGAGCGACGCGCATTCCTCTTCGATGGGATCGGACACCAGGTCGGCGACGTCGATCGCGGCGGCGCCGGGATAGGCGGTGAGCACGTTGACCAGGGGCGGCGCGGTGTCGGGAAAGAGCTGTATGGGCAGCGTCAGGTATGCCAGGGTGCCGAACACCACCGCGGCGATGGTGACCGCGTACACGAGGTAGCGGTTGCGAAGCGTATATTCGGATAATGTCATCGTTTTTCCTCCCGCTGCGGCACGGCGAGCACCTTTGTGCTGTCGGTGAGGCTGCCGAGGTTGCTCGTCGCCACCGCATCCGCTTCATTCCACGGGAATGCGGCCTCCACCCAGCCGTCCTCCTCGATCCCGACGCGGACGGACTGCCGGATCGCGCGGTCGCCGCGCACGAGGTAGACGGCGGGGTCGGTCGTGCGTTCGACCAGCGCCAGCGAGGGGACAGCCATGACGCCCGCGCGCTCCGCGAGCACGAACTGCACCGCCAGCGAACTCCCATGCCGCGCGTCGATCGACGCGCCGCGCTCGGGCCGCAATTTCACGATGAAGTTCCGTGACGCGGACGTGGTCACGGGTGCGATCTCGATCACCCGCGCCGGCACGCGTGTCCGCGCGTCGATGAGGAGCAGCGCCTGCATTCCGACGCGGATACCGCGCGCGAGGTCCTCCTCGACGACGGAGACGTGCACGACCTTATCCGCGCTGCCGACGAGCAGCAGCGGCTGGCCGGGCATCACATTCTGTCCCGCCTCGACGAAGCGACGCAGCACCATGCCGCTGACAGGCGCATGCTCGATGGCCTTGTCCATGAGGGAGACCGCTTCCTTGAGCGCCGCTTCGGCGCTGGCGCAGGCACGGCGTCCTGCATCGGCCTGATCCGACGCGATGGCCTGCTGTTCGAGCAGGCGTTCGTCCGCCTCGCTGCGACGGCACCAGTAGTCCCGCTCGGTGCGCAGGCGCTCGACGCCGGCTTCGAGATCGGGCACGAACAGTCGCAGCAGCCGCGCGCCCTTGCGGACGGCATCCCCCTCGGCGACGGCGATGGCGGCGACGCTGCCCTGCAGCTGCGCGTTTACCTGGATTTCCGTTTCCGAATGGACGCTGCCGAGATACTCGAGCTTCTCGTACATGTCGCGTCGTTCAGGCTGGACGGTGCGCACCGCGATGGGTGCCTGCGCTGCGCGTTCCGCTTCTTTGGTGCATCCGTATGAAGTCAGCGCGAGCGCGGCCGTCGCGGCGGCGATGATTGTTCTGCGTGCGTATTTCATCTTGCTTCCTCTACTGTGATCATGAGCAGCATTTCCTTGTCGAGTGTGCCCGCCGCACGCGAGACCTGTATGCTCGCGCGCAGGGCTTCGTAGTTGAGGGACTTCGCCTGCAGCGCGAGCTGCAGCAATTCCGTTTCCTGCGTCTCGAGTTCGCTCAGGGAGAGGCGGCCCGAGGCATAGAGATCCCGCTGCGCTTCGACGAACGTCTCCTTCCGACGCGCCGCTTCCTTGATGGATCGCAGGCGTGCAAGCGCGGCTATCGCCACTTCCCTCTCGGCGTGCGCGCGCTGCGCGACAGCCTGGAGGTTTTCCTCGGCGGCCCGCAGCGAGGCTTTGGTGGTGGAGAGCGCTGCGATGCTGCGGCCTCCGTCCAGCAGAGGCAGGGAGAGCCGCACGCCGGCGGCCCATTCACCGGCAGGATCCCATTCCCGTCCGCTCGAGCGGTAATTGTACACGGCGAAGCCCGCGATTTCGGGATAGAACGCACGCGAAGCGAACGAGGCTTCCGCCTCGGCCTGCATTTTCTGTGCGTGCGCCAGCTGCCACTCGCTGTTGCGCTCGACGGGCATCGCATCCGCTTCGGCGACGTTCGGGAGCACCTCCACGGCAGGCCTCGTTTCTTCCCCGATCACGGGCTCGATCGCGCCGTCGCTGCCGGTGAGCTGTCCCAATCGCCAGGCCAGTTCTCCGGCCGTCTGTGCGGCCTGCATGCTGTCTGCCCGCACGCTGGCCATCTGCGCGTCGAGCAGCGCCAGATGCGCCTGCGACGCGCGTCCCTCGCCGAGCTGCGCCTGCAGTTCTGCGTGACGCGTGCGCAGATCCGCGAGCCGCGCGCCGAGCAGGGCGCGGCGGTCGGTGAGTTCCGCAGCGCCGACATACAGCAGGCCGATCTGCTGCAGCAGATCCTGCCGCGCCACCGCACCGCGGGCGTCGGCCTGGCGCGCGCCGGCTTTCGCGGCGTCGGTACGGCGGACGACCTTTCCGCCCGCGAACAGGGGCAGCGTCGCCTGCACGCTGCTTTCGAAAATGCGGTCGTCGAGCGGCGGGAAGACGCCCGCGCGGTGTATCGGGAATACGATATTCGGTTCCTGATACCAGGTATACCCGGCGTTCAGGGAAATCTGCGGCAGGTGTCCGCTGCGCGCCTCCCAGACGCGCGACGCCGCCGCCGCGCGCTGCGCATCGACCGATCGCAGGACGGGATTCTCCTCCAGCGCCAGTTCGAGCGCCTCGCGCAGCGTCAGCCGCGCCGGTCCGACGCCTCGCTCCGCGGCGTCCGCGGGCGATTGCGCCCGGCTCCCCGCGGTGAGCAGCAGAAGGAATCCGAGCATTCGCGGCAGGGGGATGAATCTTCTCATGGCTCGCCCCTCCCTGTCCTTAGTCCGTGTCGGGAAAGAAAGCTGTATATCATGCGTCCTCCGATGTATGTAAGTGTTTACTAACTTCTAAGCGAAAAAAAAACGTAGGATCAACTATCGCGCTCATGGCGACAGGATGTGGCGAAGGCTCTTCCATGTGGAAGCGCCTTCCGCCTCGAGTTTCGTCCGGAACCGTTCCAGCCGCCAGCGGGTCACGAGCATGCGGAGTGTGCCGATGACGATCGTTGCCAGGACCTCGGCCGGGATGTCCCCGCGGATGCCGCCCTGCTTCTGGCCCAGGGCGATCAGCTGCTCCATGCCGATGAAATTCTTTTTCAGAATGTCGTGCACTGTGCGTGCGAGCGCGCTGTCGTTCTGGAAGATCTCTTCGGAAAAGACGACATCCGCCATGGGCGGCCGCCGCACGAAGGCCTTCACGTGCGACAGGAATACCTGTTCGATCATCTCGAGTGGCGGGCCCCCTCGCTGCCGCGCATCGTCGCGTACCCTGTCCGCCTGTGCGGAGAACAGGCCAAGTATCGCGGTGAGAATGGCCATTTTGCCGGGGAAATGGCGGTAGAGCGCCGCCTCCGTCACGCCGAGCCGCGTGGAGAGGTTCTTGATCGTCAATTCCTGGATGCTCCGCTCCGATATGAGCTGTATGGCGGCTTCGACGATTTCGCGCTGGCGGGGACTGAGTTCCATCATGCACCGGTAGTGAGTAAATGTTTACTGACCAATGTAAAACACCACAATCCAATTGTCAAGGAAAAAGTTCCGTGCCCGAATTCGCGGGCCTGTCGACGGAGCGGCGCAGGTCGCCGTTGTCGGGATCATCGACGAATCCCATCCTCACGCAGAAACGCCGCAGGTAGTACGGCGCGCGCAGCTGCCGCGCGCCCGCGTCGGCGGCGCGGCGATGCAGTTCGTCGACCACCGCCGTGCCGAGACCCATGCCGCGCACCGCGGGATCGATGATGAGCAGTTCGACCGAGAGCGCGCCGTCGGATTCGAACGCGTAGCCCGCACCGCCCTCGACGCGGTGCCATTCGTCCAACAGCACGAGATACTGCATACCTTCGCCGATCACCACGGGGAACTGCTCGCGCAGAAACAGGTCATACAGCATGCCGATCTCCGCTGCAGTGACGGCATCGCGCAGGATGAACGATTCGCCCGTCCTGCCCGGAACGCGGCGCTGCAGCACCTGCATGCCCTCGACGGCCAGCAGTGCATGCCGGGACGTGTCCGCGGAAGGCGAGACCATGCGCAGAAGGGCATGCCGTTCATCTTCGTTCCGCAGGGAATCCTGCAGCAGGTTCATCGCGGGAAGGCGTGTCGGCGGTACGCCGGGGAAGCGGTGCATCTCCTCGAGCAGAAGATCGAATGACCGCGTCGTATCCTCGCGCGCGTCCGCGAACACCGTCCGCCTGTACAGCGCGTACCGTCCCAGTTCCCCCAGCGTGTCGATGTCGAAGAGCCTCGCGAGATCCCGCACGTAGCGTTCACGCAGGGCCAGCGGGGGCGCTGCATGGGAGGCGTGCCACTCGCTGTAGCAGGCCACCGCCGTATCGAGTCCGAGCGGTGCGATCCACCCCGCGCGCATGGCATCGAGCCAGCCGCGGAAGACCGTACGCAGTTCCTCGTCCACCGCGTTCCCGTCGCGCAGCAGATCCTCGACGAACGCCATCCCCGCCGTATCTCCCAGCGCTTCCCGCGCGGCTTCGCAGAGCCAGACGCTGTCGAGAGAGGGACGCAGCTCGGGCAGGTGCGCCGCGGTCATCGCGTAGAAGTGATGCCGCAGCGAGCGCAGCAGCGTCGCGGGACCCTCGCACGGCGACCATCCGTCGATGCTGTGAATCACGGCGCCTCCGCGCATGCATTCGTCGGGAACCGAGACGTTCGCAGGGTGCGCCGCGCCGGGAATGATGGATCCGCCGCTCTGCCGCCAGCCGGTGATGAACGCGGCCATGCCGCGCACGAAAAGCGAACGCAACCGCCGCGTCACTTCCGAGGGATGATCCTTCCGCGCCGCGAGCCGGAGAATTTCTTCCCACACCGTCGAGCTGCGGACGAACTGCATCGATACGGCACCCGCCTCGGGCATGAAGCTTCCGAATCGCGGCAGGACGCGCGCACCCGACGCGGCGCCCGAGAGCGCGATGAACGCGTGCATCCGCGCGAGCACGTCCGGATTGGAGAAATCCGGATGCAGAAGGATCTGCATCTGGTAATGCCGTTCATCCCTCGTCGTGATGCTCATGAGGAAACGGGGTGCGGCGCCGAACGCCGGCATCGCCGAGATCCACACGCTTCCCTCGCCGAGCCTCTCGCAGGAAAAGGACGGGATTTCATACAGCATCAGCAGGCTGATGGGCAGGAACGGCCTCGCGAGGAGAAGCGCTTCGAGCCGGTTGCGCTGCGCTGGAGGAATGCTCTCGTCGTAGCGCAGGGCGGCGCGCAGGCGAACCCGGTCGTCCACCGTGCGCAGCCAGCCATCGAAACGGGAAACGTACTGCGCTTTCAGCTTGAGAAACAGTGCCTCGGAGCCGTACTGCCGTGTTCCGTGTTCCAGTTCGTGCATCATCCAGTGGCACAGCTCGGCACGAACCTCGAATACGTAGGCAGGATCGTTCTCGGCAAGCTGGGTGAGCAAAGTGAGAATACCGACGACGACGGCTGTCCCCTCTTCCCCTTCGAAGGCGTTCTGCTCGCGGTAACGCTGCAGTCGTTCCCTCAGCGCCGCGAGGCGTCCATGCCGGAGGTCGCGCGCCGCGATACCATGGATGGACGCGTCGCTCAGGAACGACTGGCCGGAGCGGATAAACTCGACGTAGGCATCGCTTTCTTCCGGCATGGGATCATGGAGCAGCAGCGTCGCGTAGGCCGCGCCGCGCAGCGCGGCGTCGGCGTGCCACGCGAGCGCGCCGAGACGGGCGCGGATGACGGTGCCGACATGTCTCCCGCCGTGATCGAGTTCCACCGCGACATCGTCGATCAGCGACAGCGCCGTACGCGGATCGCCGTGCAGTACGGCGGAAAGCAGCGCATGGATGCGCTTCAGCTTCGTGGACACACCCTGCAGCGACGCGTGGTCGTCCGCCATGACGCCGCGGCCCGCGGAAACCGCGGCAACGCGGATGCTCATTCCCTCCGGCAGCACGGCATCCCATCCTTCCCTGCAGGGAAACATCGCAGCGAGAGCGGGATTCGCCGTCCAGCCGAGCGGCTGCCTGCACAGCACGCCGAGATCCATGATGCCGCGGGGGCAGCGGTATTCGAGATCGCCGACCGTCCACGATTGCGCATCGCGGCCCCGCGACACGGGAAGCAGCGTGCCCGCGGCTGTGTTCACGATACCCGCCTCGTTCACGGTAAGGTCGTGCTCGGTCGCGCCCAGCTCGCGGAACAGCCAGTGCGGAAGCTGCAGCGTCAGACCGTCGCAGACGAACGACACGCTGCCGGAACGATACAGCGACGCGATGATCTCCGCGAACGAGCGCGCGACAGTGCCGCGATTGTATGAGCCTTTCGGAGTCAGTTCTCCTTTTCCCGCGTCGAAGTCGCGGTCGAGCAGCGCATAGCGGACGATGCGCTCGAAGGACGCGAGCTGCGCGTTCGCCGCGCGGATGATCTCACGGATGTACGCATCCCGTTCCTCGTCCGTGTACCGGGCGGAGAAAAGGTCGTGCGCCGTATCCGGCACGATCAGCAGCACGTTGTACTCCCTGCCGTCGCCCACGGCGAACACGCGCCGGAATCCGGGGATGCCGCGGAACAGCTTTTCGATGCCGAGCGGCGAAACCGTCTGTCCCCTGCTGTTCTTGTAGATGTCCTTGAGCCGGTCGATGATCTCGTACTGACCCGAGTCCCGGCGGACGAAGATGTCGCCTGTGGCAAACCAGGGATGCTCGTCCGGCGGTGCCGAGGGCAGATCACCTGTTTCCCCGAGGATGCGTGCGACGTAGCGACCCCGGACCTGCAGCTCTCCTTCATCGGACAGCCGCGCGTCAATGCACGGCAGCGGGATGCCGACCGTTCCGGACTCGTATTCTCCGGGAATGCTCATCGTGATCCCGCCGGTGGCTTCGGTCATGCCGAAACCGCTGCACAGTTCCACGCCGAGATCCTGGAAGAAGCGGAATACTTTCGGATCGAGATACCCCGCCGCGGAGAGTCCCCAGCGCAGCGATGCGCCGCATAGCTCGCGGAAGGCCGCGCGTGCATCCTCGCCGGTCAGGCCTTGCATCCGTGCAACGCCCGCCTCGGCGAGCTGCGACCAGCGCAGCGGAACTCCAATCAATCCCGTGGGCTGCACCGCGCGCATTCCCGCGAGCAGCGCCTCCCTCGAGCCGTCCTGCACGAATACGTAGCGGCCGCGCCAGAACAGCATGCCCTGCAGTTCGAGGAAGCGGCCGAAGGTGTGGAACAGCGGAAGGTACGCCAGCAGCGTCTCGCCGCGTCCGACCGAGGGCAGCGCCGCCGCGCGGGCGAAGCGCTTGGTCACCATTGCATACTGCGAAAAGCACACGCCCTTCGGCCGGCCGGTGGAACCCGAGGTGAACATGACCGAGGCAGTCGCGAAGGGATCGATCCGTTTCCGTGGCAGCGCCAGGTGTCCGAATTCCGCAACGAGATCGTCGAGATACCGGATCCCGTTTTCTTTTTCCTCGCTCTCCCGCCGCGTGACGACGATGTGCGGCGGAGTGTCCATCGCCCTGGCGGCGGCGAGGATCGTGCCGAGGCGTTCGGGCGTGTCGGTGAGAGCGATGGTGATGCCGAGGCGCTGCATCATCCACGTGAGTTCCGCCGCATCGGCATGCACGCTGACGGGTGCGACGAGCATCCCGTGAGACAGGCAGGCGAGGTCGCACAGCGCGGTCTCGATGCTGTTCGCGGCGTAGATCAGGAAGCGCGGCGCGGCGGGCAGCGCGTCGTACATCGCATGGAACGCGGCGGCGATGCGCCGGATGCGCTGACGGCACTCGGCGAAGGTCAGCGTGCGCCCTTCGGCGAGGGACTCGAGGTACACCGCGTCCCCGCACTCCTCTGCACGATCGGCAAGGAGATCGCCCAGCGTGTAGCGCAGATGCGCGAGCACTGCCGCGGCGTCCTCCGCCCAGGTGTACCGGGATGGCGGGGAAAGCGATTCGAGGACATCCGGCTGCGCGCTCCAGCGGAGAAAGCGCCGCCACGCCTCATCGGATGCCGCGGCGGCGCCATGCGCGCGCAGCGCTTCATGTACCGCGGCAGCGACGGCGCGGTTGCGCTCGGGATCTTCAGCGGTATCGGGGACAAATCGTGCGTCCAGTTTCGAAGTCATCTCGCCACCTCCGGAAAATGTATCCCGATATTCGGCAGTCATTCCCGGCAGCTGTCGCATGGCTGCCGGGGCACAACAATCCATGCGGCAATCTACGAGAAAGTGTGTTCCCCTGCCATCCCGGCGGGGCGCCGCGGTATACATGAAGCCACCTCCGCGAGGAGGTGGCTTCAGCTTTCAGGGGAGGCCCATTTTCATTGTGGATCGGCAGACGATCACTTCACCAGTGCCATCTTCCTCATCTCGACGGACGCGCCCGCCTTCAACGAATAGAAGTAGATGCCGCTGGGGTGATCCCCTGCATCGAAGCGCGCGAGATGCGTACCTGCTTCCATCACTCCGCAGACGAGATCGGCGATCTCCATGCCGAGAAGATTATATACTTTCAGCGATACCATGCTACGCGCAGCGAGCGTATAGCTGATGGTCGTGGCGGGATTGAAGGGATTCGGGTAGTTTTGACGGAGAACGAAATCGCTGACGGACGCCGCGCTCCCGACGGATGTCGCCGTGCCGTTCGTCGCGCCGCGCGTCAGGGGACTCCGCTTCTCGATCACGTTCGAACCGTCCGGAATGCGCTGGTAGGAGGTGTCGATGCCGAGCGCGGGAATCACGACGCTGTCGATCACGATGCCGTCGCCGTCTTCCAGCCAGACGACATCGCCGCCGCTGGAAAGCCCGAAATCGGATTCATCGCCCTCGAACGATGCCGTGTCGACGACGATCACGAAGAATCCGTTCGGCGGAAGAATCGTCCCGGAGGGGAACGGTTTCTTCGGTTTCGATCCCGACTGGCCGCCGTTGTCGTAGATCTTGTACCCGCTGATGTCGACGTCGTACGGGGCCGCGTTATACAGCTCGATCCAGTCGAGAGCACCCTCGACGCCGCGGGAATAGCATTCGTTCATCTTGATCATGACATTGGAGGCGCCTCGCGTGCGCGGCGTCCATTTCACCCACACGTTCGCGCCGTCGGGGATACGCGCGATGGAGGTGTCGACGCCCAGAGCAGGGATCACGACGCTGTCGATGACGAGACCGTCGGCGTTCTCCAGCCATACCAGGTCACCGCCGCTGGAGAGGCCGAAATCGGATTCGTCCCCTTCGAAGGACGCGGTATCGGTGACGATATACCCGAAACCCTTCGCGGGAATTACGCTGCCGGCCGGGAAGAGTTTCTTCGGTTTCGACCCGGACTGTCCGCCGTTGTCGTAAATCCTGAAGCCGCTGATATCGATGTCCGCCGAGGACGGATTGTATACCTCGACCCAGTCGAGGTCTCCCTCGGTACCGCGCGAATACGCTTCGTTGATCACCACCGTCTGCGCCACGGCGGCGGCGGACAGTAATGCAGTCGCGAGCAGCAGTCCAAAGATGTGCACAATTTTTCGCATTCGGATGTCCTCATGAGAGTGTGTGTGGAAAATCATTTCGGAGCGGGAAACAGATAGAGCCTTGCATCCGCGTCATTCACGATGTACATCGTATCCCTGACGATCGCGATTCCCTCCCCCTTGCCGAACGGGAGAGACCACTCCCGAAGCAACCTGCCGTACAGATCGGTCTGCATGATCTTCCGCGATTCATCGCTGATGATCCAGAGACTATTGTCGGCTTTACGGAACGTAATATCTGAATAATCCGCCGCAAGGGAAAGCGGAATCCGCCGGACTTCCTTTCCGCCCGGAGTGTATTCGAGGAGCATCCCGGGAGCCTTCTCGTTGAGGACAAACAGGTTTCCGCCCGGTCCCGTCGTCACGCCCTCCAGCGCGTTGTTGGCGAGTGTCGCGACATCGACGGTGA
This sequence comes from uncultured Chromatiales bacterium, assembly GCA_964635845.1. Lineage (GTDB taxonomy): Bacteria > Bacteroidota > Ignavibacteria > SZUA-365 > SZUA-365 > SZUA-365. Next base: position 21,599 of record CAZWNO010000038.1, read on the forward strand.
AGGAGGAGAGCCAGGTTCCGTCGGCGCGGTACAGGACAACCTGCCTGTTCTTCTCCTCGACGACATAGATCGTGTCGCAGCTCGCCGAGAGGCTGATGCCCTCGAGATCCGCGCCCGCGGTCGGGATCGTTCTGATCAGCCTGCCGTCGAAGCCGATCTCGTACAGCTCGGGATGCGAGTCGGAGACCACGAGGAATGAATTGTTCCTCGCGTGGTACACGATCCCGGATGGTTCGGCGATCGTTCCGGCGAGAGAGTACTGCGCGATCGGCTGCAGTGTCTCCGTTTCCGTCGGAGGATTCGTGGGATCTGATCCCGGCTCATCCCTGCCGCACCCGGCGCAGGCCGCGAGCAGCAGGAATGAGCACAGGATCGTCGCGTTCCATTTCATGTGTGTTTGATTCCTCGTGTCGGGATCATGGCTGATTGGCTGCTCCCCTAGTGATGGTGTTGAGCAGCTGCATCGTCGCGCTCCCGTCGGGATACCTGCCGTAGGACTGCGTCACCAGCGGCATGGCGGGAATGGAGACATTATCGATCACGACGCCCAGGGGGTTTTCCAGCCAGACTTCGTCGCCGCCGCTCGAAAGTCCGAAACCGTACTCCTCGGTCGTGATGTCGGTGACGATGACGTAGAATCCTTTCCCCGGGATGGCGTCCCCGGCGGTGAATTCCATCTTCGGCTTCGTGCCGGAGTTTCCGCCGTTGTCATAGATCTTGTAGCCGGTCAGGGTCACGGGAGCGCTGTTGGGATTGTATATCTCGATCCAGTCCGGATTGGTCGCGTCGCCGCGGGAGTAGAATTCGTTCATCACGAGCGGCTGCACGGCACCGCCGGACACGTTGGTCGCGCCCTTCGTCGGCAGGGTGGCCTTCACCCAGGCACCCGCACCGTCGGGGATCCTCGCATAGGACGTATCCACGCCGAGCGCGGGGAAGACGACGCTGTCGATGACCGCGCCTGCCGCGTTCTCGAACCAGACGGTCTCGCCTCCGCTCGAGAGTCCGAAGCCCGCGTCGTCCTGCGTGTCCGTCGTGATGACGTAGAATCCCATTCCCGGCAGCGTGGTGCCGGCGGGGATTTCCATCTTCGGCTTCGAGCCGGTCTGTCCGCCGCTGTCGTAGATCCTGTAGCCGCTGATGTCGATCGGCTTGCTATTCGGATTGTAAATCTCGATCCAGTCCGGATTGGCCGCATCACCGCGGGAATAGACTTCATTCAACGCGATATCGAGCGTGACCACCGGTGGTGTATTGATCGCGGGTTCGTCGCGGTCGCAGGCTGGAAACACGCCGGTCACGACGAACAGGGTCAGGATAAGCAGGAGAGTCTTTTTCATTGCGGTTGATCCTGTGTTGTTACAATGATGCCTGGAATCTCATCTGGACGAACGAGTGGTCGTCGTCTCCGATCAGATTGCCCTTGCGTGTGGCGTACTGATCGAGATCGACGATCGAATAGTTGAGCATGATCCTGATGCTGGTGTTCGGATAGTAGTTGATGCCGAGCATCAGCTGATTCGCCTTGCCGCCATGCACGCCCGCGTCGAGATCGTTCAGATCGGTGATCGTGTAGCGCGCCCCGATTTCGAGCGCGCCCCAGGAATGCCTCGGCGCTTCGACGGGACCGATCTCGCCTTCGTCGGAATAGTAATACCGCGTCTCCCCGGTCAGCATGTACATCGCCATGACGTACCCGCCCTTGAGGTTCACCTGGGGCTTGTCGTACCAGCGGTTGATCGACGTGGCCATCACTTCCGTCTGCATGTAGAAGGGACCGTAGTTGTACATGAACTCCGCCCCGTACCGGTAGTAGTTGTTCACGTCGGCGATGTCGCCGGTGTGCAGGAATTTCGGATTGAACACGTAGGATTCCGTGCGCGCGCTGATTTCGATGGTGTTCGCCTTCAGCTCCGAAGTGGCATCGGGAATCTTGTACGATCCCGCGAGACCGATATGCATGTTGTGCCCGTGCCGGTTGATGGGCGCGATCGACCCGCGGAGGTTCGTCGAGAAGCCTTCGTCCCGCTGTCCCTTGTCGATCCGCGTGCCGGCCTCGTGTCCCATCACCGCACCGGTGATCTGCGCGAGTTCAGGCACCCAGTACCGGGCCTGGATGCCGATGCGCCGCCCCATCGGGAGCGCGCTCGAAATCGATGCACGCTCGAGAAAACTCAGCAGGCGCGAACTGTTCAGCCGCTCCATGCCGAAGGGTTCCTTGAAATGGCCGACCTGGAATGCAAGACCCACACCGGGCACGGTATACTTCATCCACATGTCCCGGAGTTCGACCTGCGATTTCGTGTCGACCTGCTCGGCGAAATCGACGTCCACTTCCGCTTCCCAGTCCCTGTGCAGCATGGCTTTCATCGCGAAGGTCAGGCGCCGGAAATGCGCGCCGTTGCTCATCGCGTTTTTGTTCTCGAAATACATCGCCCCGTCTACCTGGATCCGGGAATCGAACCACCAGCGGAAATCTCCGCTCTCGGATTCGAAGACCAGTTTACCGTTCCGGGCTTCCGCCTTGAGGGAGTCGATGAGACTGCTCCCGGGGATGCGCGCATCCTGTGCCTCCGCCGCGGGAAGGAGCACGAAGGACAGGACGAAGGCTGTCAGAATGAACAGCAGGGATGTGGTGTTTTTCATGAATGCACCTTTGAATGTATGACAGGATTCGAAGGGAAGATCATTGCGCCTGCCTCTGCCGCACGCGCATCAGTTCTTCTATCTGGGTTTTCTTTCGCTGCATTTCCTTGTCCCGCAGGATGTCCCCGGTCGGTGTCCACTCGCGGACATCCGGGAACATGACCGTCTCGAAATCGAGCCGGTGCGAGAACGTCCGTCCATGGTTGCGCCGGATACAGGCAAGCATCCCCGCGCTGAGCGTCCTGCCGGCCTCTGCTGTGATTTTCGCCGAATCGATACGGAAACTGTCGACCACCGCGTAGAGGAAGATGCGGTGCAGATCGCTGTTGGAGTAATCGTCCCGCTGCGCTATCTCGTGCCGGAACGCTCTTGCGTTGACGAATCGACGGTTGCGGAGATCTTCCAGCGGGCCCGTCCCGACACCTTCTTCCTTCAGTTTCTGCATCACCGAACGGGATAACTCGTACGGCGCGGGATCGATCACCCGCTGCTCGAACACGTTCTGCACGATGAAGAGCATCACGAACGCGAGGATGCCCGCGGTGAGCGGCGCGACGATCCAGCCGATGCAGATTTTTCCAAGCACCCTGAAATCGACCGACTGCGGGTCCTTCGCCAGGCCGACGCCGATGACGGCGCCGATGAAGACCTGCGTCGCGGAAAGCGGGACGAGCGGGATCGACGGAAGGGAGAGTTCGAGCAGCAGGGTCTCCAGGCTCTGCGAGGTGAACAGGAAGAGCACGACGAACTCCGACAGCACCACGGCGAAACCGGTGATGGGCGAGATCTTGAACAGGTCCGATCCGACGGTCTTCATGACCTTGTGCCCGTAGGTGTAGATGCCGACGGCGATGGCCGCCCCGCCGAGCAGGAAGAGCAGCTGCGCACCCGAGACGTGGATCATGTCGGCGAGAACCACGCCGCGGACCGGCGCCGCCTGCACGAACATTCCCATGACGTTGGCGATGTTGTTCGCCCCCATGGAATACGAGACGAGCGCGCCGACGATGATGAGCCCGACACGCGTATAGCTGTCGAGCAGCAGCATGTGGATCTTCCATTTCAGCACGGTGCGCTTGAGCGCCTTGAAGATCAGGAAACTGAACACGCCGGCGATCAGCGGACTGACCAGCCAGCTTCCGACGATCCTGGACAGCGAAAGCATGTCCGTCGGCGAACCCGTGAAGAGATTCCAGGCGATGATCGCGCCGACCACAGCCTGCGTCGCGGAGACGGGAATCTTGACCCGGGTCATCCATGTGACCGCGAGTCCGACCGCCAGCGCCGCGGTGAAGCTGCCCGCGATCGCGTTGATCCCGCCGAGATCCGTGAGCGTGTTCGTCGTCCCCGCGCCGCTCAGCACCGATCCTGCGATCACGCAGGCCCCAGCGACGAGCGCCGCCACCCTGAACCGGACCATCTTCGACGACACGGCCGTGCCGAACAGCGTCACCGCGTTGTTGGCGCCGAGCGACCAGCCGAGAAACAATCCGCTGGAGATGAACAGCCAGAAGGACGCGTCGACCACTATTCGAACCTCTTGATAGCCGCGATGGCCAGGCGGTCGCAGACATCTTCCGATTCCTCCGCGATCCGCTCGATATGGAATGTGAAGTACCTGATATGGATTTTCAAACTCAGCTGACGGTCGTCGCGAAAGACCGTGCGCTTGATTTTCTCCGCGGTCTTGTTCGCTTCCTTCTTGAAGAACTGCACCTTGTTCACATGATCGCGCACCGCGTCGATGTTCTTGAAGTATGCGCGGATGGCGCCGACTGTATGTTCGAGACAGGCGATCGAACTGTCCGATATGTCCAGGAATTCCTGGCGTAGCGAGGCGTCGATCTTCGGGATCTCGACCGAGAATTCCAGCAGTGTCTCGGTCGTGTGGTTGAGCACCTTGTCGCAGCTCTCGAGCAGCCCCAGCACGTCGCCGCGCGATTCCGGAATCAGCGTCCGCGAATACAGTTTCATCTCGATATTCCTCCGGAGATCGTCCGCCTGCGCCTCGATCGCGCGAAGCTCCGTCAGGTAGCTCTCGAACGAATCCATCTGGCTGTCCAGATAGCATTTGATCCCCTGCCGGAACACGAGTCCGCCCTTGACGACGAGGTCGAGGTAGGCGTCGATCTGGAATTCGAGCTTGGCCGTTTTTTTAAAGAACATTGACATATGATTCTCTCATTCTAGAAAATGCCGAAGACGCCGTGCGGCGTGATGCCGAGAAAGCGGAACCACGTCTCTCCCGCGGCGATCATCACCAGCCAGGAGATCACCATCATCGTGAATCCGTACTTGAAGCTGTCCGCCAGGCTGTACTGGTCGGTCTCGTAGAGCAGGGCCGCGGGCTTGCTGTTGAACGGGAGCACGTACACGTGCTCGATCATGAAGGCGACCGGCAGCGCGAGACTGAGCACGTCGAAGCCGAACCTGTTCGCGACCCCGATGGCGATCGGGATGAAGATCATGGCGCGCATGGTCTTGGACTGAAACAGGAGCGCGCTGAAGAGCATGACACCGGTCAGCAGCAGGTACAGCACCCAGAAGTGCGTCGTGTCGCCGATGCCGAGTCGGTCGAAGAACGCGTTCACGCTGATCGACGCGAGATCGGTGACATCGAGCCCGGCACCGATCGTGTAAGCGCCGGCGGAAAAGAGCATCAGGTGCCACGGGATATCCACCTCGTTCCACTGCACGATGCCGTACTTCGGCAGCAGCGCGACGATCGCGCCGACGAAGGCCACGGCGGTGGGACTGATGCCGTGCAGCGAATCGGTCGCCCAGAATCCGAGAATCAGCACGAAGATCACCGCGGACTTGATTTCCAGCCTGCTCAGCGGACCGAGTTTCACGTACTCTTCGCGCAAGCGGGCCATGCCGCCCTCGATCCGGGGCAGGCGTTCCTGCGGCGCGAGCGGAAAACAGATCTTCATGGCAACGATGTACCCGATCAGCATCAATCCCAGCACGACGGGGAGCATCGCGAACATCCAGTCGGCGAAGTACACGTTCCCGCCGATCGCTCCTCCGATCAGCGCCACCGCAAGCAGATTCGCTCCGGATCCGGTCATGAAGGCCCCGGCGCCGATATTGATGTTGAGCAGATTCTGGAGCACGATGCTCCGCCCGAAATTATTACGGTCCGCTCCCCCCTGCGCCCCGTAGATGGCGGCGATCACCATGAAGATCGGCAGCAGGATGGCGGCCTTCGCCGTCGTCGCCGAAACGAAGGCGGAGAGGATCAGGTTGATCACGATGAACGTGATGAAGATCGTGCTGGAGTTTTTCCCGAAGCGGAGTATCAGCCACAGTGCGAAGCGCTTCGCCAGTCCTGTCACGACGAGCATGCTCGCCAGCACGAACGACATGATGTTCAGCCACATCACCGGATGGCCCAACTGTGCGTATGCCGTCTTCTCCGAGAGCACGCCGGTCAGCACCAGTGCGATGATCAGCATCAGAGAAGTCAGGTAGCTCGGGATTGCCTGCGTGATCCAGAGGATGATCGACGCCGCGAAGATGGCGAGGACGAATTCGTTGTTGCGAATGAAGCGCTGCACCCCGACTTCCTCGAAGGCCTTCTTCGCGGCCGGGGTGACAACGTCGGACGCGTCGACGGAGTGGAGGAATGGAAGCTCGATCACGAAGGCGAAGAGGATGAACGCGGTCAGCGCGAGGAAGGGCCCCGCTATGGCGAGCCATTTTTCTACCGCCCCCTTCTCGCGTTTGGGGAGCCGTTCGATCCGGTACTGACTCATATCGAGCGGGTCGTGGAGCGTCATGATCGTCTCGATGTTGTGGCCGATGCGATGATCTTCATTACAGGACGCGCGTCACCAGCGCGTGAATGGATTCTTCATGAGCATGGAATTATAATAGCGCACATCGCCGGTCACCTCTTCTCCGAGCCATGCGGGTTTCTCGAAGCCTTCGTGTTCCTCGTCGAGTTCGAGTTCCGCGACGACCAGTCCCTCGTTCTCGCCGTGGAACTCGTCGACCTCGTAGGTATGCGGACCAGCCTTCACGAGATACCGGGTCTTGTCGATCACCCCCGGTTCGCAGATCTTCAGCAGCTCCTCGATCTCGCCGACCGGAACCTCCCGCTCCCACTCGTAGCGGCTGGCGCCGGAGTCGTTGCCGATGCCCTTGATCGTGATATACCCTTTGTCGCCCTTGATGCGGACGCGCACCGTGCGCTCCGGCACGGAACACAGGTACCCCTGCACGATGCGTGTCTCCCTCGAGGCGGAGGATTTGAAGTCCCCTTTCACCAGGAATTTGCGTTCGATCTCTCTGCCCATGCGTTTCTCCTACTTCATGCCGACGAGGTTCTTCAGACCGCGCAGGTAGTTGATGTTCGGAAAACTGTCGAGTCCCAGGTCCCTCACTGTCTGTATGACCATTCGGGGATCCTCCATTTCCACCGCCGCCGTCTTGATCCATGTGTCGTCGACTTTCACCTCCGCGATCTCGACCGTGCACGAGTTGATCGTGAATCCGGTGCGTTTCTTGAAGACGTTCACCGGCCGCAGCAGCGACGATGGCCGGATGAGTTCGTCGAGATACTGGTCGAAGGAATACTCTCCGCGCCGGAACAGCGGCGGGCTGACGCGAAAACACTTGAAAACCTTCTCGATCTCCGCGACGGGAAGCGGGAAGGCGCCTTTCATGATCGGCATCCAGAGTTCAAGCCGGTCCTCGTTGACCTGCTGGAGGGTCTTGATGTCCATCAGGCCGTCGCGCACCTTCGTGTTGTCCATGCTCACCTCGGAGAGAATGTACACTTCCGCGCTCTCCCTGGTCTTGCTTTCGGGATGCTCCCTGATTCTCGTTTCCGCGCGCTTCAGATCGTTCGTGAAGGTTCTCCATTCCCACCGCGGTATGATTTCTGACATGCTGCCTCCTCTCTGTTGAATGTGCCTGTCGGCTGAAACAGGTCAATAATTATGCCACAAACAGCCCCCCGCTTTCGCCGCGTATATCGATATTTGGAGAAATGGAGTATCTTGGAATGACGAAAAATGGTCATGACGACGGTTTTTCGTCGCCACTGCATCGAGCGACCAAAGGACTTCACAGGGCACGGATTCTGAAATGCTGACCAGGCGCACCATCGTGCTGGGCATGCTCGCACTGACCGTTCTCTCCGCGGTTTTCACCTGGTATTTCTACCGCTTCGCCCTCGACATCGAGGGAGTGGTCGAGACCGCGGGAGATGAGCCATTCGTCGACTCTTCGGCCGCCGCCAAGCCGGTGGTGTACATCAGCGTGATATCGCGCTATCCGCCAAACGTCATCAACAGCGGGTATCAGCCGATGCTGGACTACATGACCTCGCGCACCGCCTACCGCTTCGAGCTGAAGCTGTGCACGGACTACTACCAGGCGGTCGACATGCTGTTGCGCAAGGAAGCGGCGGCCGCGTTTCTCGGATCCTACGTCTACATCAGGGCGCGCGAGGAACACGGGGTCATCCCGATACTCAAGCCGCTGAACAGAAGCGGCAAGCCGTACTCGCGGTCGGTGCTCTTCACCGGCAGCGCGACGGATATCTACAGCATCCGGGATCTGAAGGGAAAACGGCTCGCCCTGCCTTCCGAGGAATCCTATTCCTCGAACTGGCTCCTGCACTACGAATTCCGCAGGAACAACATCCGTCCGTCGGAACTCGCGGAGATCAGGAATTTCCCGCATCACCAGGGCGTGATCCAGCAGGTGACGGCGGGGAACTTCGATGCCGGCGTCACGCGGGAGCACCTGATCAGGAAGATTCAGAGCAGGAATATCCGCATACTTCTGTACTCCGATCCCTTCCCGACGAGCCCCATCGTCGTCGCGCGCGACCATTCCCCTGATGTCGTCCGCGCGATCAAGGAAGCACTGCTCGCGGTCGGGCGCGACGGCCGGGACCGCGCGACGGTGACTCGCGGGTGGGATCAAGAGTTCATCCATGGTTTCGTCGAAGCGACGGACGGGGATTACGACGCGGTCCGCGCAATCGCGCAGCGGTGAGAAACGCATGCTGAATATCCGCACCCATATACGCACCCGCATCCTCGTGCTCACCGGCACGGTGATCGTCATGCTGATGCTGGCGATCTCGTTCATTCTCCTGATCAAGTGGCGGGAACTGATCATCAGCAACCAGTCCGAGAACGCGGTCTCCATCACCCGCACATTCTCCGTCACGGTCATCGACGCGATCATTTTCGAGGAGCAGTCGCTGTACCGGAAGGAGAACGTGCTCGAGACCTACGTCGAAAACTTCATCGCGCGCCTCGGCAACGTGCACTACGCAGCCATCTTCGACAGCACCGGTGCGCCCGTCGTGCAGCTCAGCGGCCATCCGCGCTACGATCCCTCGCTCCCGGTCGTCGCGCGCCCCGGCGCCGGATCCGCCCGGGAGGTGCGCATCTTCGAGCACGCGCAGTTCGGCTGGACCATGGAGGTGCGTCAGCCGCTGATCTTCTTCGGGAGGCAATGGGGCTTCGCGACGATCGGCTTCGAGGCGCAGCCGCTCCGCGACGAGATCCGGAGCGTGTTCTTCCTGCTCCTGATCTCGACCGTCGTCATAACCCTCGCGGTGCTGCTGATACTGTACGTGCTGATCACCCGCATGACCGCATCCATCGAGGAGCTTGTGCGCGCGATCGATACGATCGACTTCCACTCCGACACGAGGATCGATCTCGCGGAGCAAAAGGACGAGATTGGATTTTTCTTCCAGCATTTCAGGCTGCTGCAGGATCGGCTGGAGACATCGCGACAGGCGTTGGAGCGGGCGCAGCGGCAGATTTACCAGGCGGAGAAACTCGCGTCCATCGGGCGACTCGCCTCGGGCGTCGCGCACCAGGTCAACAATCCCCTCAACGGCATCAAGTCCTGCCTGTACGCCATGCAGCAGGCGCCCCTGAGCGCGGAGCGGACACGGGAGTACCTGCAGCTGATCAACGAGGGGATCGACGACATCGAGACCGTCGTGCGCAAGCTCCTCGACTACGCGCGGCAGCAATCGACCTCCGAAAGCCGCATCGACATCAACGACGCGATCCGCAAGGTGATCGGGCTATTCGAACTCCGGCTGAAGGAGAAGAACATCGAGATCCGTCTCGAGCTCGCGAAGGAGATCCACCCGGTCCGCATCGATTATCACCTCTTCCAGGAAGTCGTGATGAACCTGATCCTCAACAGCGCCGACGCGATCGAGCGCACCGGCGCGATCGGCATCACCACCGGTGACGACGGCGCGTCGCGCGTGTTCATGGAGATCCGGGACAACGGGACCGGCATATCTCCTGATATCATGGAGCATATCTTCGAGCCGTTCTTCACGACCAAGGACGTCGGCATCGGCACGGGACTCGGGCTCTCCGTCTGCATGGGGATCATCGAATCGCACGGCGGCCGCATCGACGTCCGCAGCACACCCGATATCGAAACCGTATTCAGAATCGCATTGCCCGCCGATGAAAACGAAACTGCTGATCATTGAAGACGAGAAGATCACCCGCCGGTCGCTCACCGACATCCTCACGAACGAGGGCTACGAGGTCCACGCCGCCGAGGACGGGGAAATAGGGCTGGAGATCTACCGCGCCGAGAAACCATCGATCGTCATCACCGACCTGCGCCTTCCCAAGCTGAACGGCATCGAGGTGCTCTCGACCGTGCTCTCGCTCGATCCGATGTGCCGGGTGATCCTGATGACCGCGCACGCGAGCATCGACACCGCCGTGCAGTCGCTGAAGATCGGCGCCTTCGACTATCTCACCAAGCCCTTCTCTCCGGAGAAGCTGATCTCCATCCTCCGCAACATCAACCAGCTCAACACCGCGCTGACCGAGAACGCCGAGCTGCGGCACCGGATCGAAGCGCTGGAGAACAGGACGATCATCGGCACATCCGATGCGATCAACAGGCTCGTCGCCACCATCAACCAGATTGCGCAAAACGATTCGACCGTGCTGATCGAGGGCGAGAGCGGAACGGGAAAGGAACTCGTCGCGCGCGCGCTCCACAGGGCGAGTTCCCGGCGCAACATGAACTTCGTGACCGTCAGCGTGTCCAGCATCCCCGAGTCCCTCCTCGAGAGCGAGTTGTTCGGCCACGAAAAAGGCGCCTTCACCGGCGCCATCCGCCAGCACATCGGGTATTTCGAACGTGCGAACAAGGGGATACTCTTCATTGACGACGTCGACGACTTCCCGCCGACCGTGCAGGTGAAACTGCTGCGCGTGATACAGGAGCGCGAGCTGATGCACGTCGGCGGCACGCGCAGCATCGGCATCGACGTGCGCATCATCTGCGCGACGAAGGTCGATCTGAAGAAGAAGGTCGAGGCCGGCCGCTTCCGCGAGGACCTCTATTACCGGCTCAACGTCATTCCCCTGA
>CAZWNO010000039.1:0-25770 GCA_964635845.1 uncultured Chromatiales bacterium
CGATGGCCTCCAGCCAGTCGTTCTCGATGATCCAGCGGCGGATTTCGCTCTCGCCCGATCCCGCGCTGCCCGTGAAGAGCGGCGAGCCGTTGAAGACAATCGCGAGGCGCGTGCCGTCCTGATCCACGGGCTTCATCTTGCTGATCATGTGAAGGAGGAAGAGCAGCGAGCCGTCGTTGATGCGCGGGAGGCCCGGCCCGAAACGCCCGCCGAAGCCCTGCTCCTCAGACTCGCGCTTGATGAAATCCGCCTCCGGCTTCCATTCGACACCGAACGGTGGATTGGCCAGCATGTAGTCGAAGTGCTTGCCGGAAAAATGATCCTCCGTGAAGCTGTTGCCGAAGGCGATGTGGTCGATGTTCTCGCCCTTGATCATCATGTCCGATCCGCAGATCGCGTACGCCTGGGCGTTGTAGTCCTGCCCGAACACCTCCAGCTGCGCGTCCGGATTGAGTTCGCGCATGAACTCCTCGGCCACCGAAAGCATGCCGCCTGTCCCGCAGGCCGGATCGAAAAGCGTCTTCACGATGCCCTTCGTCGTCAGCACCTCGTTGTCGGGGAGGAAGAGGAGGTTCACCATCAGCCGGATCACCTCCCGCGGGGTGAAGTGGTCACCCGCCTCCTCGTTCGACGCTTCGTTGAATTTCCGGATCAGTTCTTCGAAGATATACCCCATCTCCACATTCGAGACCGTCTTCGGATGCAGGTCGATATCGCAGAAGCGCGAGACCACGAGGTACAGTCGGTCTGCCTTGTCCAGCTTCGCAATCTGCTCCTCGAAACCGAAATGGTCGATGATCTCACGGGCGCGGGCGGAGAAACCCTTGATGTAGTTCGTCAGGTTCGCCGCGATGTTGGCAGGGTCGCCCTTCAGCTTCTCGAAGGTGAAGCGGCTGGTGTTGTAGAACACCGCGTCCGCCGCCTTCTTGAGTTTCGCCTCCAGCACGCCCGCGCCCTTGTCCGCGTACTGCTTCTTCGCTTCGAGGACCTTGTCCTTCGTCGGTCCCAGCACGCAATCCAGCCGTCGCAGCACCGTGAGCGGCAGCATAACGTCCTTGTACTGGTTCGGGCGGTACGGCCCGCGGATCAGGTCGGCGACCGACCAGATGAAGCTGACTTTTTCGGAGAAGTTGTTCATGCTGTTCCTGTTACGGGATGCTGGAGATCACTTGGGTCACGATGGCAGTCGGAGCTAAAACGGTAGATCATCTGCATCAGCGTCGTGCGCTTCCGACTCCGAAGATGTTGCTCTGCGCTCGACAGCGAGGATAAATCTGATCAGCGACGACACTGAGTTGAAAATAAAATAGCCCTCATCCGAATTAAGTACCGGATTGTCGTGGGCAAGGCTGTGGTCATTGCGAACAGAGTTGAACGCATCCAAGATGGAAATATTCACTTTAAGAATACGCTCCGTCATCTCGGTCTCGATAAGCTCCTCGGCCTTGACCGCCTTCACATATTCGCCCATGAGGCTCTGTAGGGGCTTGTCTCGCTCCGCTACCTTGCCTCTTTTTTCCAAGAGCTTGCGCAAAAGCCTTGTGGCGAATGTATGCAGCCTGTCCAAGCCAGTTTCAGGCTCGCCTTTTTCCACAGAGGTTCGAAGTGCGCGGATCAGTTGTTCGAAGCCTTGTTCGTCCAGTTCGTCACTGACCTCAGACAAGTCCACATGTTCACCACTGCTCATTAATCGGTGTGCTGTTTCTCTGCAAGCTCCTACAAGTTTAGGGTCTATTGTTCTCGTGGCAGTAGCCTCGGCATAATTGATGAGGTCTAAAAGCAGCTTGCCTACTACGAAATTTGACTCCGTCTTAATAAACGCACGAAGACGATTCGCTTTAGAGCCACTCGCATAGTGGAATTTCTGATCGTCAATATCCTTTTGTACACTGTCAGAGACAAACTCACGGAACGTCCGATCCACAAAATCTAAGACAAAACCGCCTTCCATTTCAAAGAGCTTCTCAAGTTTTCTCCTCTCCATGTATGTCACGTCTGACATTTCGAACCCCTGCTATTGAACATGATAAAAGACCGAATTACACGGACCCACGGAAACATGGATCACTTCTTTACCGTCAGTACGTGCTTCTACGAGTCCGTAAGGTCCTTCACAGTCTGATCCTCCCAGTGACCTAGTCTTAAGTACTGCGTTATTGGCCCTTTGACACCATCAGCTGATCTATCTCCTATGATAACCATCGGGCGAAGGCGATAAGCAGCAAAGTGTTGAGAGCGGAGATATATCAGGCTCCCTATCGATGTCGAAGCAACTGCTTCAAAACGACGGCGTGTCGCCGAGACCCCCTCACGTTCAGGTACCAACTTAAGTGGATCGTCAAAAGGGCACCATAATTCTTCGCACTTATTTCGGACTCGTTCGTCCTCAAACGAGAGTTCTTCCATTGAATGCGCGAAGGTGTTTCTGATGTCCGTCACCAACCGGAAGTTCTTTTCTTCATAATCATGAATAAGACCCAGTGCATGGCACATGTAGATACGCGATCCAAGAGTACCGAGCGGCTTCTGCCCTGTCATTTTGCCTTCTTTTGGCAGCAGAAAGTCTACGGACTTCGTAGTTCCCTCCCTGTCGACAAGGAAACTGCGAAGTAGTCTCAACGTCCCTATCTCGAGCAACGCCCCAGCAATCAGTGCAGCTCCCCTGTCGGGTTCTCTATGGAAACCTTTGAGCATCCGCGCAAGAAGTCGGGCCTCTTCAAACATCTGCTCCTCCGTAAACGGCATGGCTCCTCCTGAAAATATTTATGAGCTGACAACCTCCTTTAAAGATATAACTTTACCTGATTCTGTTCAAATTTCCGTATTTCGACTTCAATGGCATACGTAATCGATGTAAGTAGTATGTTGCATTATTATTATCGATAACGCTACATCACCGTCTTGAGAGATAGAACTTAATTTTTCCCTTCGCGATCGCGCAATGTCAACAGGCGGAGTGTCCTGGTGATCGTCATTCGCCCCTCTTGACATTGTTCCCTCCAGATTACATATTTCCAGTGTTATTAATCTGATTTCCAGATGCCGCAGCACCCCGTCGCCGGATGGGCTGTCGGCGTTTGGGCTGTCATGCATCATCCATCGCGTACCCATTGGAGACTCGTCATGAAAGACTTCAACTGCTTCGTCGCGGCATGCCTTCGCGACGCCATCCCCCGGCTCGCCGCGCGTCAACGTGCGATGGACGAGCGCTCCGACGGGCTCGGGCAGCCTGTCCGCGGACTTCAGCGACAGCAGCACGTCATCGTGCCATGCATCCTTGCGCTTCTGCTGGCGATACTCCTCCCGGGCATCCTCCCGGCACAGCGCGGTGACATCGTCATTCCGACCAGCGCATCGATCGCCGTGCCGCTGGGCGCACAGATCTGCGCCGACCGCGTCTTCGCCAACAATCCCGGCTACGGCACGCTCAATCTCGCCGATCCTTCGGGCCTCTGCGCCGGAGCGGTGATCACTCCCGTCGAGCTGCTCATATTCTCCGCACTGATGCAGGATGGCGTTGTCGTCCTCTCGTGGACAACCGCCACAGAGACCCGAAACTACGGCTTCGAAGTGCAGAGGAAGACCGAATACGGTGGTTGGGCGGCGCTCGGCTTCGTCGAAGGCCACGGCAGCACGACGCAAGCGCATGCGTACGAATTCACCGACAGGCTCGCGGATCTGCCGCGCGCCTCTTCCGTGCTGCGTTACCGCCTCCGGCAGATCGACCTCGATGGCCGATACGAGTACTCGCCGGAAGTGGAGTTGCGGCTCGATGCGCCGCTGCCGCGCTTCGCGCTGACAGGATACCCTTCTCCCTGCGACGAGGCGTACACCCTGCGTCTGACGCTGGCCGAGCCGGCGGTGACGAACATCCGCCTGCACGACATCACCGGACGGATGGTGATGGTGATCGCGCATGACGCGACGCTGCAGGCGGGCAGCCACAGCATGCGCATCGGCACGGCGAAACTGCCGTCAGGCCTCTACCTCCTGGTGGCTGACGGCGCGGAAGGACGAAGGACGGAGAAGGTGGTGATCCGGCACTGAGTCCCCGATCGTGGATCGAAGTACATGCGCCGAGGCTGGCACCTTCGCCGGCCCCGTTTCATGATTCCGGAGTATTCGGTACGTTGCTCCCGTAATCAGCACATCAGAGGGGCAGTACCGCCCGCCCGATCAGCGCAGCAGGGTCATGGCACGCA
Organism: uncultured Chromatiales bacterium; assembly: GCA_964635845.1. Taxonomy (GTDB): domain Bacteria; phylum Bacteroidota; class Ignavibacteria; order SZUA-365; family SZUA-365; genus SZUA-365. Next base: position 4,203 of record CAZWNO010000039.1, read on the forward strand.
GCTGCACGCGTCCGTCGACGCGCAGGCGCGCGAAATACACTCCCGATGGCATGCTGCCTGCATCATAGGGGATGCGGTAGGTGCCCGCCGCATGATACCCCGCGGCCAGGGTCGCCAGCACCCTGCCCCTCGCGTCGAGCACGCCAAGCGTGACGTGGCCTGCATCACGCAGCGCGAAGATGATGGTCGTGACCGGGTTGAAGGGATTCGGATAATTCTGTCCGAGAGCGAAACCAGCCTCGCCCGGCATGTCCGCCACCGACAGCGTCACGTCGCAGCTGATGCGGAAGGTGTCGATGCAGGAGGCTTCCAGAAGATCGTAGGTCGCAACCTCGACATCGAAATCCGCATTCGCGATCGCGTCGTTGTCGAAGCACACGCGGAAGGAATGCTCCACAACGCCGTAGGCGATGGGGATCGTCGCAGTCGACCAGGCGACCTCGGTCTCCGTGCCGCCGCTGATCCATCCGATCGGGGACTCGACGGTGGACTGGTAGAGGACAACGTCCGGCGTCAGGACGCGCAACCGGACGCTGTCCACCAGCGTACCGGCACTGCGGAGGTTCAGGACTTCCAGCGAAAAGCAGCAGGATGCCGATGGATCGGTCACGACGACGACGCTGTCGCAGCCGAGTGCCAGCAGGCCGCATCGCATGCTCGCCAGCCCGCAGCCGATGAGCGTGCTGCTGCTCCATGTACACCATTCGAAATCCACGGCAGCGGTCGAGGTGTCGGGAACGAGTTGGATCCAGAATCCATCCTGCCCGCTTCCGGGCGGCAGGCTCGCTCCCGCGCTGACGAACGAGACGCTGCCCGCACCGCTGCGTACGATCTGCCAGCCGACCGGCGCGTAGGCTGTATCGATCTCCCTGTCCGCCGAGAGGAGCGCGACGCTGAACATGGTGATATTCCTTTCCGCGGAATGCATGTTGTGCAGCGTCAGGTTGGCCGCGCAGGCCGCGGCGTCGACCGCGATTTCAAGGGAGTCGCGGATCCTCCATTCGGGCAGCGCGACATCGATGCTCTGACAGCAGATGACGGAAGCGGCGTCCTCCGTGCACCACTGCATCGAAACGGATGAACCGGTGTTTTCCGTATATTTCAGATAGAATTCTCCGGATTCCGCGCCCGGGAGCACTCCCCCGCCGGTATGCACGAATCGAATGTAATCGGACGCGATCGAATCCGCGGTCCAGGCCGCCGGCGAAGCCATCTGCTGCAGGGAGCCGTTCGCCGAAACGATCCGGAAGGAAATCGCGAGGACCGGGGAAGGCGGCTGATGCGTGTTTGTCACATTATACAGAAAGCTGCGTTTTCCGTCGAAATCGGTCTGCAGCGAATCACAGCCGCCCGCGGGGAGCTGGCACATGATTACCCGGTCCTCCTCGCAGATCCTGCGTCCGCCATACCAGCTGCTCCAGCGCACGCCGAAAGGCTGCCCCCGCCGGTTCGCGGAAAAGGCGACCCGCAAGGCCAGGGAGACCTCGCCCGGAGCGATCCCGCCTCCCTCGTGCACAAAGCGCACGTAGCTGCCGCCGGCGGAATCCACGCGCCAGCCCGTGGGCGCGATGGCGGACAGGATGTCTTCGGCGCCCGGCAGCATTTCGAGTACGAAGGCGTCTACCGGAGATACCGGGACATGCCGATTCGAGAGAAAGATGTTCGACGTACAGCTGCTGTCCATCGCCAGCGCGAGATTGTCGCAGCCGATAAACTCGGTCGGGGGACAGTAGGCCACGAGCGTATCCGCGCAGATGAAGCTGCCCTGGTACCAGGTTCGCGCGATGAGGACGACGGAGTCCGTCGCACCTGCATTCGTCATTGCGAACGAAAGTCCCGCGAGACTGTCCCCCGCCTGCAGCGGCGCCGCGCCGGCAGTGAAACGGAGCCGGGATTTGTTCGGGAAACTCACGGCCCACGGACCCGAGGCGCTGTCCTTGAAAGCAGTGCCGGGCGTGCGCAGTTCGAATTCCAGCCGGTCGATCGGTCCCGCCGGTTCGTGCAGGTTCCGCAGCGTGGCGCCGTAGGCGTTGAAGGAGCCTTCCGGCGGACGCAGGAATGAATGCAGGCGCAGCGAATCGCAGCGCGGCGCGACTTTTCCGAGCCGCAGCGACGACAGAGTGATTATGCGGCCTTCCCATTCCGTGCTCCACGCGAAGACATGTGGCGGTGGTACGGCCCCGACGACAGGAGTGATACTGAAGCCGGGCAGACTGTCGCCCGCGAGCAGCGGATCGATGGATTTCTCGAAGCGCGCCGACGTGGACGTGGAATTCTTGACGATCCACCCATTATGGACCCTGGCGTTCATCGTGACGCCGGGCGTCAGCGAACTGACCGTGAACGCATCGAGTGCTACCGGCCCGCTGTTCCGGTTCAGAAGTGTGATCAGAGCGGTTCCGCTGCTGTCCCGCATGCGCACCTCATCGAACGTGTCGAAAGGTTCACAGACCAGGCTCAGCGTATCGCTCGTCAGCAGCGTACTCGAGTTGAAGGTCTCCCATAGCACTTCCACGGTCGCGGGAGTCTGGCAGACCATCGAGAGGCAGATATTGTTCAGCAGCAGCCTGCCTCCCGGAGCGACCGGCGCGCCGGTGGTCGTGAAGGAAACGGTCTCGGGCACCGGCAGGCTTGCCACCCAGGGAACGGGAGGCTTGATACGGGAATGCCAGAGGAACCCCGGCGTCAGTATGCGCAGCCGGATCTGATCGATCCCGAGCGACTGCGCATTGCCATTCAGGAGCGAGATGCTGTAGCATCCTCCGTCTCTTACCACGGTCACGATGAGGACGTCCTGCTTGGGCTGCGCGGAGACTTCCGCTGCGACGCAGCCCAGGCAGAGACCCAGGATGACAAGAAAAGGAATGTATGCGCGTAAATCGGACACTTTTCGTAGCATTTTTCCAGCCTTAAGAATCAAACTATTTTTCGACGCCCTTTCCGATTCCCATTGCAATTTTCACTATCTTACGATAAAATTCGTTCGATTGAAAGCCGACATGACGTAACGTGTGCATATGATTGAAAGGGATATAGAGTTCTGATTCTCCTGCCTATCTTTCGCAGAGTTGTTTCATTACCATCGGAGGTTTCGATGAGAGTTAAAAGGCGACTGTTTTCCATACTCCTCACAGCATTGCTCTTGCTTCCATTGGGGTGGAGCACTGTTCTGAGTCAGCCCTGCACCCACAGCGTGGTGCTCTACGATGGGTTCGGTGATGGCTGGACGACCTACGGGACTCCGGCGTATCACTACCTGACTGTTCGCGTCAACGGTATCGCTGTGCTCACGGACATCACCCTGACGAGCGGATCGCAGTCGGCGCCGTACACCTTCCAGGCAGCGACCGGCGACGTGATCTCGACCACGTTCACGAACAACGGCGACTGGTATGACGAGTGCTATTACACGATCTTCAACAACGTCAGCAACCCACTCGCCACCGGCTACTACCAGTCCCTCGCGAGCGTTCTGGGCAGCTGCCAGGCCGCACCTTCTCCCTGTGAATTCAGGATCTCCATGGGCGACAGCTATGGTGATGGCTGGAACGGCGGCTATCTCAATATTTTCATCAACGGCGTACTGACGTACACGAATATCACCCTGGCGTCGGGATCGGGTCCCGGCTTTTACACCTTCACGGTTGCGTCCGGCGACGAAGTGCGCGTGACCTACGTGCCCGGGAGCTGGGCGGATGAGAACTATTACACCATCTCTCAGGGTGGTATTGTCGTATTCACCGATGGCGCGCCCAACAGTTACATACAACCCAGCGCGAACTACGCGTATGTCGGCACGGGCAGCTGTGCGAGCGATCTCGCCGTCGAGTCCGTGCTGCTCGGATACGCGGACGGATTCTGGGCGCGTCGTGAAGCGCCTGATGCGAACGTCGTGCGTGCCGCAGTGTCCGTGCTGTCGGGTCCCGAACCCTCGAAAATCACGGCCACCTACAAGTTGGGTTCGGCCCCGATCGACATCAACGACGGCGTCAACGAGACGATCTCCGTGACATGGGAAAACGGCATCGCTGAACTCGAATTCACGCAGCGTCTCGACGCGCTGACGACCGGACCCAAGACCGTCTACGTCACCCTCTTCCAGGATGTCGATCCGGACGCGTCCAACGACGCCGGTTTCGGCAGCGCGATCGTGCAGAACGTGGAAATCCAGGGCTTCGAGGATTTCGAATCTTTCGATCCGCCGACACTGGCACATGACGGATTATTCGACATGGGCTGGACCGTCGTCGACATCAACGGCGGCAGCACCTGGGAAACGGTGGTCGACGGCGCGAGCGTCGCCTTGTCGCATCCGGGCGGCGCGGCAAACGACTGGGTATTCGCGCCCGCCGCGATGCTGCAGCAGTTCGCGAGTTACCGCCTGCAGGGAAGCATGCGGACGACCGGCTCCGCGCCCAAAACGATCGAACTCGCCTACGGTCTCGCGCCGGATCCGGCGGAGATGACCGTGTTCGCGACCCTCACCGGTTTCTCGAACACCTCGTACATGGAGTTCAAGAACATCCTCGGCGCACTCTTCGATCCGTACTTCAACACCGGCCTGGGCATCCAGCCGATCTACATTGGCATCCACCTGACGGGTCTCGCGTCCGATCCGGTCTACATCAATTACCTGACGCTGAACGACAATCCCACGCCGCCGCCGATCATCGGCTACGGGCTGCCGGGTTCGCCGGTGAGCAGCTATATCGATGATCCCGCGATTCCGATCAAGCTGACCGCCGCATACAAGGTGCCGGGCAAGATCAACAAGACCTACTCGGTGACGAACACGACGGACATCTACGGCAGCAACGGCGATTTCCTCTGGGATGTCGAGACTTCAACATCGTGGATCACGCTGACCAAGGAGACGCCGGACGCCACGCTGCAGCCGTACAACTTCACGCCGCCGCGTCCCCGCCAGTTCCAGACCTTCACCATGACCGTCGATCCGTCGGGCATGGCGCCGGGTGTGTACACGGGCGAGATCACGTTCTACGGCATCCTGTTCTGCGACGAATTCCCGCCGCCCGCGAGCGGTCTCATCGCGATCAACGAGCCTTTCACCGTGCCCGTTGAACTGCGCATCAGCAACACCGGTCTCAAGGGTGGTCCGAGCAGCGTCTGCTTCACGTTAAGCAGCCCCATGACGAGCGGAAACACGTATACGTTCGCGGATCCGGGTACGGGCGAGCGCATCGCGGAGGTGGAAGTGACCGGCGGACAGATCGACGAAATGACTATCTGTGTGTTCCCGAAGCAGCTGCCGCGGAACATCACCCGCATGCGTTACGTCGAGCGCTACTGGCAGATCCAGGCGATCGGCGCGGGCTGGACCGCGAACATCACCTTCCCCTACGCCGATCAGGAAGCGAGCATGATAGCTGACCGCATGCAGCTCCGCGGCGTCAGGCAGGCGACTCCGCTGTCGATGTGGGAAGATCCCATCGCCGGAACGACCTCGGTGTCCAATCCCGCTGACAACTCCGTCACGGTGAACGACATCAACGAGATGAACTATCAGGGCAACATCGCACTGGCACATCCCTACATGCTGCTGAAGGATGGCGCAGGAGCGTTGCCCGAGGAACTCAGCCTCGGTCAGAACTACCCGAATCCCTTCAATCCGACGACGACGATCCAGTTCGCCATCCCGGAAGAAGGCAGTGTCCGCCTGAGAGTCTTCGACTTCTACGGCCGCGAAATCGCGACGCTGGTCGACGACTTCATGCAGCCGGGCTATTACAACGCGACGTTCGACGCGACATCCCACTCGTCCGGCAACTACATTTACCAGCTCGAGGTGAATGGCGCCGTGATCACGAAGCAGATGACGCTTCTGAAATAATCCCGCGACCGGACGAAAGTCCGGATCGGACGACCTGAAAAAAGGACAGGGGGCTCGCGCCCCCTGTCCTTTTCATTCTGCGCGCTATTTGCGAGTATTCACGAAGATGAAGCGGCGCTGCTCGCGACACTTGCCGCAATGACGGCGACCATCACGGCGGCGTTGATTTCCTGCACCACTGCGGAAACGGCCTTTCCCACCGGCTCACTTTCAAGCAAGACCTTCACCGCTTTCTTCGCGCTTCGCCTCTCCCCCTTGGGCACGATTTCCTGAAGAAGGCCGCAGGCATGGACAAGGCTGAGCAACGCGAGCACGCGTTCCGTCGGAGCAATGCGGCCGGAGATCGTGTCATAGAGCATCTCGCGGACCTGGTGCTCGGGTCGGGGATCGCGCTCGGGATACCGCTGGTATGGGATCACCCAGAGAAAGTGCTTCTCCACCTGCGTCAGGATTCCTTTTCCGACGAGCTGTTCGAATACCCTTCGATCGATCCGCTTGATCTTGCGTGCGATGCGCGTCACCCAGTATTCCGCGGTTCTCGCCTTGCGCGCCGATGCGATGATATCCAAGGCTTCATCCGCCAGCGCGTCGTCGACCGATGCGTGATCGACGACCAGCAGGCGACGGTCCTGCCAGAGCAGGCGCTTCGCGATGGTGAGTTCCAGCAGCAGGGCTCCCGCGATGCCGAAGGGGACGGCGGTGCTGCCGGCCATCAGCAGAGACCCTTTTTCGTCATTTGTCGCGATGAGCAACAGCTGCTCCGCCAATGTCAATGTCATGGGGAAACCTGTTCCGGTTATCGGATCCGTAACAATTTATTGCACGCCCGCGCGGTGGACGTATTCCACGAGCTTGCCGAGTGTGGTGACGTAGCTTCCGTATTCGTTGTCGTACCAGCCGAAGATCTTCGCGTGAGTGACGGGAACCTGCAGCGATCGCTGCGCCTGTGCGCCCGCCGCGCTGAGCATCTCCGCGGTGAGTTCGATGAAGCCCGTGCGCGTATGCGTGTCATGACCCTCGATGACGACAGATGCCGGGACGCCGAGCAGGTCCGTGGAAACGTTCTGATACGGGCTGTAGATCAGCTGTCCCTTCTGCGATCCCTCCGCCGCGCTGCGGTACACGCTGTTGATATAATGCCGCGAGACGGACGGTTCTCCCTTGTCGTTGAGCGGCGAGTGAAACGTGAGATTGAGATTGATCAGCGACACGGTATTGACCGGGATGCGCACGGAGTCGGCCATGAAACCGACGCGCGTGATCTCCGGGAGCACCTGCTCGAGCGCACGCGCCGCGCCCGTCGAGGAGAGGATGATGTTGTTGAACACTGATCGCGTCTTCCGCAGGTCCTTCGCTCCCGTGGCCGGCACGCTGTCCAGAACGCTCTGGGAATTTGTCGCCGCATGGATTGTCGAGAGCGAGGCCGTGAGGATGTTGGCGGTCCGCTCCGATTCCAGCAGCGGCTTGATCATGTGCGCCAGACCGGTGGTCGTGCAGGAAGCCGCGGAGAGCAGGTGATGCCGCGCGGGATCGTAGCCCGTGTGGTTGATGCCGTAGATCATCATCGCCGCGTCGCCGGGTATCGGCGCGGTCTTGTCGCGGTATTTGAACGGCGCGCTGGCGATCACCTTCGTCGCGCCGGCGGCGAGATGTCCGCGGATGCTTCCTCCCGTCGCATCAGGTGAGGCCGCGGGATCGAGGTAGCGGCCGGTCGCGTCCACGACGAGACTCACGCCCTCGTTTCGCCAGTCGATCTCACGCGGATTGCGCGCGGTCCGGAGCAGTTTGATCCGAAGACCGAAGAAGCCGATCACGCCGACCTCCGCATCAATGATGCTGATGTCCCGTTTTCCGTTGACGCCGAACAGGAAGGTTTCCGCAGGACCGTAGGTCGAGTCGGCGCCAAGCAGCTGGACGACATCGTCGAGACTGTGGCCGACCTCCCGTCCGGTGTTGACCACGATGTCGTCGAACGTGCGATTCGCAGCGAAATACCAGAGAAGCATCTTTCCGATGCGACCGAGACCATTGATGCCCAGCGTTTTGCTGGTGTTCCCGCCGTTGTTCATGTCTCACTCCTTAAGGCATGTGGATTTGGACGTAACTGACTGGATACGACCCGCGGTAGATGGAACCGATCCTGCCGTCGATTGCGATGGCGTCTCCCGGACGGAAAGGCACTCCGTTGATCGTACATGTTTTCTTCCCCTCGTTCACCTGCAGCGCGCGGCAATCGACCACGCAGGTCTTCCGCAGACGCACCGCGGTCACCGCCGCGTGCGACGTGGCGCCGCCACGCGCGGTCAAAAGGCCTTCGCATTCAAAGATCATTCCGATGTCGTCGGGAACGGTATCGGGACGCACGAGGATGAGATTCTCCCCGGGCATCTCGGCGTGCAGGCGCCGCAGATCATCCATGTCGAAACACACGCGCCCGTTCATCGCGCCGCCGCCGATGCCGATGCCCGAGCCGACCTGCGCATCCTTGACGGCGCCGATTTCGAAAACCGGCATCTCCCGCTCGTGCAGGGGCGAATGATCGCGCGTCTGCAGGATGTACACGTCCTCCTCTTTGCTGGTCTCGAACGTGAATTCGATCTCCTGATGTCCGAAATTATGCTCGTAGACGATGGACGACGCGAAGCGCTCGAGCGTGCGGAACACCTCCGGAAAATCCTTCTCGAGCGATTGCGCCACGGGAATCTGCGAACGCACGCGCTGGCGCTCGGAGATCGGCAGGGTGTGCACGAGACCGGCGACGATATCCTCGCCCTGGCTGCAGACCGTGAAGTCGCCGAACAGCGAGATCCCCGATTCACGCACGAAGGGATCGTGGGAGAAAAGGACTCCCGAGCCCGAATCGTAATTGAGATTCCCGAGCACCATCCGCTGGATGAGCACGGCCGTTCCCCAATCCTCCGCGATCTGCAGCTTCCTCCGGTACACCTGCGCGCGTTCGGTGTACCAGGATTCCAGCACCATCAGCACCGCCTGGATGAGCTGCTTGAAGGGTTCCTCCTCGATGTGCACGCCGTGGTCCAGCAGCACCTGCTTGTAGGTCAGGGCGATGGTCCGCATCACCGCGGGAGCGAATTGGTTTTTCAGCTCGACGCCATAGCGTTCCTTGAAGTCCACGATGACGGCGTCGAACTCGTCGCGGGGGACCCCCACGGACATGCCCCAGTTCTGCAGGAAGCGCCGGTAGCAGTCCCACGAGGTCCAGCCGTAGTTCTCCCGCTTGCTCAATCCCTCCACAATATGGTCGTTCATGCCGACGTTGAGGAAGGTGTTCATCGCACCGGGGATGCTGATGGCCGCCCCGGAGCGGACAGAGAGAAGCAGGGGTCTCGACGGGTCTCCGTAGCGCTCGTTGACGATCGATTCGAGCTGTCTCAGCCGCTTGCGCAGCAGGTCCTGGACCTCCGCCATCATATCCGGATGCTTGAGGATGGCGTCGCGCCGGCGGAAAAGTTCCGTGGTCAGGATGAAGCCGGGGGGCACGGGAAATCCGAGCGCGTACAGGCGCTTGAGGTAATATCCCTTCGAGCCCAGAAAAACAGGATTGTCGAGGTCCTGATTTGCCTGGGTCAGACGGGTCGTGACCAGGCGGGAATCGTAACCCATGACGTCCATGATGACGTCGGGCGTCAGGTGCACGAGCATGTCGTTCATCGAGGAAAGCACGGAGGCGATGAAATTGTCGAGCTGCTGTATCGGGAAGGTGCTGGAGATCAGGTCGCGGTACACGCGTTCCGAGATCACATGCACTTCCTTGGCTTCCGCGCTTCCGTCGCCGCGGAGGGCGAGGTGCTGCGGAATGATGCGGACGAGCTGCAGTTCGTGCGGCGCGATGAAACTGTTGTGGATGATGTTCTTCACGTTGTCCGCGAGGAACTGGAAGAGGTTGATGTATTGATGGATGGTGAACGAGGTCGTGCTCAGGCTGAAGCGGAGCATCTCCACCGATGAGGTGAACCCTTCGTCCGAATATCCCTCTATCTCCAGGCTCCGGCGAAAGAGGACGAGGATGCGGTGAATGCGGCGGAGCGTCGCCGCGGTGATGTAGTCGAGATTCGTCTCCTCGATGATCCGCGTCAGCATCTGCGTCGCGAGCGCCTCGAAGCGGTACGCGAGTCCCAGCGCCTGGAATTTCGGCTCCATGTACCGCCCGTACATCGAGGGGATGCCCGCGGCGATATGCCGTTTGTAATAGATCTCCTCCCTGCCCTGACTGGGTTCGGCGTCGAGGATGACCGAATGCAGCCGTCGAAGCATGATGAGGACGAAGTCGAGGGTCTTCTCCGGATTATCGGCCTCGAGCAATGCGCGGAATTCATCGATATCGAAATTCCGTATCACATGCAGCTTCTCCATGTGCGGAATGATATCCTCGACCGCGATGCTGTACTTCTGATTGAGCAGCTGGTGGATGCGGCAGAGATGCAGCACGCGGCGGACGGCGCTGCTCGAGGCGGGATCCGCGGTCGTCGCGGCGGTCGCGAGTTTTTCCTGCGGCTGCATGGGAAGCTCCTCGGCCCGGCAGGAAAACACGGTGCAGAGACCGACGATGACGCGATGGGACATCTCCCACCACTCCTTCCCGTCCGCGAGCGATTCGAGGACATCCTCCGGGAGATGCGTGCGCAGCGCGGTCTCGTCACCGCTCTCCCAGTAGCGGAGGATCTCACCGGTCAGCTGCAGATGCGTGTTGTTACTCTCGGCGTGTATCTGCTTCCGCAGGAAATGCACGAGACGGTCGCGCCGCCCCGCGATCTCGTCGATGACGGTGCTGATCTCCCGCAGTTCCCCCTCCGCCCCGATTTCGTTGAAGTACACGGGAAAAAGGATCGCGAGCTGTTTGACCAGAAACATGACCGGACGGATCTCCGCGTTCAGTACCGCGGTCACGTCGCGCTGGAACAGATCGTTGTCCTGGATGAACACGCCGCCGAGCTTCAGCTGGATGATCAGCGCCGAGAGCAGGCGCGCGCTGCGCCGGGGATTGCTCTTGATCAGCTCCAGCCAGACCCGGATGTTCTTGACGTGATCGTGCGCCATGCGGACCTGCCAGTCCTCGTCCACTCCGCGAACGTCGGGATAGACGAATCCAAAATCGATCAGCGCATCGGTGAACTGGTCGATCTGCACGGGATCATCCGCGGCGAATATGATCCGCCCCAGTGTGAGCAGGCATTCGAGCACCGTGCTCATATGGTCCGCGCGCAGCCTTCCGAGCATCTCGAACAGGTCGATGAGAAAGGTGGACATCTCCTCGCCGCTGCTGCCGCCCTGCCAGACGCTGCGCAGCACGCGGTTGAGATCCCAGAGCAGATGCTCCTTCAGATGTTCCAGACCCGGCACGGGCAGGATCGCGCTCAGGTAGTACGCCCGCTGGAGCGGTGAGGTGAAGTGATCGGCAGCTGCGCGGAATCGTTCCGCGATCGCCATGTAATCGGGAATCTTCTGGAGTTCGTCCCAGGATGCCGCGCGCTGCGTCTGCGAATGCAGCTCCTCGAACGCGTCCTCGCCGAGGTCGCGCAGCAGGCCTTCGCGTTCGCCTCCGAGCAGCTCCTCGTGCGCATCGAGGACCTGCTCCATGTACCGCTCGTTCCTCCAGAATGCGAGGTTCAAATCCTGCGCGGTCCGCAGCATCGAAACGAGGCGGGCGCGATACGCGTCGAAGACGGGAGTGTTCGCGGGAATCGAACGCAGGATGCTGCCGGAAACGACGCCGAGCATGTCGCCGCTGTTCATGGCGGCGTCGAGGACATCCAGCGCAGCGTCGACCGCAGCCGTCAGCCTCTCGGGCCGCTCGGCAGTGACGCAATGCTCCACGAACTCGACCAGGGTCTGGAAGGTGCGCCGATGGAGATTGACCGATGAATCGTCGGAAAGAAGGCTTTCGCAGATCCGCACCAGCGAGAGCAGCAGCGCCGCTCCGCGCTCGTGCTCGCTGTAATACCAGAAGTCCTGCAGCGCGATCGCGCGCAGCTGTGCGGCGATCCATTCCTTGTTCGGATAGCGGTGATGAAATTCCTCGAGGAACTGCTGAAGCCGATTGTTCACTCCGTAGAATGCCACCGTGGCGTCCAGCAGGTCCTGGTGGTCCCGCGGAATGCGCGGCGGCTGGGATCGGGTCCTCTCGAGGTTCGCCCTGAGGGCGGCGGACTCAAATGACTCTATCGGTTTCATCTGAACTACCTGCACGAAGAAGTGGAGCGCGGAATAGGTACCCAACCCACTCTTCAAATCTATCCAATTTCCGCATCAGAAACACGGAATGGTCGTGCCCTGCCGCCCGGGTGTCAGGCGTGCCGTTCACGCGGCGTGCAATCGCGCTGTGTGGCCGGTTCCGCGTTCAGGTCGAGAGATACAGGAAGCGTTTGATCTTCTGTGTGGCGGTCTTTTCGAAGGGCAGCCGCTGTTCGTGCACCGCCGCCAGCTGCGAAAAACGGTTGACGTTGGCATTGACATACGCGTGCAGGTCGCGCAGTATCTCGCCGGCCTTCTGCTCGACGTAGTGCATCGCCTCTTCCTTCAAAAGCGCGAAGTGCTGTTCGATCTCCTCGTAATTGAGATGGACGAACGCGATGAGCTTTCCCTTTTTCTCCATCACCAACGACTCGAGCACGAAGCGGAAGCCGTTGATGACCGATTCGATTTCCTCGGGATAGATGTTCTCCCCGCTCGGTGACACGATCATGTTCTTCAGGCGGCCTTTGATGGAGAGATGGCCGTCGGCGTCGAATACGCCGAGGTCGCCGGTGCGGAACCAGCCGTCGTCGGTGAAGGCCGCGCGCGTCAGTTCCGGCTCGTTGTAGTAGCCACGCATGACGCTCGCGCTCCGCGCCTGGATCTCGCCCTCACCCGTCTGGGGATCGGCGCCGGCGATGCGCAGCTCCACGCCTTCCATGGCGGGACCGGTGCTCTGGAAGCGCACGGTCTGTGGATTGGCGCCCGCGAGCATCGGCGCGGTCTCGGTCAGACCGTAGCCAATGGCGTACGGAAATTTCGCCTCGCGGAGGAAGCGCTCGACGATCGGATCGAGCTTGGCGCCGCCGATGCCGAAGAAAATCAGGCGTCCGCCGAAGGTTTTCTGGAGCTTCCTGCCCGCCATGCGGTGCAGCAGACGGCGTCCTTTCTCCGTTGCATATATCCGACGATAGAGTCCGTTTTTCGTGAGCTGCGGCAGTACGCGCCCCTTGAACACCTTCTCGATCACGAGCGGAACGCTCAGCATGAGCGTGGGACGCACCTTTTCGAGTGCGGGCAGCAGCGCGGCCGCTGTCGGAGGCTTCTCGAGGTAATACACCGCCGCGCCCTGCATGATCGGAAGGATAAGCCCCAGCGTGTTCTCATAGGTATGCGAAAGCGGAAGTATCGACAGGAAGACGTCCCTGCCCGTGACGGGCTGGATCGTCTGAACCTTCCAGGCATTGAAGACGAGGTTCCTGTGCGTGAGCATCACGCCCTTCGATTTGCCGGTGGTGCCCGAAGTATAGATGATGGACGCGAGGTCCTCTTCCTGCACGTCGGCGGGCGGCTCGGTGCCCATGTCCGGCGTCCACAGCGGCGCGCCGTTCTCGGTCAGCATGGAGAGATCGTCGAGCTGGATGCGGTGCCGGAGGCGCGGGAGTTCCAGTGCTTCCGCCAGGCCGGCAAGCTTCGCGGAGACGAACAGCACATCGCAGCCTGCGTGCTGCAGGAAGGTCGCGATTTCCTTTTCATGAAAATCGGGAAGCAGCGGCACGACCACGGCGCCCATGCTCGTGATCGCGAAATAGGCGACGCCCCAGTTCGGCATGTTCGTGGCGAGAATCGCGACCCGGTCCCCGGGACGGACTCCCCTCCCGCGCAGTGCGGCGCGGACGCGCGCGACCTCGTCGCCGAATTCGGCGTAGGTCATCGGCGTGCCGGAGACGAACGAGAGTGCCGGGTGGTGTGCGTATCGTTGGAGGCTGTTGTGAAGGACGGCGGCGAGAGTGAGAGCGGGATGTTGCGGCATGAAAACTCGATCAGTGTTCCCGCAATATCCCCTCAATCGCGGAAATATCAAAACGGCGACGCGTCCCGCCGCTATCCATTACGCGTCCCGCCGCTTTCTATTTCAGCATCTGGATGCGGATCATGCGCTGCGCGGTCGCGGTCACGAGCACGCAGAAATAACTGCCCGAAGAGTATTCGCCGAGATCGAGCATACGCTGGTAGACCCCGGGTTCGAGCGTCTCGTCGACGAGCGTGCGTACGCGCCGACCCAGCATGTCAAGGACGTAGAGCTGCACCGAACCTTTCTCGATGGTCTCGAAGGCGATCACGGTCGACGCGTTGAAGGGATTCGGACCGTTCTGTCCGAGATGCAGAATGCCGGAGGCGTCGAACAGCCGGTCTCCTCCTTCGCGGCAGATGTCCCGGAGACGGAAATGTCCGGGCGATTCCAGCACGGGGAAATCCGCGCCGATGGCCGCGCTGTTCTGCAATGCGAGCGGCGTGCTCTCCGCGTCGCCCAGCACCGCGAGAAATTCGAAGCGCTCGAGCACGCCTTCGGCGTCGGGCATGACCGGCAGATTGTCGAGCGGGATGATGCGCTCGTCACCCTCGATGCGTCCCTCCGGCGTCGCGCCGAAAGGCACGAGAAGGGATGCGCGGAAGCGCAGTTCCGTCGTGAACGCGGAGGCACGGGTGAACTCGACATTCTCCGCATCGCGGAGACGGATCGGGATGCGCACGATTTCTCCTGCCGCGGCGCCGAGCGTATCCGTCGCGAGCGTCGCCGCGGCGTCGCGCACCAGTCCCTCGCCGAAGAGCTGCGCTGTGAGGCGGTCCGCCCCGCCGTCGATCGCGAACTCGATGCTGCCGCTGCTGCGTCCCGCGCTGCGCGCCTCGAAGCGCACTGTCATCTCCTGCGTGCCGTAGGGTGCGAGAGCGAACGGCGCGCCTCCGGCGACGATCGAATACTGCCTCAGATCCGGTCCCGCCTGTTCCGAACAGAGCACGCTCACGGGCGCGGGCGAGAGATTGCGGATGAGCACGAGTGTGCTGTCGCGATGCGCGCCGAGCGGAATCGCGCCGAAGTCGATCATCTCCGCTGCGAGCGCGATCTGCCTGTCGAAGGCCTCGCCCCGGATGGCGTAATACTGCGTATCGATCTGCGTCTCCACCACGATGGTTGCCGTTTTCACGCCTGCGGTGAGCGGGTGGAAGGTAAAGCCCACGGCATGACCGCCGCTGACCGGCACGAAAACCGGCCCCTGTCCGGCGACGATGTCGAACGATGCCGCATCGCCGCCCGTGATGCGCAGCGCATCGACGCGGATGCGCGCGCGACCGGTGTTGCGCACGAAGGGGCGCACGAGCGAATCGCGCTGCCCGCCCACGGGCAGCAGGCCCATGTCGACTACGCGGGCTTCGGCGGATGGCACGACGATGGAGAAGACCGCATCGGACATGTCCGTGATCTGCCCGGAAGATATCCCCGGCAGCAGACAGAGAAGGAATGCGCAGAGGCAGGCGGACACGCGGAGCGTGACCTGCGGTGCATCCATGCCGGTGTGCGTACGCATGCTAATTGTTCCTCACCAGTCTGAGACCGATACCCTCGACGCCCGACAATGTCGTCTGCAGCGGACGATAGGACGCGCGGCATTCCGTTGCCGTGCTCTTGAACGATCCTCCGCGCACGATGACGAATCCCATACCCAGAGGGATCTGGTCCGGTCCCCGCGGGTCAATTTCCGTGATCGGCACATAGGCGCCGCCCGCCGACCAGCAGAATTCCGCGACATTTCCGTGCATGTCGAAGACTTCGAAGGCGTTGGGGATTTTCTGTCCGACGACGGACGGATCGCGCGTATTCCCGCAGTACCATCCGACGATTTCGAGTTTCGGATCGATGGGTGCGCAATAGGGATTGCTCATCAGTCCGTTGTGGAAATCCTCATTGTTGCCCGCGCGACAGGCGTACTCCCACTCGGCTTCCGTCGGAAGGCGATAGCCGTTCGCGTTGCGGTTCCACACCGCGGTCGAGCCCGCGATCGTGTAACAGGCCATGAGCCCGTTCTGCTGCGAGAACCGGTTGCAGTATTCGAGCGCCTCCCGGAAGGTGACGCGGTCGACGGGGAACAGTTCGCCCGGATGGCTCGAGGGATTCGATCCCATCAGCGCCATCCAGTCGCGCTGCGTCACTTCCGTCTGCGAGAGATAGAACGGAGCGGTGAGCGTGACCCGGTGCGCGGGACGCTCGTCCCCGGATCCGGAACCGGTGTTGTCGCCCATGATGAAACTGCCATCCGGAATCAGGACCATTCCCTCCGGTACCGGCCCGTGCGCTTCCGTCGTCACCCGAACGAGACAGTAATCGCTCGGTGTCCGCGGTACCCGCCAGCGGTAGCTGAGCCCCTGCACGTTCTCCGCGATGACCTGCCAGCTCATGCCGGCGTCAGTGCTCAGCTCGAGCTTCACAGGATCCGTCGGCGCGACACCTTTCCAGGTCACGACCGTGTCGCTGCCCGCGACGAAGACCTCTCCCCCGTTCGGATGCAGCAGGCGGATCACCCTGCGGTCGATTCCCTTGCCGGGACTTCCGCCTGTCAGCCAGAATCCGCTTTCGCAGGAATTGCTCTCCACGTCCACGAAGCAGGCGGCATAGGAGGAATCCGAAGGCGCGAATCGCAGGGTGAGCGTGCGCGACTGTCCGGGCATCAGCATGAACGGTGGGACAGTTCCACCGTAATCGATGATGGAGAATTCCGGCGCGGCCACGGTGATCCCGCGAACATCCACCGGCTTGTTGCGCGCGGTGATCGTGACCGCCTTCGTCGCGCTGCTCCCCGGCGGTACCGCTCCGAACGCGATCACGCGGGATGGCATGATTTCGAGGAAGGTCAGCTCCCATTCGGGTACCGCATAGTGCGCCCTCGCCGAGGTGCCGTTCATCGGCAGGGAAATGATGACATCCCGTTCGTACGCGCAGCCGGCGCTTTCCCAGGTCACCGTACAGGGCTCCGAGAGCTGCGCCATCTCGAGTATGCTCCGGTACAGCAGCACGATGTCCTCCGGACGTGTGACATTCTCATACCACTGTCCCCCGGTCTGCTCGGCCACTTGCTTGAGGACATCCGGCATCTCGTTGTCGAGCGTGATGCAGAACACCGTGACGGCGGCCTGCCGCGCCGCGGCGATAATCTCCGTCTCGTTGCCACGCGCCTGGCCGTCGGTCAGCAGCACGATGATCCTGCGATACGCGCCGCGCGCGACCACGGGGATCGCGCCCGCGAAGGGACTGGTGAACGCCGCGTCGAAACTGGTGCCGCCCCCTGCGCGGAGCGCATCGACGCCCTTGCGCAGGAGCTGCCTGTCGTTGGTGAAATCCTGCACGAGGGCGTTCGCATGATTGAAGCTCGTGATCGCGCATTGCGAGGTGGCGACCGGGAAGGCGTCGATCCACGCATGCGCCGCGGCCTTGGCGAGATCGAGGCCTCCGCCGCCCATCGAGCCCGACATGTCCATCGTGAGCACGGCGGAGATGGGTTTCGGCACCTCCCGCACGGGACACTCGACGCCGAGAACCGTGCACGGCACGCCGTTCTCGAGCACCGCGATTTCCGTCGGGGATGCGATCGAAAGGACTTTCATATCCGTATCGAACGCGAAGAACCGCGCGCGGACAATGGGATATGCACTGCGGTCGATCCCGAGGATCGTCAGTGACTGCGCCGTGGCGGCAAACGGGAGAATGACGGGGAGGAGCAGGATGAGAAATCGGAAACTGTGAAAAGCACACTGCACAGCATGTCCGGATTGTTATCCTAATTCAACTCCAGAATACGATATTCCGTGGTGAAAATCCACTCCACTCCTGGCCGCGGCCCGACGCGGGCGCGATGCGGGCGCGTCCTGCGCTGATGACGGTGCTCGCGACGGTTCAGCGGTTGAAACCGGGGAGTCCGGGACTTACGGCGCGAGGAACATCGAGAATGCCGCGGCGGATCAGGTCGCCGGTGACCGCGCTGAAAAATCCGCGCGAGAAGAGGTCTTCCCCCGTGCTGCTCTCGTGTCCGGCGATGCTTCCCGCCCATACCACCTGCGCGGTCGACGGCAGGAACAGCTTGACGACACTGGATTTCCAGGCCTGCGTATCCGTGTCGATATCGGGCGCCTCGGGGAGAAGCCAGTCCCGGAGCTGCCTTCCGCTGCCGCCGCCGGAGATGTAAATCACGGCGGCGATACTGTTGTCTTTCAGCGCCCAGACTTTCTCCTTCTCTTCCATTCTTTTCAGCGGCGAGTAGAGTTCGATGTCCGTGCGCACCTGCACCGAGGAATTCTCGCCGAGATAGTCCTTGAATTCTGACTCGAACTCCTGCTTCAGCGCGAGATCGCGGGAATCGTACACGACGAGCACGCTGCCGAGCGGGAACAGCCTGCTTCCGAGCAGGAACTGCGTGTCGACGACGGAGGTCAGCTCGACCGTTGAGCAGCCGACGGAAAAGGCGAGCGTGATGATGAGTGGAAGAATGAACCGGCGGTGTGTTGGGAGCTGCATGAAGAGTCGGATGGTTATGAAGCGTCGGAAGGTTACATGGATGCTGGAAACCTAGGAAATACGCAGCTAATCGCAAAATGCCTCCGCCGGGGAGTTGCGGCACTGCACGCGATTTCCCATATTTCGATTCATGCGACATGTATAACGAATCCCCACAACGGAGAACACCATGCCCGATACCTCGACTACATACATGGGAATACCGCTGCGTAATCCGATCATCGTCGCCAGCAGCGGCCTGACCCGGTCGCCCGAGAAGGTCCGGGAGTGCGAGGACGCCGGAGCCGGCGCGGTCGTGCTCAAGAGCCTGTTCGAGGAAGTGCTTGCGGCGAACGATTTCGGCCTCGAGGATTCGGTGATCGATCACACCGAGGCATACGACTATTACTTCGCAAGACTGGAGCTTCTTTACGGCGGGAAGGACTACACGGACATGATCCGCGAGATCAAGTCTCGGACCTCCATCCCCGTCATCGCGAGCATCAATTGCGTCTCGACCGAGTGGTGGCCCGAATATGCGCGTCAGATCGAAGGCGCGGGCGCGGATGCGCTCGAACTGAACGTCTTCACGACCGCTACCGACCTGACGACGGATTCGAACAAGCTCGAAGCGCTGTACTACGAGATCCTCAGCACGGTGAAGTCGAAAATCGGGATCCCCGTCGCGTTGAAGATCGGTCCGTGGTTCACTGCCCTCCCGCATCTCGCGGTGGAGTTCGGCCACCGCGGGCTCGACGGACTCGTGCTCTTCAACCGCTTCACGCAGCCCGACATCGATATCGATGCGATCAAGCCCCGGACCAGCTTCACTTTCTCGTCACCCGACGAGGTGCATCTGCCGCTGCGCTGGACCGCGCTGATGTCGCATTACCTCCCGTACGACATCTGCGCGACGACCGGCGTGAAATCGGCGGAGGATGTCATCAAGCTGCTGCTCGCGGGCGCCGCGTCGGTGCAGGTGGCGTCCGTTCTGTACCAGGAAGGACTCGAGGTCATCGGCGCCATGGTGCAGGGTCTGGAGACCTGGATGTCCGAAAAGGGTTTCTCGAATATCACGGAATTCAAGGGACGGCTGAGCTTCCACTCCGCCTCCTCCCCCGCCCACTACCTCCGCGCCCAGTTCATGGAAAAAATGGCGGGCATCGAGTAGGAAAAACCACGAAAACGCTAAAACGCAAAGAATAAGACGCGAAAGATTTTTTAACAACGCTCCTGATTTGATTCAGCGCGAATTTGGAAATCTTTCGCGTTTCTCCTTCGCGTTTTAGCGTCTTTGTGGTTTTTCTTAGCGGGCGGCGTGGACGACGAGGGCGCCGAGTTGGGCGCCGAGATCCTCGGCGGTGTACATCACCGCGGCCTGGATCTCCTCCTCTTTCATTGCGAGCAGTTCGATGGCGCCGACGACGCTCCCCGCCGTGGCGATAGCCGGATGGATGATGAAGCCGGGATGGAAGCGGAGCGGCACTTCCTGCGTGAGCGTCTCCTCCCATACAAGCGCGCTGTCGCGCGTGCTGAAGAGCTGCTGATTGACTTTCGCGGAGAGAAAGACGCCCGCCGCGTTGGACGTCAGGGCGAGGCGCTCGACGTGTGTCGCCATGAGAAAATCGACCTGCGGATCGGAGGGCGGGATCGAACGCACCCGCAGCCGGTCGACCATCGTGACCTCGATCTGCTGCGCGAGCACGCGCGAGACGGCATCCATGTCCATCACGTTGTCGAGCTTGCTGTCCGCCGCGACGCTCCCGATCAGCGACAGCAGCGCGGCCGCGAGCCCTGTCCACGGGGAATCCCAGTCCGGATCGGGATCATCGATCCAGACACCGCCCGAAATATCCTCCACCTCCGTGCGGTTGAGAAAGGCGACGTTCTTTCCCTGAATGCCATACTCCTGAAGGCGGTTCGTCGATGAGCATCCGACCAGCAGCAGCGCCGCGATTGCGACGGTGACAATCCGTTTTTTCATCCTTTCCACCTGTGCTAAAATGCAAAGCACAGTATATGAAATTCCCGAATCTTTGTTGCGCGCACCGAGGAAAAAATCCTTCGCGCTCCGTCCCAGCCTGTCGCGCCGTAGCCGCGTTCCGCCGTCAACGGGAACGCGTGCCTACAGCGGCGGGCGAAGGCGGATGGTTTTCTCTTCCCTCCCCCGTATTTTATCGCATCGCTTCATTACGTCAGAGGTATCCATGCGCCGCAGCATTCTCCTGATCTTCCTCCTCCTCCCCGCCATCGCCGCCGCGCAGGCGGATTTCGACCGCTTCTTCCTCGACAAGACCATGCGCGTCGACTATCACCACGTCGGCACGAAGGGCGAGGAGCGCGTGACGCTCGACAAGGTCTACCAGGAGGGGCCGTGGCCCGGGAGCCTGGTGAACCTGGTGGACACGCTGAACATGGGCGAGTTTCTCGTCCGTATCTATGACTTGCAGAGCGGCGCGCTGCTCTATTCGCGAGGCTATTCATCGGTCTTCAACGAATGGCAGACGACGCCCGAAGCGGGCCGCGGGGTGTGGAAGACCTTTCACGAATCCGTCCGCTTCCCCTTCCCGAAGCGCGCGGTGCAGCTGACGCTGAGCCGGCGCGACCGCTACCTCGTCTTCCAGCAGGTGTTCTCCACCGTCATCGATCCCGCTGATCCGACGGTCGTGATCGCCGAGCAGCAGCACCCCGCTTCGGAGGTGTATCCGCTGATGGAGAACGGCGACGCGCACCGGAAGGTCGACATCCTCATCATCGGCGACGGGTACGCGCAGCAGGACATCGAGAAATTCAAAAAGGATGCGAAACACTTCAACGACGTGATGTTCGCCACGAGTCCCTTCAAGGAGCGCGCCGACGACTTCAACGTGCGCGCGCTCTGTGCGGTGTCGCCCGAATCGGGCATCGATGTGCCGGACATGAACGTGTGGAAGAACACGGCGCTCGGCACGATGTACAACACCTTCGGCAGCGAGCGCTACGTGCTGACGGAAGCCAACCGCGAGCTGCGCGACCTCGCGGCGGCCGCGCCCTACGACTTCATCTGCATCCTCATCAACGACAACCGCTACGGCGGGGGCGGCATCTACCAGCTCTACACGACGACCTATACGAACGAGAAGACGACGGGCGCGGAGTGGCAGCGCGACTACGTGTACGTGCACGAGTTCGGTCACGCCTTCGGCGGACTCGGCGACGAG
>CAZWNO010000039.1:25780-32231 GCA_964635845.1 uncultured Chromatiales bacterium
ACTACTCTTCCTCTACCGGCTACGACGAATTCTATCCCGCCGGCGTCGAGCCCTGGGAACCCAACGTCACGCGCCTGATGCACGCGCCCGACGTGAAGTGGCGTTCACAGCTCACCCCTGGAATCGAGGTCCCGACCGACTGGGACAAGGCGGTTTACGACGGCATGCGCACCGAACTGATGAAGCTCGACCGCAAAGCCGAGGATTACTTCACGCAGCGCGAGGCCGTCATTGAAAAAGCCGAGCAGACCCTGAAGAATCCGGACCTGCTCGGCAAGACCGGCGCCTTCGAAGGAGCCGGCTATGTATCCGAGGGAATGTACCGCCCGTCGCTCGACTGCCGCATGTTCTCGCTCAGTCTCGTGGACTTCTGCGCGGTCTGCCGCGCGGCCATCGAACGGCAGATCGATTTTTATTCGCGGTAGCGCGTGTTCAGATCGCGCGGGATGTCGACGAGCTTCGCGATCACTGCATCGATATCCGGAGTCATACGTCCGTATTTCTCCTGCAGCGATCCCGCGCCAGCGTAATCGCCCTCGATCTCGACGGTGAGCACGGCGCGGGCGAGCGCGGCGGCGGTGTCCATGAAGGTCTCGAAGTCGATGCCGTACCTGCCGTCTGCGTTCCGTTTCAACGCACCTTTCTCGAGGAACCAGTTCAGCTGCATGAGATTCGCCTGTCCGTGCGCCTCCTCTATGCCGAAGCGCAGCGAGCGGAAGAGTCCCGCGACATAGGTCACGATGCTTTTCTTCAATTCCTCCTGGTTGATCACGCCCTCGTCGAGCAGCCGTCTGTTGTTGTAGAGCCCGAGGATGTCGGCCTTGCATTCCTCGATGGCGGAGTAGCGTTCCTTCATCGCCTTGCGGACGCTCAGGGCATCGTTGCCGAACACATACGGACGTCCGAGCGTGTGCGACACTTCATGCAGCGTCACGAAACTCGTGAAGGCCTTCCGGTCGACGAAGCCGAGCAGCGCGGGTTCGAGCACACGTTCGGCGATGGGCTTGACGATCTTGTCGAACTTCGCTTCCATCAGGTTCTTGTACATCTGCTTCTTCCCGCCCTTCTTCTCCGTGACGCGGGGATCGTTGGGCAGGGACGCCGCGATGGTCTTGACTCCGGCCTGGAAATCCCCGCCGAAGTACACGATGTTCACCACCTCGAGCACGTTGCCGGAACCGGCTGATTTCCGCTTGTACTTCTCATCGATGGGCAGCGCGCGCTCGAACGCGTCGATGTGCTGCTTGAACATCTGCAGTTCCTTCGTCCCTTCCGCATCCTTCACCATGACCGCGCATTCGTAGGCGGTCTTGTAATTAAAGAGTGCGTCCTCGTAATTCTCGATCGGACCGATGACCACGTCGATGTTGTTGTCCTTCAGGTCCATCCACGCCATGTCGCTTTCGTAGTAGTCGTCCGTCATGATCGCCTTCGCGCGCAGCTGCAGGTATTTCTTCAGGCTGGGATTGTCGGCCAGCGCGGCCGCTTCCTCGAGCAGCGCCGAAATGCGGGCTGTGCGCGGATTGTAGTACGAGTGATACGGAATGGCCAATGGCTGACCGTCCTTCAGGTCGATCACGGTGTAGGGACTTTCAAGATCGCCCTTCGTCCCGGGATGCGCCGCGATCCACGATTCGAACGCTTCCCTGGTCAGGCTTTCGGGATACAATCCCGCACCGGCGGGTTTCTTCGCGGGTCCCTCGCCCACGAATCGTTCGCCTTCGAAAATGCGGTCATAGGGTCCGTAGTTGATCATGACATACTTGAGAAAGTCCGCGCCGGCGGGATCCTTCACTTTCGCGAGCGAGTCGCGCACCGCGATCGCATCGTGCGACGACTGCAGCCAGAAGATCTCGTCGACGATCCTGCCTGCCTCCGTCAATTTCGCGACGAGCTGCCGCTCGCGTTCGGTGAGCGCCGACATGTCGACGGCGATGTCGACATCCGCATACATTGCGAGTCTTTCGGTGACGAGCTTGTGTTTGCCGTCCTGCATGGTTTCAGTTCCCTTCTGCTGTTGTCCGCAACCCGCCAGACATGCGACGGCGAGCACTGGGAGAATGATACGGGTGAATTTCTTCATCACGACCTCTGTGATTGAACGAGTGCATGAGAACAGGGAAATCTACCACTCGCGTCCGACTTTGCACAATCCCGCAAGCGCCCCGTGTCATCCCGCGCAGACGCAGCGCAGCGGCGGCGGCCCCCCCGTCATCCCGAGTAGCGGCGCCCGCAAGGGCGGCGCGTATCGAGGGACCGTGCCTCGATACGGTCGCCCTTCGCAAGCTCAGGGCGACCCACTCGGCATGACGGTAAGAACATCCCATCTTGATATACTCCTCCGAAATCCCTATAATGGCCGCAAGCAGACATCCCAGTTCAACCCAGGAGGTACCGCAAGAGGGTTGGAGTTTCCAAAGAGCACCTGACGTTGCGACCGCAGCGGCTGGACGACGTATTGCGAACAATAGGGGGTCACGATCATGATGACGCATGCACGATCATTCCTCAGCATTCTGGCTGCCGCAGTGGCGATGGTTCATTGCTCCTGCTCCGAGGAGCCGACGGGACCCGGCAAGCAGGCCGATACGACGAGCCATGCTTTCGTGTGGTACACCGACACGCTCGGCGGCGTACTCTCGACGGTCAACGACGTGTTCTGCCTTTCCGAGACCGATGCGTGGGCGGTGGGACACTTCTATGTCCGGGAGAATGGCCGGACGGGACCGGTCGTACAAACCTGCAATGTGGCGCGGTGGGACGGGGAGAAGTGGACATTGAGCCGGAGCAATCCGATTGTGAACGGATGGCAAGGATTCGGTGAGTTGGAAGCCGTATTTGGTCTTGCGGCAAACGATGTCTGGTCCGATGCGCGCCACTGGAATGGCAATGACTGGACAGGATATAATATCACTCCAATTTCCAAGGGAGGAGGAGTTCTGAAGATTTGGGGTGATAAACCGCACAACGTGTTCCAGGCGGGGGGCAACGGAAACCTGCTTCTCTGGAATGGCAACAAATTTAAACAGATCGGATTCGAGACCACGGCGGCCTACAAGGATATCTGGGGCTGGAAGGATACCATGTACGTCGCGGTGTCGGACTACGACCAGCAGAGCGGGCGACTGGGGTATCTGATGCGCTTCGAGAATGGCAAATTCGTCCGCAACGAAACCCCGGCCTTCGACGTCC
Source organism: uncultured Chromatiales bacterium (assembly GCA_964635845.1). Lineage (GTDB taxonomy): Bacteria > Bacteroidota > Ignavibacteria > SZUA-365 > SZUA-365 > SZUA-365. The sequence goes on from CAZWNO010000039.1 coordinate 28,973, forward strand.
AGATCGCCGTCTGGGGCATGGACGGCACCTGGTACTGCGGCGGCTGCACGGATCTGTTCAGGAATACCGGAGATGGATGGAAACCTGTACTGAGCAATTCTTATTGCATCACCGGCATTCGAGGCACGGCGCTGAATAATGTTTTCATCTGGATCCAGCACGGACAACTTGTCCATTTCAACGGGCATTCGTTCCAAAGCATCCTTCCCCAACAGACGGCAGGGAATGCGTACACGAGGGCAATCTCCACCGCCGGAAGCATGGTTATCGGATGCTACACGATGAATGGCTATGCCATCCTTGACCGAGGTTACCAACAGCAGGAGGAGTAAAAAATGAAATTTCCAAAATGAAGCCTCTCCTCCGCGGCAACGGAGGAGAGGCGGATGTAAAACCACGCACGTGAAATGCGCACACCAGGGCGGTGTGTCGGCTTTAGTTCCAAGGGAGAACGTGGGGTGAAGCGAGGACACGGGGATAATGTGGGGATTCGGTGTAACAGGGTAACGATGGCTGATTCAACCCGCCTGTAAACCAATTCACACGCGCGGTTGTTATGGAAACCGGACATGCGGCGTCCCGTATTGCCGTTCATGTGAATTTTTCCCGATATTGAGGATTCTGTCACACAACGAGCCGTTCACAGGCGGGTTCCCATACCCGCCACAACGCACACATACTCATCATGCCCGAACACAACATCGACAACCCGCTGGTCTTCGGTCCCAATACCTGGCTGATCGACGAGATGTACCGGTTGTTCACGCAGGATCCCGCTTCCGTCAGCGAGCACTGGCGCGATTTCTTCGAGGATTATCACCCCACGACCGTCCCCCTGCAGCGGGAGTCCGCGTCGGCCGCCCCGCCGCCGGCCGCGGCCGGCCCGGAAACCGCGACTTTCGGAGTCGTCACTCCGAAACCTTTGACCGGGAAGCCGCTGCCCGCCGGAGCCGAGAAGCTGCGCGGTCCGGCCGAGATCATCGTCGCGAACATGGAGCAGAGCCTGCAGGTACCGACGGCGACGTCCTCGCGCGTCATCCCCGTGAAGCTGCTCGAGGAGAATCGCCGCCTGATCAACCGCTACCTCGAGGACCGGGTGAGCGGCAAGATGAGCTTCACGCATCTGATCGCCTGGGCCATCCTCAAGGCGCTCCGGGCCATGCCCGCGATGACCTACAGTTACCGCTATCACGACGGTGCGCATTACCGCATCACACCCGAACATATCAATCTCGGACTCGCGGTGGACGTGCAGAAGAAGGACGGCAGCCGCGGCCTGATGGTCCCCAATATCAAGGCGGCGGAGACGATGGACTTCGGCGTATTTTTCGCCGCCTATAACGAGCTGATTCGCCGCGTGAATTCCGGGGCGATCACGCCCGACGATTTCATGGGTACCACGGCGAGCATCACCAATCCCGGCATGATCGGCACGGCGTTCAGCATCCCGCGCCTGATGCAGGGACAGAGCGTGATCGTCGGCGTCGGCAGCATCGATTACCCGCCCGAATACCAGAGCGCCGATCCGCGCACGCTGTCGACTCTCGGCGTGAGCAAGACCATGACCATCACGAGCACCTACGATCACCGCGTCATCCAGGGCGCCGAGAGCGGACTCTTCCTCGACAGGATGCACAAGCTGCTCTCGGGCGAGGACGGGTTCTACGAGGAGATATTCCGGAGCCTGCATATCCCCTATCATCCGGTGAAGCTCACGCGCGACATCAATCCCCGCCTCGGCGGGAGCGACACCGTCGACGGCATGCTCGAGGACCAGGCGCATGTGCAGCAGCTGATGAACATGTACCGAGTGCGTGGACACCTGCAGGCCTTCCTCAATCCCCTGCAGCCGAGCATCGAATCGTACGCGGAACTCGATCCGCACAATTACGGACTCTCGCTCTGGGATTTCGACCGCGAATTCCTCACGCTCGGGCTCGCCGGCCGCAATCGCATGACACTGCGCGAGATCCTCGAGATCATGCGCGAATCCTACAGCCGCACGATCGGCATCGAGTACATGCACATCCAGGATCCCGCGCAGAAGCGCTGGATCCAGGCGCAGGTCGAAGGCAAGCCGCGCTCGATGTGGATGGATGTCGCGAAGAAGCACCGCATCCTCCGGATGCTCAATGCCGCGGAGGCCTTCGAGCGCTTCCTCCACACGAAGTACATCGGCCACAAGCGCTTCAGCCTCGAAGGTGCGGAGACGCTGATCCCCGTGCTCGACGCGCTCATCAGCGGAGCCCTGCACAATCACGTCGACGACGTGGTGATCGGCATGGCGCACCGGGGACGCCTCAACGTGCTGGCGAATATCATCGGCAAGAGCTACGAAAAAATATTCCAGGAATTCGACGGCGATCTCGATCCCGACTCGATGCAGGGGTCGGGCGACGTGAAGTACCATCTCGGCGCCACGGGCACCTACAGCAATCCCGAGGGACACATGCTGCAGGTGACACTGGCCTCGAATCCCAGCCATCTCGAAGCCGTGGATCCCGTGGTCGAGGGCATGGTGCGCGCGATGCAGGATATCCGGCTTGATCTCGAGCGCAGGAGCGTCCTCCCCGTGCTCGTGCACGGCGACGCGGCGTTCGCGGGACAGGGCGTGGTGGCGGAGACGCTGAACCTCAGCATGCTCAAGGGCTACCGCACCGGAGGCACGATCCACATCGTCGTCAACAACGGCATCGGATTCACGACCTCGCCCGAGGATGCGCGCTCGAGCCATTACGCGACGGATGTCGCGAAGATGGTGCAGTCGCCGATCTTCCACGTCAACGGCGAGGATCCCGAAGCGGCCGTGCGCGTGATCGAACTGGCGATGGCTTTCCGCAACGAATTCCAGAGGGACGTCGTCGTGGACATGATCTGCTACCGCCGCCACGGGCACAACGAGGGCGACGATCCGAGCTACACGCAGCCGTTGATGTACGCGAAGATCAAGGACAAGCGCACCGTGCGCAAGCTCTACACCGAGGCACTGGTCAACAGGGGCGACATCACGATCCAGGAAGCCGAGGACGCGCTGGAGTCTTTCCACAAGTCCATCGAAAGCGCGTTCGACAGCACGAAGGAAGCCGGTCCGCCCGAGGTCGATATCGCGCACGTCTTCCGCGAGATCGAGGAGAGCGTCGGCGCACGCGTCGACACCAACGTCGACCGCGACGTGCTCGACGAGATCATGCACGCGCTGACCACCTTCCCTCCGGAATTCACTCCGCATCCGAAACTCAAACGGCTGATCGAGTCGCGC